>NZ_CP197413.1:2636000-2965500 GCF_052161635.1 Lacunimicrobium album
GGACGCGGATGAGGGCGTAGTAGGTGTGTTCCTGCAGGTTGTGGATGACGATGTCCTGGACTTCGCCGCCGAGCTCTTCGATGGCGTTGCGGAGCAGGTCGTGAGTCAACGGGCGTGGTGGGATGGTTTTTTTGACACGCCGATCAATGCTGGTGGCTTCGAAGATGCCGATGAGGATCGGGAACTGACGTTCGCCGTCGACTTCTTTCAGGTAAAGGACCTGATGATCGTTGATCTCGCTGATGATGATCCGCGAGAGTTCCATCTGAATGTAAGCCGCCATGGGTGTGCCTTCGTGGTGCCGGTTGCGAATAAGTCAATTATAGAGAGTACCGCCAACGGCGACCAAGGTGGGATGAGCGGATTGCGAGAGATTCAGTGGGGAGGGGAGAAATTACAAGGTATCGGTATGCGATGGCCTCGATTCTTCGTTTTGTCTGGGTACGCGATAGACGCATATGGAAAGCGAGGCTCGTAGTGCTGCGATTCGCGACAGATGGTTCGCGGAAATCGGGTAGAGCTTATTCCCTGGTGTCTCACCGGAGTCGATACCGACACAGAAGTCGAACTTCGCGCAACGCGACAGCTGACTCTTTGCATCTTGATCGAGACTCTCTAATGCTGTCAGCAAAATTTCGAGATGATGCGGCAGAGAGTCATCAAGGTCGTCGTGTTCTAGATGACTTTCGTAACTGGCGTACCATTTGCCATCCTCGCCATGCGTGGTGTGAAGAGCATAGCAGTTCTGCTCTTCAATTTTGGCTGACAACTCTTCCAGCGAGAAATCTGCGACGAGATCGAGGTCAGTATTCAGATAGCGGATTTCGTATTCTTCGGTCTCCATCTTCTGGCGTCCTCAGTTATTTGACGCACATTTGGTGCGGTTCGCAAAGCCTCACCAGCACCCTACTTGCCGGACAGTTGCGTGATGATTTGTTGGATGCTTTCCAGTTGGGTTTTCCAGCCGGCGAGGGTTTCGCGGTGGGCGTCGAGAACGTGTGGTGGGGCTTTTGAGGTGAAGCCTTCGTTTGAGAGTTTGGCTTCGTGGCTCTTGATGAAGCCGGTGAGTTTCTCGGACTCTTTTCGTTGACGGGCCAGTTCGGCTTCGACGTCGATCAGGCCTTCCAGCGGCAGGTAGCCTTCGGCTTCGCCGAGGGTGAAACTGGCAGACGCGGGGGGGCGGACGACGTCGGCACCGGCGGCGGTGAGGACGGCTTTCGAGAGGTTCTCGAACTGAGAGGCGACGTCGCCGAGTTGACCTGCGACTTCCGACGTCGCGCGGATCATCAGCTTGACGGACGCGGACGGCGGGATCTTGTACAAGGCGCGAACATTGCGGACGGCGATGATCGTTTCCTGCAGACGAGCGAAACGGGCTTCGACCTGGGGGTCTTTCCAGGATGTCGGCAGGTTGGGCCAGGCGGCGATCATGGCAGAGGCTTCGGGGAGAGGAGGCGCTGGGCGTTGGGCGCTAGGCGCTAGGGAAGAAGGTTCACAGACAGGAATGTCTGTGCCACAGGTGAAGCCGCGTTCTGGGGCGATCTCGGCTAGGCGTTGCCAGAGTTCTTCGACGATGAACGGCGTGAAGGGAGCGAGGAGTCGGAGCATTGTATCGAGACAGCCGACGAGGACGCGCTGGGCGATGGGGCGTAGAGCTTCGTCACGCAGGCGTGGCTTGATCATTTCGAGATACCAGTCGCAGAACTCGTTCCAGGCGAAGTCGCGGATACTGCGCGTTGCGACGTCGAACTGATAGCGTTCCAGTGACGTCGTGACTTCCTCGACGACGCTGCTCAACCGGCTGAGCATCCACTTGTCTTCCAGCGGCAGTTCGCTGATCGGAGGCAGCGGGGCAGGGGTGTAGCCTTCGAGATTCATCATCGCGAAGCGGGTCGCGTTCCACAGCTTGTTGCAGAAGTTGCGGCCGTACTCGAAGCGTTCGCTGACGATGCGCGCGACCGGTTCTCCTTCATCCGGCTCGAACCAGGGACTGGAGAACTGGACCTTCTTTTTACACTTCGAATTGGTGCATTGAATCGTCGGCTTGGCTCCGCCACGAGGGGCGAGCTTCTGGTGTTCCTTCTCTTGAGGAATGACGGTTCCACAGTGAGGACACTCATAACCAACCGGCAGACGGACGTCCTGCGTCTCGCCTGCGAACGAGCTGATCGTGAAGCGGACCGCATCAGTGCCGTATTTGTCGATGAGGTCCATCGGGTCGACGCCGTTGCCTTTGGACTTCGACATGGTCTGGCCGAACCCGTCGAGGATCTTCGGGTGGATGCAGACGTGCTTAAACGGGACATCTCCCCTGTTGTAGAGGCCGGTCAGGACCATGCGCGCGACCCACAGTGTGATAATGTCGCGGCTGGTGACCAGGACGTTGCCGGGGTAGAAGTAGTCGAGGACTTCGTTCTTGCCAGGCTGATTCGGGTCTGGCTCGTTGTTGAGGGGAGGATTGTGTTTCTCGTCAGGCCAGCCAAGGGTGGCATGTGGCCAGAGGGCGGAGCTGAACCAGGTATCGAGGACGTCGTCTTCTTGCGCGAAGCCGAGGCCTTCGAGGAGTTGTTCCAAATGTTGGTGGCCGGTGTCAACGCAGACGAGCAGGGTGTAGCGACCATCTTCCAGGTCTTCGCCGAACGTGACGCTGATCTCTTTGAGAAGGTCATCAGGAATGGGGGCGGACTTCGTCGCGGTATCGATCTTGATCGCGAGTGATTCGAGAGGCTGATCGTTGGCGTCGATGGTCTTGCGCCAGATCGGGATGCGGTGTCCCCACCAGAGCTGGCGCGAGATACACCAGTCTCGTTTTTCGCCCAGCCAGTCGAGGTAGGTGCGCGAGTAACGCGGAGGGAAGAACTTGACGCGGCCATCTTCAACAGCATCCATCGCCGCCTGAGCGAGCGTGTCCATCTTGATGAACCACTGGTTCGACAGATACGGCTCGACAGGGGTCTTGCTGCGATCGCTGTGCTTGAGAGGGATGACGCGGGCTTCGACTTTCTCGAAGTAGCCGAGCTTGGTCATGTCTTCGACGACCTTCTTACGGGCCTCGAAACGATCAAGCCCCGCGTAAGGACCGCATTCGGCATTCATGGTGCCGTCGGGGTTCATGACGTTGATCATCTCGAGGTTGTTGCGCAGACCGGCTGCGTAGTCATTCGGATCGTGAGCCGGGGTGACCTTGACGGCTCCGGTTCCCATGTCCATTTTCGCGAGCAGGGCATCCGCGATGATCGGGATCGTGCGGTTACTCAGCGGCAGCAGAACGCGCTTGCCGATGATGTGCTGATAACGCTCGTCGGAGGGGTGAACGCAGACCGCGGAGTCACCGAGCATTGTTTCGGGGCGGGTCGTCGAGAAGGAGATCTTTTCGCCGGTCGGTGTGCCCGCGTCATCCACGACGGGATAGTGGAAGGTCCAGAAGTTGCCATCAACGTCTTCTTCAAAGACTTCGTCATCCGCGACGGCGGTCTGCAGGTGCGTATCCCAGTTGACGAGTCGCTTGCCGCGGAAGACCAAACCGTCTTTGAACATCTTGAAGAAGGTGCGACGGACCGCCTGGCTGCAGACGTCATCGAGCGTGAAGCGAGTTCGTCGCCAGTCGCAGGAGGCGCCGAGTTGCTTTTGCTGGCCCAGGATGCGTTGTTCGTAAATGTCTTTCCATTTCCAGATCCGCTCGACGAGCGCTTCGCGTCCGATATCGCGGCGGGTCAGCCCTTCTTCTTCGAACATGCGACGTTCAACGACCGCCTGAGTCGCGATCCCGGCGTGGTCGGTGCCGGGCATCCACAGGGCTTCGAATCCCTGCATTCGTTTATAGCGGGTGATGAGATCCTGCAGCGTCCCGTTGAGAGCATGCCCCATGTGCAGCGCCCCGGTGACGTTGGGGAGCGGGATCATGATCGTATGCGGCGGCTTCGCGGCCCCTTTTTGCTGAGAGGGGGGATTGGCGTCGAAATAGCCTCGTCCCTGCCACCAGGAAAACCACTTTTGCTGGACGAGTTTCGGTTCGTATTGCTTGGCGAGTTCGGTCATGAGAAATACAGAGTTTCACCACAGAGGTCACGGAGGAACACAGAGGCCCACGGAAGGGAGATCATAGGTGAGAAAGCAGGAATTTGCGAGTAAGCTTGACGCTGAGCGGAAACGGAAGATTCACCGCGGGTGAGTCATGCGACAAAACGATTCGATACGAATTAGACGCTTTCTGGTGGTAGTGTGGCATGGTTGTAACCTAATACCTTCATACCCTTGTCGTGCTCATCCTCTGGCATAAAAGCATGATAATGATTCACGTCAGGTTTTGACTGAATCCAAACACGTCCACACTGATCACATTCCATCAAAGACAATGTCAGATCGACAAATCGAGATCTCAAAGCGTCATGAATTTCATCACCTGCAGATAGATCATTCGGATAATCAGCAGTGAAATATTGCCTCCGCCATGCATCGAGATCGTTACTTGCGAGGTGCTGAAAGTAGCCATTAACAAGCTCGGCAATCTCGGTGAAGAACCTTTCGCCGCTTTTGTCCGAAAGCAACCAACCGGTAACTTCATTGGGTGACACAATATCAGAGATTATATGCCCACACTGGCACTTGAATTTGCTCATTTTGATTTGCGATCCTGAAGTTCAGCGACGAAAACAGCGTGAGCGGGGCTGGCGAGCGATTGACGAAGAGTCTTCAAAGCGGCTCGATAATCGATCGCCAGTAGAAAATGGATGTCGAAGACCAGAGTCGGAAATGTCCTGCTGAACCATTTCTCTTCCGGATCTAGAGTCCGATGTACGTACTGCTGTTTCTCAAGTCTGAAATAATCAAACGCCCTGTCCTCTGTCCGCCAGACCAAGTATTCCGGAATGCCGGCTTGCTCGTACATGTCACGCTTCTCGAACATGTCTTTGCTGACGGAGGATGCTGCGATCTCAATAACGAGATCAGGTGTTCCCGTCAGAAATCCATTGTTAATCTGCACGTTTCCGCCAAATTCAGGCAGGATGAAGAGTTCAGCGTCAGGCTCGGGCCCACTCTCATCGTCAAGTTTCGCCGTCACTGGTGCTGCCCATTCAACGCCGGGAGTCTCTGCCACAAAATGCTCGAACAGCCCGAGGATCATTCGTTGGGGCTGACCATGTCCGCTGTAACTGATGGCCGCCGCGTTCATGTAGACTTTTCCGTTGATCAGTTCCGGATGTTTGCCTCGTCGTTCAAACTCATTCATGTTCTCCCAGCGTGCGATGAACTCATCAAACGTGAGATGATCACCTTCGTGGAGAATCGGTGTTCGCTGGACTGCTGTTGCGCGATTCATGATCGGTCACCTCATGTAGAATTTTTGCGAGCCTGCAGGTCTGCGACGAAAGCGGCGTGGGCGGGGGAAGCCAAGCCTTTCTGTAATGTCTTGAGTGCTTGGTCGTAATCAACTCGCGTCAGAGCAGGGAAATCGATCATCAAGTCCGCGAAAACCTGACTCGCCCAGATTCCATCCTTCATATCGCGGCGCTGAAAGACGCCATTAACAAGATCGAACGCGTCGACCTCACCGTCAATGGTTCGCCAGACGAGATACTCTTTCACCCCGATTTGCTCGTAAAGATCCTTCTTCATGTGAAGGTCGTAATTAGCCGTGCTCGCGGCGATTTCGATCAATAACACCGGGGCACCGGTCAACCAGCCTTTTTCGTCAATGTAAGCGTTTCCTCCTGCCCAGTTTGGTAACCGGAGGTGGGCATCTGGGCGTGGGCCATTCTTCGGTGCGAGTTGCAGTGTGGTTTCTTCCCCGCCTTTAATTCCGAATGTTGCCCTGACGTAATTCTTCAGCAGAAACCGAACTTCCTCTGCGGGTTCATCATGCCATTCCAGAGGCTGAGCGTTCATATAAACGCCCCCAAAGATTAATTCAGTGCGAGGCAGATCCGGAATCTGCTCGCAACGCTCCACGAACTCGTCCCAGTTCATGTGATCGCCGTTTTGCAGCATCTTGATGGCAGGTGTTGTGATCGAAGTGGCCATTCGGATCTCCTTTTGACTCTTACGGTATTCTAACCCAACACTCCCTCATCTTTATAGAGCTTATATTCCACCGAATCGACCAGCGCCAGCCAGCTGGCTTCAATGACGTTTTCGCTGACGCCGATGGTGCTCCAGACGTGTTTGTTGTCTTTGCTTTCAATCACGACACGGACTCTTGCGGCGGTGCCTTGAGAGGAGTTGATGACACGGACCTTATAATCGAGCAGTTGCATCGACTTGAGGTTCGGGTAGGCGGCCATCAGCGCCTTGCGTAATGCGACATCGAGCGCGTTGACGGGGCCGTCTCCTTCGCCGACGACGTGCTGGATTTCGTCGCCGATTTTGAGCTTGATGGTCGCTTCCGTTGACGGTTCATGACCGGGAACGGCTTCTACGTTGACGCGGTAATGCAGGCGTTCGAACCTTGGCTGGTACTGGCCGGCGACTTTTTTGATCAGCAGATCAAACGAGGCTTCGGCGGCTTCGAACTGGTAACCGACGTTCTCGAGTTCCTGGACCTTGGCGAGGATGCGGGCCATGAGGTCATTGTCGTCGTTGAGTTTGTACTTGGTGGTCTTGGCGACGATGTTCGAGCGTCCGGAAAGTTCACTGACGAGGATGCGTCGCTCGTTGCCGACGGTCTCGGGATTGATGTGTTCATAACTGGCAGCGAGTTTGTTGACCGCATGCACGTGCATCCCCCCTTTGTGGGCGAAGGCGCTCGACCCGACAAATGCCTGGCCATTGCGGAAGTTCATGTTGGCCAGTTCGTAGACATACCGAGACAGTTCCGTCAGTCGGGCCAGGCTGCCGTCTTTCAGACAGCTAAAGCCTTTCTTCTTGAGCGCAAGATTCGCGATGACCGAGATCAGGTCGACGTTACCACAGCGTTCGCCAATGCCGTTGACGGTTCCCTGCACCTGGACGGCTCCGGCTTCGACCGCAGCCAGCGAATTGGCGACCGCGAGTTCGCAGTCGTTGTGACAGTGAATACCAACCGGAATGGTCAATGCTTGACGAGCAGCCTGCACGCGCTCGGCGATCACTTCGGGCATCGTTCCGCCGTTGGTGTCGCAGAGGATGATCATCTCCGCGCCCCCATCCTGAGCGGCTTGAAGTGTTCGCAGCGCAAAGTCGGGATTATGGCCGTAGCCGTCGAAGAAGTGCTCTGCGTCGTAAAGAACTTTTCGTCCCTCGGCTTTCAGAAACGCAGCCGAGTCGCGGATCATGGCGAGGTTTTCCTGCTCATCGACGCCGAGGACTTCATGGACGTGCCAGTCCCAGGTCTTCCCGACAAATGTCACGACAGGCGCCTTGGAATCCCGTAACGCGCACATCCCGATGTCTTTATCAGCCGTGATCCCTCGACGACGCGTCATCCCGAACGCACACACCAGGGCATGCTTGAGATCGAGATCCTGAACGCGCTGGAAATACTCGGCATCCTTTTCGTTGGAGAGAGGATACCCCCCTTCGACAAAATCGAATCCCAGCTCATCGAGCATCTGCGTAATCAGCAGCTTATCCTGCAGCGAGAAGTTGACCCCCTCGCCTTGAGAACCATCGCGAAGCGTCGTGTCGTAGATCTGAATGCGGCGGGCGGGGGTGGACATGGGATGTTCGGTTTCTTGCAGATTGTGAGTCGAAAAGCTTTGTTGAAATTAGGAATTGGAAATTGGAAATTGGTCAAACCAAGAGAATGACTTCCAGGCTGGCGAAGCGGATCGGCTATTTTCTAATTTCCATTTTCTAATTTCCAGAAACAAAAAACCCCTCAGGCCGGGTGGGCGACCTGAGGGGTTTGGATTCGGGTAGAATGTGTCCTCGCAGCCGCCGTTATTCGGAGGATGTGGTAATAATCGAAATGACGATGATCACGGGACGCATGAGGTTTTCCTTACATGTCAGTATGTGGCTGTTGTTTGAAAAGTCAAACATCCAAGTCGACGACTGCGATTTTTCAGTGAAATTTGAGCGGAGATCGATGACCTGTGCCGATCTGGCTTGCCGGTTTTGAGTCGCCTCCGCTAACGTGACCCCTTCCACCGGCTTCTGGTTCACTGATTGAAAATTGCAGGACAGGCCATGCTCGAACGCCCTCAGCCCCCGCTTCAGGAAGAGTTTGTCATCACGGACTGGGCCCGCCTGCGTCGCTGGTTTCCTGTTTTGCATCTGCTGAGGATCTGGGGAATCGCGTTTGACTGGCGGAAAATGCTGGTCGGGGCGGTCGTGGCGTTCCTGTTTTCGGTCATTCCGTTTGTGAATCCTTATGCAGACCGCTCTTCTATTTCAGATCTGCCTCCCCGCGTCCAGATCAGCAGTCCGGAGGAGTTGTCGTTTGAAAACCTCTACCTGATTCACAGCCAGACGTTTTATGACACTCTCGTCCATAGCCAACCACTCAGCGATCGACGACTGGAAGCCACCGAGTCGCTGCTGCTGCCGCTGACGAGTTTCAAACAGTCGATTTCGAACTTCGCAGAATTTTTCTCGATCCCCATCACAACTCGCTCGATGGCGGAATTGCTGGTGACGGCGATTCTCGCCATCGCGCTGTGGTGCTTTTTCGGTGTCATGCTGACGCGGATGGCAGCGTGTGAATTCGCGACAGGGGAGAGGATGGGGGTCAACGCTGCGTTCGGATATGCCTACCGGAACTGCCTGAAAGTTTCGAGCGCGGTCCTTTTGCCGGGCGGAATGGCTTTCGTTCTCTGGGGCATGACTTGGCTGGTCGGACGGCTTTCGGGGATCGATATCATCGGACCGGCTGCGACGTCGTTCGTCATGCTGCTCAGCTTTCCGCTCGCGTTGATTCTGTGGTGCATCGTCCTCAGTTTCCCGCTGGTCGTGGCGTCGACGGGGACCGACCGCTGCGATGGGTTTGATGCCTTCAGTCGAAGTTATCACTACATTCTGAACCGCGGCGTTTACTATTTATTGATGCTGTTCGGGTCGCTGTTTGTCCTCAATTTCCTGTACCAGTTCGCGTTCCTGTTCGCAGGCACCGTCCGCACGATTCTGGAAGAAGGAACCAACTTTCCATCTCAAACCGTCGCCCCGCTGCAACCCTGGTTCGAAGTCATCTTCCTCATCTTCTGCGGCCTGGGTGTGAGCTTGTTTTGGAGTACGTCCACCGTGATCTACTTCCTCGTCCGCAACTCAGCCGACGGCATGCCGCTGGACGTCTGGTGGACGCCGAAGCCGGTCAGAGCCGACGGAGAGTTACCGCTGATGGGGATGGCGGAGCGGGAAGCATACACAAAGAGCGAAACGAAATAGGCTATCCCACTGAGTAGGAGTCGCGTATCATGAATGCATCGCTACTCGAAATTAGAGCTTTCACATCTTGGGTAACGAAAATCTTCACCGATGACGAGTATTCAGTGTTTCAGCATTATCTCAAGGAAAATCCGCAGGCAGGGACAGTTATGCCCGGTTGCGGAGGCTTGAGAAAGATACGATTCTCTGATCCCAAGCGTGGCAAAGGCAAGCGAGGAGGTGTCCGTATTATCTATTACCATATTCCAGAAGTGAGATGGATTTACCTCATTTATGGATATGACAAAGATGAAGCTGACGATCTGACACCAGACCAGAAGAAAGTCTTTGCCTCGCTCGCCAAAACACTCAAAGAAGAAGCACTCCGGAATAACCCGAAGTAAGGCCTCCAACAATGCCAGCAAAACCAAATTTTTTCGAGAGCGTCAAATCCGGGCTTGAAGAAGCAATTTCTCATGCACGTGGCGAGATCACGTTGAAGCAAACGATCATTCCGGATGATCCACCATCTATCGACGGACATACGCTTCAACAACTCCGACAACAAACGGGTATGTCGCAAGCGGTGTTTGCAAAAATGCTTAGCGTATCAACGAAGACTATCCAGAGTTGGGAGCAAGGTGCCCGACAACCTAGTGGGGCATCGCTTCGATTACTTCAAATCTTCGCACAAAACCCAAGTGAAGTCTGTCAGACACTTGGTATGCCGATCATCAAATTAACCGGCATTTCAACAAAACAGAAAAAGGGAAAGCAACATCTCGTTGTGACGCATTGACACTTACTCTCAGCGTGTTCTGCGTTCCAGTCCGAACCTTACCAGCGAAACAGCCCTGTTCCCCATGTCAGTCCGCCGCCGAAGCCGGACATCATGAGGGTGTCGCCAGTTTCCAGGCGGCCGGCTTGCATCAGTTCGTCGATCAAGAGCGGGATCGAGGCGGCGGAGGTGTTGCCGTAGCGGTCGAGGTTGTTGATCAGTTTCTCGTTCGAGATGCCCAGCGCCTTGCAGGTCGCATCCAGGATTCGCATGTTGGCTTGATGGAGCAGGTAGTAGTCGACGTCTTCCAGTGAGATCTCGGCTGCTTCTGCGACGATCTGCATTGTTTCAGCGACGGCGCGGACGGCCCATTTGAAGACGTTGCGGCCGTCCATTTGCAGGTAATGTCGGCCCTGCGCCAGCGACTCGGGAGTCAATTCGTTCATCGAACCGCCGGTGTGTCGGTAGAGCATCGGGCCGCCAGAGCCATCGGAACCGAGTTGGTACGCGACGAGCCCTTGCTGCTGATGTCCCTGAGTCAGGATGACCGCACCTGCCCCATCGCCAAACAGGGGAGCGATCTTGGGATCGTTCTGATTGACGATGCGGCTGTTGGTATCTGCTCCGATGACCATCGCATAACGGGCATTGCCGGTCGCGATGTATTGAGCAGCAGTCGCCATGGCGTACATGAAACCCGAGCAGGCGGCAGCGATGTCGAACGCAGGTGCATCCACGCCGAGTCGGTATTGGACGAGGTTCGCTGTGGAGGGGCAGAGGTAGTCTGGCGTGAAGGTTCCAACGACCAGCAGGTCGATTTGCTCGGGCGCAAGACCTGCATTGTGGAGGGCACGTCGACCTGCTTCCACAGCCAGATCGCTCGTCGCCTGACCGTCGGAGACGTGGCGGCGTTCAAGGATGCCGGTCCGTTGTTTGGCCCAGCCGGGTTCGAGACCCAGGCGTTGTTCCATCGACTCGCTGGTGATCATGTTGTCCGGCACATAACTGCCGGAGGCGATCATGCGGACACCCGTCAGGCGGGCAGTGCGTTTACTGAAGACGGTTTTGAGTTCACCACCGGGGGCTTCCAGGAGGGTCGACTCGCTTGCTTTGATGTGCATGTGCTTTCAATCTATGCCTGGATTCGCCTATTAGGGCGGTATCAGTTTGATCCGCGCACCATTTCTGATGCCCCAGCCTAAACAGCGAGGCCTCTCCGTAGACCGGCAGAAGAGCCTCCGTACTTTTCTCAACGACCATCATTGCTAACGCCAAGCAGCCCGCAGACAATCGGGACACATCAGCGTTTCCCCCTGGATTGAATTCCTTCAATCTTGGCAAAACAGGTCGTCTTGAGTAATCATTTCATCGAAATGTGGATTTGTAAATAATGAATCGCTACGAATCCTCACACCCGGAACCAAATCACATCATTCGCTTGGCGGGTCCGTGGAAATTCTCCATTTTAACTGGCAATCCGTCCAAAGATGTCGAAACAACCATCCAACTACCAGCGCAAATCGCCGAACCTCTCCCACCTGACACGCGGTCAGTCATTTTGAGACGACGCTTCGGCTGCCCTACCAATCTGTCCAACGAGCGGGTATTGCTCGGTTTTGAGGGACTTTTTGACTCGTCAAAAGTGAGCATCAATGGGCGTATTATCCCGTCAGAACAGCTTCTCTCGGTGCGTAAAAACTGGAACGCTGTCGATTTGACCGAGCAATTAGAGCCGAACAACCTGCTGGAAATTGAGTTCCAGTCTTTGAACGTCGGTCAATCGCTCTTAACTTCAGCCAGGATTGAGCTTTACGCGACGGCTGATGAACCGACTTCCGAATAAATTAAAACAGCCAGTTCGACTTTTGCCGATGTTGTCGAACGACTTCGCTTGATCTCGATTCGGACCCCATAACTTTTCGTATCTGTGACATTCACCCGGCAATTTTCGCCAGCGGCCAGTTCGACATCGACTTCTGGTGTGGAAGGCAGGGGAGGGTGGATCGGGAGATGAATAATGCGGAGATCCTCATCGGCTGCGAATTCGAAGCGGATGAGGGCTTCGATCTCGTCGAGCTGGCTGGTATCGAGCGTGCGAATGCGACGGGTCAGCTTGAGGGACGCGTCATCGTCGTTGCTTTCCTGGATGGGCTCGTCATCTGGTTCGATTGGCGTCTGAACGACGTCCAGGCTTGTTGAATCCTCTGCGGGCTTTGCTTTCGTGCTCGCGAGGGTTGCCAGAGAGTAAAGCAGCAGCGGCGTCAAAACTCCCCACCAGAAAGTATGGCCAATCGAAACCGCCGCCAGAATTAACGTCGAGAAGACGAGACAGCGGACGATGAACTGGTAGGCGTATGACTGGCTGGAAGAGGAAATCGTCACGTCGTAAGTGAGGACTGCCAGCGTGAAGGGGCGAGTCTGTATGCCGAACGACAACCCGATTTCGCTGAGCACCAGCAACCCTGCGAGCCCCAACACGACGGGTACCGGGGATGGATCAAAGACGCGAGCAGAGAGTAGAGTGATCAGCAGGAAACTGACCATCAGAACCAACGTCACGAGCAGTGACGCGGCGAGGAAGCCTTTCAGAACAATCAATCGGTCACGAGCGAACAAAATCAGTCTCCACGACAAACAGGAACAAGTCGCAGAGGGTATCGGGTTGCGGGACTTTGGGTAAGACGGAGTTGCGTAAAAAAAAGCGTGTCGCCTTGGGAGGTGACACGCTTTGGAGATGTTATCAACGCGGCGAAAGGCATTCGGAATGATGTGGTGAGCTGCCCTCAATGGCCCTTATGAATGGGGACGATTGTTGGCGCGTTGCCCTCATCCGGCCTTCGGCCACCTTCTCCCGGGGGGAGAAGGGACGGGGTTAGGCGAGGATGAATTTGACGGGGGGAACTTCGGCTGAGAGGCCGCAGGCTTGGCGGAGGGCGGAGGCCTTGTCGGTTTTTTCCCAGGTGAAGTCTGGGTCGTTGCGGCCGAAGTGACCACCGGAAGCGGTCTTGCGGAAGATCGGGCGACGCAGTTCCAGAGACTTGATGATGCCTTGTGGCGTCAGTTGGAAGATCTCGCGGACGGCTCGTTCGATGCTTGTTTCGTCGACGGTGTTGGTGCCGAAAGTGTCGACACGGATACTGACCGGGTCAGCGACGCCGATGGCGTAGGCCAGTTGGACTTCGCAGTCGGTGGCAAGACCGGCTGCAACGATGTTCTTGGCAACGTAACGTGCAACATAAGCTGCTGAACGGTCGACTTTGGTGCTGTCCTTACCGGAGAATGCACCGCCGCCGTGACGGCCCCAGCCGCCGTAAGTGTCGACGATGATCTTGCGACCGGTCAGGCCGGTATCGCCGTGAGGACCGCCGATGATGAACTTGCCGGTTGGGTTGATGTGGTATTTGGTGTTGCCGGTCAGGAATTGAGCGGGAACTTCTTTCTTGATGATTTCGTTGGTGACGAACTCATGGATCTCTTTGTTCTCGACGCCTTCGGAGTGTTGAGTTGACACAACAACGGCATCGATTCCGACAGGCACGCCGTTGTCGTAAACGACGCTGACCTGGCTTTTGCTGTCTGGTCGCAGCCAGTTGACGACGCCGTTCTGGCGGACTTCGGTCAGCTTGTTGAGGATGCGGTGAGACAGGGCGATGGGAACGGGCATGTATTCAGGAGTCTGGTTGCAGGCGTAGCCGAACATCAGACCCTGGTCGCCGGCACCGTCGGCATCGACCCCTTGAGCGATGTCTGCGCTTTGCTCGTGCAGCTTGATGACGACTTCGCAGGTTGAGGCGTTGAAGCCGATGTCGTCGCTGGTGTAGCCGATGTCTTTGACGACTTCGCGGGCGATCTTCTCATAATCAACTTTGGCAGAGGTGCGGATTTCACCAGCCAGCAGCAGGAAATCGGTGGTGCACAGCGTTTCGCAGGCACAGCGAGACATCGGGTCCTGAGCCAGCAGAGCATCCAGAACGCCATCGGACACCTGATCGGAAACCTTGTCCGGGTGGCCCATGCTGACCGATTCACTGGTGAAAACGTACTTCGGCATAAACTCTCTTTTGGCGCTGAAGCGAGTCAGCATCCCCTTTCGTAAACGGCTGCGAGCAAAGCCCCTGTCGGGCAAACGTCTGGCCGTCATCGTGAACAGGCCAGCAAGCCAAAAGTGTAGCGGGTCCGATTCGCGACGAAAAGCAATGTCAACCCAACGAGCAGTAAAATTTCAGGGAGTCGCCCAGCGAGAGGGTGTTAGAAAAATCCAGACGGCGTGTCAGAGAGGGCGAGGCTCCGTCCGAGCCGCTGTCCCGCGTTGCAATGGTTCAACAGCGAATCAACATTGAATGATGTGCCGTGGCTTGCAAACGTCGAGGCCACCGAAGTCAATCTCACAGCTTACGTTTCGCAACGCAAAGGAGCGGCTCACACGGAGGTTCGCCCTCCCATATCGCTCGCTGATCAGGTATCCGAACGTCGAGCAACGATTTATCAAACAGTTTCTCAGGGAATCTGGACGTCCCGTGATGGCGGCAAATGAGCAGGAAAATCCGCGTCCATTTACGCGGCCCGTCTCTCTGATCGCTCAGCTGGCAGGAGATGGTCAATCGCATCCAGCGTTTTCGCAACGGCTCCCTGATGCTTCACGACGACGGATTGACCGGCTTGCCCCATGCTCATAGCGAGTTTGGGATCGGAGAGCAACGTCAGCAATTGTTCGACAATTTCTTCTTCATTCAGAACCGTCACCGCGGCTTTTACTTCGAGAAGTTCACCTGCGATCTGCGAGAAGTTCCAGACGTTGGGGCCAAGAAGGACAGGCTTTTTCAGGGCTGCGGGCTCGATCATGTTCTGCCCGCCACGCTGTGTGATCGAGCCGCCGACGAAGGCGATGTCGGCCAGTCCCCAGGTGGTTGTGAGTTCGCCGAGCGTATCGAGAAGCAGAACGGTTCCCGATTTCGAGCCGCGGTGAATCTCATTGGGCTGGCTGCGACGGATGAGGGTGACATCATACGATTTGACGAGGCTGGCAACTTCGTCGAAACGTTCTGCGTGGCGAGGGACGAGGAGCAGTTTGAGATCGGGATACGTTTCACGGACCTTCTGCCAGGCCAGGATCGCGATTTCCTCTTCCGGCGGATGCGTACTGCCCGCCATGAAGACAGGCGATGCATCGTTCAGCTGGAAACTTTGCTTGAGACTGGCGAGCTTGAGGGGATCGCAGGTGAGAGTGACGCCGTCGAACTTGATCGAGCCGGTGACCTGGACTCGGGCAGCAGGTGCGCCAAGGGCGCGGAAGCGTTCTGCGTACTCTGCGTTCTGTGCAAGGACGAGGTCGATCTGCGACATCGTCGGTGCGAGCATGCGTTTCAGGCGGGCATAACCTTTGAAACTTTTTTCGCTCAACCGTCCGTTGACGATGCAGACGCTCACGCCGCGTCGTTTGGCTTCGTTGATCAGATTCGGCCAGAGCTCCAGTTCGACGAGGGCCAGAACCGAGGGTTGAAAGCGATCAAGAGCCCGGGAAACGGCCCAGGTGAAATCGAGGGGGAAATAAGAGACATGGCAGGTCGGGAATTTTTCGACAGCGACCTGATAACCAGTCGAGGTGGTGGTCGTGATGACGACGTCCCAGCCTTGGTGACGCCCCTGAAATTCCTTGACCAGACGCTGCAGCTGCAGGACTTCGCCGACGCTGACGGCATGAAACCAGGCTGCGGGCCTGTGCAGATTCTCGCGAACCGGGACCCGCCCCCACAGTTTCTCGGGCCAGCCTTGACGGTATTTGCCGAGTCGAAACGCGCGCCACAGCAGAACCGGTATCGCGATCAACAGGATGCCGAAGTAAACGATGTTCAGAAAGTAACCGCGCATGAGTTCCATCTCGTCAACGCACGCCACAATCCGAGTGGCGTTTCAAAAACAAAGAAGGAATTAACCACAGAGGTACGGAGTACACAGAGATCAGAAGAGAGAACTTTTATCTTCCCTCCGTGGCCTCCGTGCCTCTGTGGTGTAATCCGGTATCTTCTTAAAGTGAATCAGAAGCGGAAGTTCTATCATCTTATGATCAAAACGGGCAACATCACTCGTTGCCGGCCCGGTGGAGAGCGTTG
Organism: Lacunimicrobium album; assembly: GCF_052161635.1. Lineage (GTDB taxonomy): Bacteria > Planctomycetota > Planctomycetia > Planctomycetales > Planctomycetaceae > SXPC01. The sequence continues at coordinate 2,652,168 of NZ_CP197413.1, forward strand.
ATTTACTCGACGGGGAGCTGCATGCGTAGTCCGCGCAGGTGGCAAATGGTCTTCGTCTCGGTGGGATCTGTGAACTCTGTGTCAAACATTTCGCTCACGCTACCCGAGTTTGCTGCCGTTTGGCATCGACTGATCCGGGATGGCGAGGATGACGCTGCCGTCTTCTCGATAGAAGCCGGTGATGAGGCATTCGGACTGGATGGGGCCGATCTGTTTGGGTGGGAAATTGACGACGCCGAGGACCTGTTTGCCGAGGAGGGATTCCTTCGTGTAATGGACAGTGATCTGGGCGGACGATTTGCGGATGCCCAGTTCGCTGCCGAAGTCGACGTGGAGGATGTAGGCGGGTTTACGGGCTTTGGGGAAATCATGGACTTCGACGATCGTGCCGACGCGGAGTTCGACCTGTTCGAAGTCGTTCCAGGTGATTTGCTGCATGGATGACTCAAATCGCTTATGACATTAAAAGAAGCACTTCTACTTACAGTGAACGGGCGACTTCGACGAGCTGGTCGATACCAGCGTTCCAGCCTTGTTCAAAGCCCATGGCTTCGTGTTGTTTCTTGTCTTCTTCGGACCAGTGATGAATGACGACGTGATAGCGAGTCTGCCCGGCTTCGTCGGCGAAAGTGATCGTCGCGACGATGAAGGCTTTGCCGGACGGAACCCAGGCGGAGCTGAAGGCGTCGGTGAAGACGATCTTCTGGTTCGGGACGATTTCGAGGAAGATGCCGACGCAGGGGACCGACTCGCCATCGGGGCCGTGCATCATCATCGACAGGCTGCCGCCGGGGCGGAAATCGATGACGGCGTTCTTCGTCGTCCAGGGCCTTGGACACCACCACTGCTCGATGAGTTTGGCATTCGTCCAGGCGGCGTAGAGCTTTTCTTTCGGAACATCAATGAGACGAGAGAGGCTGAGTTCGTGGATTTGACTGGTTGCGGTTGCTGCGGCGCCGATGTCCATGAGTGACTCCAGTTGAAGTTTTAAGATCCTCATGTTATCGAACGACGAAGACGCAAATCGACAATGATTCGAGATTTCGGCAGAATAGGAGCGGGCCTGGCCGACTCCGCTCCTTCCCAGAATCACTCCAAGAGGTTCGTCGCGATGAAACGCATCTTCTTCCGCATGGCATTGCTGGCAATTGTCGTTACCCAGACCAGTGTGCTGGCAGAAGACAAAGTCGAGACGCCCGTCCTGAGAGTCATGTCGTGGAACATTCTTCACGGGGGACGGGACGATGGAGAAGTCGTCGGTCCGGAGCGGGTGGTTAACGTGATCAGGGAGTCGCAGGCGGATCTCGTGGCGATGCAGGAGACATATGGCTCGGGAGAGATCATTTCCCGGGCCCTGGGCTATCATTTTCATCCACGCGGGACCAATGTCTCGATTCACAGTCGGTTTCCAATTGTCGAAGACATTTCGGTGCACGAGGAATTCAAATGCGTTGGAGCGCTCATCGAACACCCGAGCGGCCAACGTGTCGCGTTCTACAGCATCTGGCTGCCGTATGGAGAAGACATCTGGCTGCCAAATGTCAGGGCGACGACCAGTGAAGCGAAGATGCAGGAAGCATGCGCCCCCTCTGCAAAGGATCTGACATCCATGCGAGACGCCATCACGAAGCGGCTTGCTGATCCCAAATATGCGGATGCCTCGATCATCATCGCAGGGGACTTCAATTCAATGTCGCATCTTGATTACACCGAGAAAGCCATCCGCCAATATGAACGCGTAATCGACTGGAAAACATCGCATGTCCTCACCGATGCGGGATTTCAGGATACTTATCGGGAACGGAATCCTGCTGTCGACCGAGCCAAAGACAGTACCTGGAGCCCTCGATTTCCTGATCAGGAACAGGATCGGATTGACTTCATTTATCTGAAATCAAGCTTCTGGCTGTCGAATGATTCGAAGATCATCACGCAGCATCCCGTGAAATTTCCCTCGGATCACGCTGCGCTCCTCACCGTTTTTCAAAAGAAAGCAGAGATCAGGTAGGATCATCCACCCGTGTTTTTTGCCCCCGTTCGGGCGAGGTGCTGACGGGATTTTTTTGGTTGAGCTGTCAGGTCGGGGAGCGGCAGGGCCTCTCGTCTGACAATCGCCTCCGCGGTTTTCCACAGCAAGCGAAAGGGAGCCGCGAAGATCGTCAGTAGACCGGGGCGACTTTTATTCCCCAGACTGCGCATCAGGACGACCGTGGTGTCGTCGTCGGTCAGATTGCCAGGAGCCAGGTGACGGATTTTCTCCAGCAATTGGCCTATCAGCGAGTCGGGTCTGGAGGCATCGCATGTCGAGACCAGTTCTCGCAAACCGTCAATCCCCAGCATGCTGCCATCGGGTCGTTTCGATTCGACCAGACTGTCGGTATAGATGAGGGCGAGATCACCTGCTTCCGCTCGCAGGGTGACCTCACGGTAATTCATCTGTTCGAGAACCCCCAGCGGCAGGTCCGAAATGGGTTCTGAATTCTCCGGCTTTGAGCGGGATTCACTTGGATTGATGATCTTCCAGGCGCGGGTCCAATGATGATAATAGAGGACATACGGATGCCCGGCATTGGTGAAGGTGAACTCGGCTGAAGGGGAATGATACGTCGTTGCCATCGCCGTCGCGAAGCCCCCCATGTTACGCAGGGAGGCGAAGTCTTCGTTCATCTTTTCGACAAAACGTCGCTGGTCGATCTTGTTGATATGCTGACGCATCAGCCCACGCAGTTTGACGGCCAGATCGCTGACCTTGACGCCGTGCCCGCTGACATCAGCGACCAGCAGCCGCGTGATCCGTCCACTGGAGCAAGTGGAGACATAGTGAATATCCCCGCCGGAATCTGCCTGCTGGTAGGGAATGGAGTGAATCCAAATCTCAATGCCGAGAGTTCCAAAGCTGGTCTCAGCAGCCGTATTGCCACCCCAGACTTCCATGCAAGTCATGGTGGGAATGGAATTTGTTGGGGACACAGCAGACATGCAGGGTTCTCACGAGGGCGTTGCAGGGTCATTTTATTCTAGGCGAACATGACCAGTGGAGCGAGGGTGTTCTTGTGTTCAACGCGGGTGTGAAACCCTCCAGAATAGCCAGGTGTTGATTTCTTTCAGTCTGGGCTAGCCACCGCTCAAAAACAAAAGGAAGCTAAGGAGACACGGGGAAAGCGATTGCTCAGGCCATTTAGCGGTTATGCCTGTCTTTGAGCGGAAGAATTAACCACCCAAGGCACAGGTTCTACATCACCATAATATTGCTTTACCAACCTGTTACCATAAACGCCATTGTAGCCAGAAGCAGCAAGAATCGTTAACTCCAAAAACCACAATGACAGTCGCCAGACCTCATAAAGCAATTTGGATTTATCGCTAATACCTGCTTTGGGGTGAACAATAGAATTCCTTACTTTTGTGATTGCCTCAGCTGAAGTTGTCCAATTTCGTATTTCTTCTGGCTTCAGCAAATTACGAATAAGAGAGACGTCCGCAGGAATGCTTAGAAATTCAAACATCTCACATAATCGATCACTAGCTTTTAGAGAATTAAACTTCTTCTCCGTATAAGTTTTCTCTGAGACAACAAAAATCTCAAATGAAATACGCTCTAACGCAGCTTGAGCAAGTACAATTCGAGAATCCAAGCAAATATAGTCATTTACGGATTCTATATACCAAAACAGTGTACTCCGAAGTGTCTTCTTCCAAGATTCACTTAATACTGAATAGCAACTAAATAGATCTCCAAGCTGAGACTTTGATTGAGGATCAAACCAAGTCACTGCGTTGCGATACCTTCGACCAACATCGGCTAACATTTCCCACTCAAGCGAAGAAGAATTTGAGTAGCCACGGCAATAAGGAGGTGATACCCAGTTTCCTTTCGCAAAAGATAAAACAAAATACAGATCTGTTATCACATCCTTGACCAATGCTGGGGTTAGATTCCCACCTCCAGAATGCCGCATTCTCGCACAGTGAGTCTTAAGTGTGCCACCGTTTTTCTTAAGATTCTTGACGTTATCTCGTGTTTGAGGAGTTGATTTTATCTCGACCAAAACATCTTTTGTCCCAAACTCGAACTTCGATATTCTCTGACCGCCTTCCAATTCAAATTTCTCGGACCAGATATCATCAAGATTGAACAACTCAAACTCAACTAAAGACAAATATTGACTTCCAGATCGATGAATTTCGACAGGCAAAGACGAGGACATAAACACGATTGAGTCTTTGGCGTGACTTCTTATGTTTATATTAGTAATAAACCCACGTATTTTATTTCCTTCAAAATAAAATTCGAACTCATCCGTATCATGCAAGAGAGTCGCATCGTCTAATTCAACCTGAAATTTAAGGCTAGTCTCGTCTGCCAACGACAGATAAACATCAGCAATTGAGCTGAGTTCTGTGTGGTCAACTTTAAAAAGAGCATTGCCACGCGTAAGCAGAAGGTTCGTCATGACGTGAGTCACTTTCACTCATAAAACCCCGGCGGGATATTCTCATCATCCTGAAAACGCTGTTCACGCCAGGGGTCGCCGAGGTCGTGGTAGCCGGCTTGTTCCCAGTAGCCTTTGTCGTTGGTGGCGGAGAAGGTGAGGGTTTTGAGCCACTTGGCGCTTTTCCAGGCGTAGAGGGCGGGGATCATGAGGCGGACCGGTGCGCCGTGGTCTGCAGAAAGAGGCTGGCCGTCGTGCAGGTCGACGAGGAGGGCATCCTGGGCCAGGAAATGTTCGAGGGGGAGGTTGGTCGTCCAGTCGCGGTTTTGACCGACGGGGTCATAACCGCCAGCGATGACGAACTGAGCTTCCGGTTTGATTCCAGCCATCTCCGCGATGGTTTTTGTTGAGACCCCTTCCCAGAGGTTGCCCAGGCGGGACCATTTGGTGACGCAATGAAAGTCGGCAAAGACTTTCACCCGGGGAAGTGCCTGGAACTGCTCCCAGTTGATGGTGAATGGGCGCTCGACCAGGCCGTTGACGGTCAGCGTCCATTTGTCTTTGTCGACAATCGGAATGATGTCGGCCTGCAGCACTGGCCATTTCCGGGTGCGCGCCTGCCCGGGAGGGATCCTGTTGTCGCGACGGGTATCCGGGGAAACAACGACGTCCGCAGAATGCCCCTCTGCCACGGGCGGTTCACCGGTTTGATATTTCTCGTCTTCGCGGACCAAAGCCACGTTGTCTCTCCTGTTTTCCGAGGCGAATATTGTTGTAGACACCTGCCATGAGTGAGCGTAAAGTACAAAAGTTAACCAGTTTTACCACCGGAACTCAAGATGGTCATTGAAGTTCAGATCGATGAAGCCGCAACGAGACTGCGGGAATTGATTGTCCAGCTAGGGCCGAATGATGAAGTTCTTCTCATGGATAAATCGCTTCCTCTGGCGACGATCGCTCGATCAGCTGCGACGACTCAGCCGCATTCTCAAAGCAGCGCTCACGACCAATGGCATGCGCGTTTGAAAGCATTGAGCACCCGCTATCAGCCGACGGGCATTCCGGTCAGTATTTCTCGTGAAAGCTTTTACGAAGAATGAGTTGCCTACTGGATACGAACATTTTACTGCGCATCGTCAAGAGCGATGATCCGCTGCATGACGTGACGATGAACGCAGTGTCCCGTCTGTATGATCAGAACCAAGAATTGACGCTTGTCCCGCAGTGTCTTTACGAATTTTATGTCGCAGCAACTCGTCCACTGTCAAAAAATGGATTGGGACTGACACCGTATGCGGCTTGGGAATACCTCGAAGATTTTCAATCATTAGCGAAGCTTCGGTTTGAGCCGGAACAGACTGTTTCGTACTGGAAAGAGCTTGTCTTGAAGCATCAGGTCCTGGGCAAGCCCGGGCACGATGCTCATCTGGTTGCTGTCATGGAGGCGATACAGATTTCAGAAATCCTGACCTTCAATGTCAGTGATTTTCGTCGTTACGAACCAACGATTGTTGTCCTGTCCCCAGAACAGATCAGCTGACATCGCATTCGCAACGGGGGCATGCTGATTGACGTCCCCCCATTTTTGTAAAAGTCACATCTGACGACGTAGAATATCAGATGGTGAGCGGTGCAGGGAAGGGGATTGCGGACTGATTTTACACGGCAGCAGATGATATATCAGGTTTTCTGGTAATGAGTTAGCAGGATTCATGAGCAACCACAAATGAATCCGCTGTAGGGCGGAAAAGTCCCCATTGAGGGACAGCCGTCATAATCAATAGACTTCCGCTATTCGCAGCCGTCTACTATCCTCAACAATTCGGGCATTCCTTTTGCCCGAGAACCATTTCGAGGTGGTTTCTGCCAATCTGTCAGCTGCCAGGCGCAGTCTGGGCAGGTTAGGGACCACTTCTCATCGTCTATTGAACTACAAATCCCCCCGATAGAACGCATTGAAACGCCATGGAATTTCTCGAACAAATCGGCGACGCCTTCAACAGTCTCCTGGCCTTTTTCGAACGCTTCCTGCGTGGTCTCTTCGGCTCCTCGAACGACCGGGTCGTTCGCCAGATCGGCTTTGTCCGCGACAAATCGGGTCAAGACGCGATTGTCAGCGGGTCTGCCCTGGATCGGACCAATCAGCTCGAAGCAGACTATGAGAAGCTCACGGATACCGAGCTCAAAGAGAAGACGGCGATTTTCCGTCGTCAGCTGGCTGATGGAAAAACGCTGGATGACATCCTGCCGGATGCCTTTGCAGCGGCTCGCGAGTCGGGTAAACGCTTTTTGAAGATGCGTCACTACAACGTCCAGCTTGTCGGGGGCATGGTCCTTCACAAAGGGATGATTGCGGAAATGGCGACGGGGGAAGGTAAGACGCTGGTCGCGACCCTGCCGTCATATCTGAATGCCTTGGCAGGTTCCGTTCACGTGGTCACGGTCAACGATTACCTGGCCAAACGGGATATGGAATGGATGGGACCGCTGCACCTGGGACTGGGACTGTCCGTGGGAGCCATTCAATCGCAGATGGATGCTCGCGAGCGCCAGATTGCTTATGACGCTGATATTACCTACGGAACGAACAACGAATTCGGCTTCGATTATCTCCGCGACAACATGAAGCCATCGAAGCTTCAGCAGGTCCAGGGGCCGCTGAATTACGCGCTGGTCGACGAAATCGACAACATCCTGATCGATGAAGCCCGTACCCCCCTGATCATTTCGGGGCCGGCTCACGATGATGTGACACGCTATGCGAAAGCCCACAAAGTCGCAATCCAGCTGAAGAAGGATGAGCACTTTGAAGTCAAAGAGAAAGAATACAGCTGCCACCTGACCGAAGAAGGGGTGCGCCATGCGGAGAAACTGGCAGACGTCGACAGCTTCTACACAGCGGGCAATATGGAATGGCCACACCTGATCGATAACTCGCTGAAGGCGATTTACCTGAAGAAGAAGGACGTCGATTACGTCGTCGAGAATGGCGAGATCGTCATCGTCGATGAGCATACCGGTCGTAAGATGTACGGCCGACAGTGGTCGGACGGATTGCACCAGGCCTGCGAAGCCAAAGAGGGGGTGCGGATCAAGGAAACGACTCAGACTCTCGCCACCATCACCCTGCAGAACTACTTCAAGCTGTACAACAAACTGGCTGGTATGACCGGTACCGCCATGACCGAAGCCAACGAGTTTTACAAGATTTATAAGCTCGACGTCGTTGCCGTTCCGACCAACCGCCCCACCCAGCGGGTCAATTATCCCGACTCGATCTTCCGCAATCAGAAGGAAAAATGGGATGCGGTGGTCAACGAGATCAAGCAGGTTCACGGCACCGGACGTCCGGTTCTCGTCGGTACCGTTTCGATTGAGAAGTCAGAACTTCTCTCGAATAAACTCGGCAAGTTCGGCATTCCTCACGAAGTTTTGAACGCGAAGTTCCACGAGCGCGAGGCGGAAATCGTCTCGCAGGCAGGACGCAAAGGGGCGGTGACGATTTCGACCAACATGGCTGGTCGCGGAACCGATATTATCCTCGGCGGTAATCCGGAGTTCCTCGCCTGGGAAGAACTGAAAGAGCAGTACGGCACCCGTCTGGACGTGCCGAAATCGGTCTGGGATGAACGAACAGCCGTGATCGCGGAACGCGAAGGAATGAAGACCGAAGGAGCCGAGGTCAAGCAGGTGGGCGGTCTGCACGTGGTCGGGACTGAGCGTCACGATTCACGACGGATCGACCTGCAGTTGCGAGGTCGTGCAGGTCGCCAGGGTGATCCGGGAACGAGCCGCTTCTTCCTGTCTCTCGAAGACGACATGATGCGGATTTTTGCGGGCGATACCGTCAAGTGGCTCATGGAACGCCTCGGTATGCAGGAGGGGGATGCCATCGAAAGTCCGATGGTGACTCGCCAGATTGAGAAAGCTCAGAAGCGTCGCGAAGAACACCACTTCGAACAGCGGAAGCATTTGCTCGAGTACGACGAAGTCATGGATGAGCAGCGTAAGCGGGTCTACCGCTATCGCCAGAACATTCTGGATGGGGATAACTGTCGTGCTCTCATCTTGACGATGATCGACAAGCAGATCGAGAAGACCACCAAGGAAATGCTCGCGGGCGAATATCGCTGGGAATCGATCGCTGCCTGGACGGCGAACATGCACGGCATTGATGTGGAAGCCGCGGACCTGCGTGGCTTTGATCGACAGTCCTGCGAACAGCATCTGCGCGAACAGGCTTCACGACAAGCCGAAGACATGGTCAATGAGCAGATCGAAGAGACTCTGCCAGCCAACGGCGATCCAGCGAAAGACTGGAACTACCTGTCGTTGTCGCGCTGGGTCAACGGACGCTATGGCCTGAATACGAATGACAGAGAACTCAAGAAGATTGAACGCGGTGACCTGACCACTCATTTGATGGAGCGGATTAATAAATCGCTGGAGAAGCTCGATTTCAGCATGCTGGAGGAATTCCTGGAAGAGAATTTCCCCAAGCGGAATCTCGTCGGCTGGATGCAGCAGCAGTTTACGGTTGTCGTGCCTCTGACGGAACTGGAAGGCAAAGACTCCCCGGCAGTTATTCCGCTTCTGCAGAAGAAGATCCGCGAGAAATACGTCGATCAGGAGATCCGTTTCCCGGTCGCTGTCGGTATGACCAACTTCATGTCTGACACACGCGGGCCTGAGTATTACAACCGCGACGGAATGCTGCAGTGGGGTCGCGCTCGCTTTGCGACAACGGATCTCGATGCGGAAGATGTGGCAGGTCAAAAGGCAGAGGTCGAAGCAGAACTGATCGCGGAGTCAGCACGGTTCTATCGCAAAGGCGAAATGCTGGCGTTGATCGAGTCGAAACGAAAAGAGTTCGAACTCGATCCCGAGAACAAAGATCATCTGTCACAGGCACAGGCTCAACAGATCGCAGACTGGGCCCAGGCGAATCTGGCGGTCACGATTCCGACTTCAGAACTGACTAAGGGAACGTCGCATGAGTTGAACCAGGTGTTGTTACAGGCATTTGATCGCAAGTATCGCCCGGAGTTCTCGCAGACAGAACGCTCTCTGATCCTGGAAGTCCTCGATACGGCCTGGAAAGAACACCTGCTGTATATGGACCACCTGCGATCGGGCATTGGGCTGGTCGGTTATGCTCAGAAGGACCCGAAAGTCGAGTACAAGCGAGAGGGGATGAAAGCCTTCGAGCAGATGTGGGATCGGATTCGCAATCAGGTCACTTCGGCAATTTTCCGCATCGAAAAGGAAAGTGCAGAATTCGTCGGTTCTCTGTGGAGAATTTCCGCAGCGACCCACGCTGTGCCGACGGAACAGACCGGCGATATGCCGGGATCGGCTCCAGCAGGAAATGCACCTCGAAGGGAGAACCCACGTGAACTGGGCGCACCTGATGTGGCGGTTGATCCAATCGTCAATGATCAGTCGAAAGTTGGCCGAAACGACCTGTGCCCCTGTGGCAGCGGTAAGAAATACAAGAAATGCCACGGTGTCGGGTTGTAGACGAAGGAACACGACCCCCGTCTGACGAACGCTCAACGGACGGGGGGTTGCCTGAAATTCGATTCTCAGTCACAGAAATTGACTGTAAGAATGACAATTCCATTTCGATCGGCGAGGAACACAAGGTCACGTACAGCCAGTCATTCTACGCAAATACTGACATGGCAATAGTTTCCACGCTGTTAAAAAATCTCCCTCGCAATTTTTCTGATTCTGCCATTTTTTCAGAAAAATTGATCGCAAAAAATTTTGGTGAGGGTATCATCAGATATCGGCTGTTACGAACTGCTCCCGTCTGGCGCTAAAACACACATCGCATATTCGCTCAGCCACTCATCTTCTCTTTCTTTGGTCCCCCGGAAAGGTGCCTCTATGCTCCGTCCCGCGTCTAAAAACGGCTTCACCCTGATTGAGCTGCTGGTGGTTATTGCCATCATCGCGACCCTGGTTGCCATTCTGCTGCCAGCCGTCCAACAAGCTCGCGAAGCCGCTCGCCGCTCAAGCTGCAAAAACAACCTGAAGCAACTCGGTATCGCGCTTCACAACTACCACGATACTTACAACACCCTGCCTCCTGGCACGATCACCAATTTGGCCGCTGGTCCAGTTCCAAACATCGCTTCTTCATGGGGCTGGGGCGCACAAATCCTGCCATTCATGGAACAGCCTGCCCTGTACGATGCAACGCTCGGCGCCAACCTGACCATCATTTTTGCAGCCGGTCAGACAACTCCAACCAATACGCAAAACATGTTGGAATCATCAATCGCAACATACCGCTGCCCATCTGATAACGGTCCACAAACAAGTGGAACCACGACTCAAGGACAGGGCGCCATCAACGGTCGTTATCTGGCAACATCCAACTATGTTGGAAACAACGATCGTGGCGGCGGTGCCTTCGCGACACAAACTGCAGACGTCTTCGAATGGACGAATGCCGCACGCGGTATTTTCTGGGTCAACTCTCGCTGCCGTTTTGCTGACGTTACCGATGGTCTTTCCAATACCATCCTCGTTGGCGAACGTGCCTGGGAAATGAACAACCCTGGCCAGACGAAGCGCCAATGTGATGCAGCCATTATTTTCGGAACAAACACGAACGCAACGATTACGAACCTGGAAGGCGTCTGGGGAACAACCCACACTGTCGCTGACCTCCGAGGCGTATTTGCCAGCGGTCGTGCCCGCATCAATGACAAAAATGACATCACGACCGGCCTTGCGAACACGGCTGGCGGAAACAACGACGCCTGTCAGTACGGTTACTCAAGCCAGCACAAGGGTGGAATGCAAGTCGTCCTGGGTGACGGTGGCGTTCGCTTCATCAGCGAAAACATCTCTCACGAGCCAAACTCACCAGACGGCAACCAAGTCGGACCAACCCCACCACAAATGGGTACATTCGACAAATTGCTGAATCGTCGCGACGGTCAAGTCACCGGCGAATTCTAAGCCAATCAGTCGACAGTTTTCCTAAACTCAAGAGCCGCCTCGGTTTTCACCGAGGCGGCTTTTTTCGTTTTTCGTGAACACTCACTTACATCCTGCCACATATGCGTACTTTTATTTAAATATGTAACACTATTATTGCGAACCTTTTCACAACTTTGTAAGATACCAATGGAGTGCACGTATGTCTTCATTTCGTCGTTTCCATACGAGCAGACAGTTTCAATTTTTTATCCTTTTTGCCATGGGGTACACACATGCGGAGAGCTCAAGCCAGGAAAGCATTTACGCTTATCGAGCTATTGGTAGTCATTGCGATTATCGCAACCTTAGTTGCGATTCTTTTGCCTGCCGTCCAACAGGCGCGTGAAGCTGCGCGTCGATCAAACTGCAAAAATAATCTTAAACAGATTGGGATCGCGTTACACAATTACCATGACACTTACAACACACTGCCACCGGGTTACGTCCGTGACCTGCGTAACGCTTCCTGCTCGGGATCAGGTTACAACTGGAGCTGGAACATGTTGATCCTGCCGTTTGTTGAACAACCAGCGCTTTATGACCTGTTGTCGCCATTCCCAACCATGCAGGACGCTGTTACCAACGCGAATGCTCTCCAACAAATGCAAACTGGAATTGCAGCATTTCGTTGCCCATCGGATACAGCCCCTCAAACAAATGACCAGCTTGCTTTCGGAACAAACCGTTTTCTTGCGACGTCAAACTATGTTGGCAACAACGACCGAAATGGAAACCCATCAAATAATACCGCTACATGGCCGAACACGATTTTCGTCATTGGGAATTCCGCACGTGGTGTCTTCTGGCAGAACTCTCGCTGCCGATTCGCTGACGTCACCGATGGTCTTTCAAACACAATACTGGTTGGTGAACGTTCGTGGGAAATCAATAATCCCGGTCGGCGTAAACGAGTGTGCGGCGCTGCTGTGATGTTTGGAATCAATAACAACTGCGATGGCGATTCTCAAGGTAGCTGGTCTGATCCCACAGTCAGTTCATCGGGTGATCCAGGTTATATTAAAACGTGGGGAGTTCAGGCCTTTTCGAAGATCAATGATCCAAACGAAATGCCGGGAGCGACACCAACGGTCGATAACTACAACTTCACAAATCCTGCAACTTCAAACGCCAACAATAATTACGATGGTTGTCGATTCGGACTTGCAAGCCAGCACAAAGGAGGCGCGCAAGTCGTTTTGGGGGACGGACGTGTCGAATTCATTTCCGAGAATATCAGTCACACGCCCGCGACGATCGATGGAAACAACATGGGAGTTCTCGATAAACTGATGAATCGACGCGACGGCCAAGTGACCGGCTTCTAGTAAAAGCACGGCGATATCAGCTCTTGTTTTTTGAGCCTTGCAATTGGTTTTGCGAGGCTCTTTTCTTTATTTCGACCCGCACAATCCGTACAACCCTCCTAATTTGACATCTTCTCCCGTGAAGAATTCGCAGCAGGCAGGTTTGTTCCGGACTTCAATACACCTCGTTCTTAAGATTGCTGGAGCATCGATCACCATTCGTGCGGGCAGCAGGTTCCATGTCACAACAACCCTATCATGAACAAATCAGTCAATCGTTGAGCCTGTTTTCTGAGGTCGTTGGCCCGGATCTCGAAGGTCGGTTGCGCACGATTTACGGAAGCGATTGGCGGGTCAGGCTGCAGTCCGGCTTTCGCGATCACCGTCGCATGGAAAAGACCGATGGAACGATCGACTGGGATGCTCAGCTGATTCTGACGACCATGTGGGATCACTGGAACGCCTTGTTCAGAAACTCCCTGGGACACTTGGAACGAAGTCTGGTCAGCGAGCTCCGCGAGTTTCGTAACCAGTGGGCACACCAGAAATCGCTCTCTTTCGACGACGCATTCCGCGTCCTGGATAGCATCGAGCGACTCCTAAAGGCCCTCCATCACCACGAGCCTGCCGACGCGATCAGCCAGATGAAAAAAGACATGCTGGCGGCCTCACTGCCGACACCCGTCCCAGCGGTCAACACTTTGCCAGTCACAACGCCACCTATTGTGATCTCGTCTCAACCGGAACGCTTTTCTCCGGTCCAAACGATCCTGATCAGTATCGTCTGCTGCCTGTTTATCCTTGGGCAGATTTATGTTTCCTGGAACACCCGCGGCTGGCTGATGATGGTCGTGACGGTGTTTGTTTTCTCGTTGCTGGTTTTTAACCGAGTCAAATTTCTGATGCGAAAACCGGCCCATTAACTTCGTAGGGTCCGCTGTGCGGACAGTAATGTGCGGTCAATTTTTTAGACACGATCCTTCGAAGTCGAGCAGTTTGATGGTCCGCACAGCGGACCCTACAAGGGAATCGCGGAATCTTCATGAATTGACTGTATGGACTGGCCTGTCTGCGCCGTCTATCCTGAGTAGAGATGCACGGATTCGTGTTGACCCAACAGGAGAGATGGATGTTTCGAAACGCAGCAGTTGTTACGGCGATGTTGTTTGCCAATGTGTGTCTGGCTGAAGACTGGCCTGGGTTCATGGGGCCCAACCGGGATGACCGGTGGACGGAGCAGGGGCTGATTGAGAAGTTTCCTGAAGCTGGGCCGAAGGTGCTTTGGCGTCAGCCAGTGGGCTTGGGATATTCCGGCCCTTCTGTCGTGAACGGGAAGGTCTATGTCTCTGATTACCAGCTGACCTCGGGGGATACGACGCCTGATCCTGGTAAACGCAATCAGCTCGAAGGGACCGAGCGTCTGCAATGTCTGGATGCCAAGACCGGCGTTCCGATCTGGGAATACAAATATCCCTGCACTTACAACATTTCTTATCCCAACGGGCCTCGCGCGACTCCAACGGTTGCTGATGGCAAAGTCATTTTACTGGGTGCCCAGGGACACCTGGCCTGCCTGGATGCTGAGTCTGGCAAGAAGCTGTGGTCGATGGAACTGACTGAGAAATACAAGGCTCCTGTTCCACAATGGGGTTACGCCAGCCATCCACTTGTCTATGAAAACCTTGTGATCACACTCGCAGGAGGGCAGGGGAGTGTGGTTGTCGCTCTCGATATGACGACCGGGAAAGAAGTCTGGAAGGGTCTGACAGCCAGTGAAATCGGCTATGCTCCCCCGGTTCTCACGAAGGCCGCTAATGTTGAACAACTCATTGTCTGGGACGCAGACAATCTCAACAGCCTCAATCCCAAGACCGGCGAAGTCTACTGGACTGAAAAACTGAAACCAGACTACGGTATGTCGATCATGCCGCCGCAGGTCAGCGACGGAAAGTTGTTCGCCAGCGGGATCGGTCCGGTTGGTGCTGTGTTTGAACTCGACCAGGAGAAACCCGGTGCCAAGCGGATCTGGGAAGGGACGACTCAACGCGGTTTGGCTTCTGTCAACAGTGCCCCTGTGATTGTCGATGGCGTGATTTACGGGACCGACTGCAAGCCTGGGATCTTCCGCGGTGTTGACCTGATGACTGGTCAGCGGCTGTGGCAATCAACGGATCCGATCTCGACGGACGGTCGCCCAGCCAACAGCGGGACAGCGTTTGTTGTGAAAGCCGACAAGCACTATTTCATCATGAGTGAGACCGGAAATCTGATCATCGCTGATCTTTCGCGCGAAGGATACAAGGAACTCTCGCGGGCCAAGATCCTTGAACCGACATCAGTTGCCATGAATCGCCCGGTCGTCTGGAGTCACCCGGCGTTTGCTGAGAAATGCTGTTTTGCACGCAATGACAAAGAAATTGTCTGCGTGTCGCTGGCTGAGTAGTTCAACCAGATTAAGAGAGACTGGAACGCAGAGTTCGCGGAGGAGAGCAGAGGACGCTAAGAAGACTGGACCAGTTCAGTCTCTGCGATCTCTGCTTCACTCTGTTTCCTCTGCGTTCCAGTCTTCTTCTGTTTTGGGCCACGCTTGAGACATTTGTTGACAATTTCGGCTCGCCGGGACAGATTGCGGGGTCGTGATCGATTCCTACGGACTTTACCTGAAGGGAAAACTCCGACACGGCTTCGCTAGTTTCGCTAAACGGTACGACCGGTAAGAGGGGGTGGAGGGGGAAGCCAAAATCAGGGCGGACCGGAGAAAAATCCGGCGCGGTTTCAGGGGTGTGCTAGGTTTGCCATGAAGGAACATGCCGGAGTGTGTTCCACTTTTGTCGACCAACAACCCCTCGATTGGTCTTCCCATGTTAGATGCCGCACGGTTGCGAACTGATTTACTCGCGCTTCTGCTTTTGGCAGGATCGTTTTTCGCAGCGATGTCGATCGCGAGCTACAACCCCGCTGATCCGCCTGCGCCGATCGTCTATCCTGCCCAGACGGAAATTCATAACTGGTGCGGCGAAGTCGGCAGCCAGTTTGCTTCCAAGCTCATTTCGTTCTTTGGCGTTGGTAGCCTGTGGGTTCTCGCAGGTCTAGTCATTTTTGATCTTCAACTGCTGTCAACCACGCATCTCAAAGATCCGCTCACCCGCATGCTCGGCTGGGCCATCTCGACGGTTGCCTTTGCGACTTTGTGCCAACTGGCTGCTCCTGGTCTGGCGGTCATTCCCTGCATCTACGGCTCAGGAGGGTACGTGGGGAATGTCGTAACGACATTGCTGACACGTGAGTTCTCGACGATGGGGTCGTACATTGTCGTTGTGACTTCGATGCTGGCTGGCTTGCTGATGGCAACCGATCGACTGATCTGGTCGCTGCTGCACTTCGTCCTGACTTCGCCCTTGATGTTGCTGCGACGAACGGCTCGTGCCTGTTATCAGGATCTCTCCAGTGAGTTCGCGACGGCTTCTGCGGCAGTTGTGAAAGAAGAGCCACGCAAAGTCACGATCACCCCTGCAATCACTCGTCTGCTGGAAGCACCAGTCGTCGAAGTCGCGTCGGAAGCAGACGTTCCTGCGATCGATGAAGAAGCGGAACTCGCTCAGTATGAACTGGTTTCTGCTGCTCAGTTGAAGGCTGACCTCAATCGTGCCCTCAGTGAGAAAACGATTGAACCAGAACTCGCAGCCAAAATCGAAGCCGTCATCGAAGAGATGGATGACGACGTTGATCCAATTGTCGAAGCTGCTCTGAATGATTTCGATGACGCAGCCGAGATTGCTGTCATCGAAGCCAAAGTCGCTGCACTGGAAGCGGACGACGAGGATGACGTGGTGGCTGAAGAAGTCGTCGCGACTCCGCACTTCAAGGTCAATCCACCGATTGCTCAAGTCACAGCCAAGAAGAACGCCAACCCTGTGCCGAACGGCGGCAGCCTGTATGGATCTTCGAATCCCAACAGCGGCAAGCCTTACGTCATGCCCTCGGTCCAACTGCTCGACGAAGCGGAAGACTTCCCGTACGAACTGCTGGCAGAGAAGGCACAGTCTGTCGCGCTCGTTCTCGAGAAGACATTCCAGCAGTTCGGCTTGAAGGTCAAAGTCACCGAAGTCGATACCGGTCCGGTCGTGACTCAGTACGAGCTCGATCTGGAACCTGGTCTGCGCGTGAACAAAGTCACTGCCCTCGCGGATGATATTGCGATCGCGTTGCGAGTTCCTTCTGTTCGCGTTGTCTCGCCGATCCCTGGTAAGAATACCGTCGGCGTCGAAGTACCGAACGAAAAGCAGGTCATGGTCCGCCTGCGTGAGCTGATCGAAGGGACGACGGAAGCAACTGCCAAGATGCGTCTGCCGATCTTCCTCGGCAAGGACGTCAGTGGCCGCGGTCTGGCTGTCGACCTCGCGAAGATGCCTCACTTACTGATCGCGGGTCGTACCGGAACGGGTAAGTCAGTCTGTTTGAATACTCTGATCCTTTCCCTGCTGATGACTCGTCGTCCAGACCAAGTCAAGATGCTGATGATCGATCCAAAGATGGTCGAGCTCAGCCCGTATATGCGAATTCCTCACCTGATGCACCCCGTCATCACCGACATGAAAAAGGCAGAGGCTGTCCTCGGCTGGGCGGTCGAGAAGATGGAAGAGCGTTACGGTCTGCTGGCTCGCTGCGGCGTGCGTCACCTGGATGGTTACAACCAACTTGGGCGTGAAGAGATTCTCAAGCGTCTCGACATGGATCCAGACTGCGAAGAAGCCAACGAGATCCCCGAACATATGCCGTACATCGTCATCATCGCTGATGAGATGGCCGACATGATGATGACCTCGGGGAAAGATGTTGAAGCCCACATCATTCGTCTGGCTCAGAAGTCACGTGCGGTCGGGATTCACCTGGTCCTCGCGACTCAAAAGCCAACGGTCGATGTCATCACCGGTCTGATCAAATCGAACCTGCCGGCACGTGTTTCGTTCCAGGTTTCCAGCCGCACAGACAGCCGCGTTGTTCTCGATGAAATGGGAGCCGAGCGTCTTCTGGGATGTGGAGACATGCTGTACCTGGCTCCGGGAACAAGCAGCCTGATGCGTGCTCAAGGAACCTATGTCAGCGATGAAGAGGTCAACACGATCATCCGCGCCTTGCGTCACTACGAACCGGAATACAGTCCGGAACTGGTTCGACTCAAAGCCGCGGGGACTCCTGGCAAGGGTGGGATCGAAGCGATGAAAGAACGCGATGAGCTGTATGAACAAGCCATCGAGTGCGTCATCCGTGAACGACGTGGGTCGGTCTCTCTGTTGCAGCGATGCCTGGGGATCGGTTATGGTCGCGCTGCTCGACTGGTTGATTACATGGCAGAAGATGGCATCGTCGGCGACTACAACGGCTCGAAGGTTCGCGAAGTGCTCTACACGATGGAGCAATGGGAAGATGTCAAAGCAGGTGCGGAAACCGCGGATGTTTAATCATGACAGGGCCGGTGAAATGATCACCGGCCCTGTTCATTTTTGATCGCTCATCGTGCATCAAAAGTGATCACGCGTTGTCACAGGCAGATCAATTTTGCACGCCATTACAAGCGTCTCTTTTGACCTTCGCGAGAGTTCTATTCGAAAGTCTAAATAGTCCTAAAAGTGACGGGCTGCTAGATTGACTTCGGGCTGCTGATCAGGGATGCTGTCGACGGGCATGGATACCCCGACACGGACTGTCAAACGCCTGCAGGCTTTTTCTTTCACCTATCGTTCGCGGAGCATTGCTTCGCGGTTTTCGATCGATACTGATCACGATCGACACAGGATCAATAAACGAAGCTGGTTGCCTCGATCGCGCGGTGGCTGGCTTCGTTTTCTGTCTTTGTGGACGAGCTGATCGCCACCCGCGTTCGCTTATTTGCGCACTGGAAAACATCATGCTGAAGAATCGAAAAGCTGAAGTCGATGCTGCCATTAAAGACGTCGATTTCACCAAGAACAATTATCAGATCGAGTTCACCACGAGTATGGGACCGATCCTTGTTGACGTGTGGTCAGACGTGGCTCCTGGTCACGCCAAGAACGTCATCGGGCTGACCAAAATCGGCTTTTATGATGGCATCATTGCTCACCGCATCATCGAAGGTTTCGTCGTCCAAATCGGCTGCCCGCTGGGCAACGGAACCGGCGGTCCTGGTTATACGATCCCTGCAGAATTCAACGAGAAAAAGCACACGGCTGGCGTCGTCTCGATGGCGCGAACCAGCGATCCAAACTCTGCCGGGTCGCAGTTCTTCCTCTGCCTGGGCACCGTCCCGCACCTCGACCGCCAGTACACGGCCTTCGGTAAAGTCGCTGACGAACCAAGCATGAAAGTGCTGATGGAAATGGGCAGCGTGAAGACCAACGCCAATGACAAGCCACTCAAAGATGTCGTTGTGCAATCAGCTCATGTGATTGAGACACCGAAAGCGTAGTTGAAATTACCTAGCTGCTCCGTATTGTGTGTGCCACGGCTGTGTCAGCCGTGCCAACTATGCAGCTAAACGACAATCGCTCACGGCCGACACGGCCGTGGCACACGCTTCTTCAATCATTTCAATAGAGGCGACTCCAGTGCGATAAACCGCACCGGGTCGCCTTTTTTAATGACGCCTGCCTGAATCACTTTCGCCGTGATTCCACCATGCCCGCGCATAGCGTTGTAGCCGCCGGGGCCGAGGTTCTCTTCCATGCGAGAACAGGGTTCGCAGGGGCCTGTTCCCTGGAGGACGACGTCGCCGATCTGGAACGTCGCGTTCTTAAGAGCCAGTAGATTAATTCCAGAAATGGCGAGGTTTCTTCTGAGCAGTCCGGGATCGACGTTCTCTCGTTTCATGATCGAGGCGACCGTGGCTAGATGCTCCCATTGAATAATCGTGACTTCCCGCTTCGAAGCACGTCGCTTGGCATGATGCTCGCCAACAATGCCTTTGCCCACGGCGAGTTCTGCTGAGTCTGGCGCGGTTAGTGGTTCCAGCCGAGCGGAAGCCAATCCGATCCACTCAAGTCGGCCAACCTGAGGAATGGTTTCGAGCAGTTCAGACAATATTTTCATGGCGAAATTATCTCACGACACCAATCGTCATCGACGGGCAAACCTACGTAAACCGCTCCGCGGTTTCATCCGGCGGTAATAGATGCGTGACGAGGAAATCGCCGAAGTCGATCAGTTGGACGAAGCAGGGGGCGCGTTCGAGGCTGTATGCTCTGGGCTGGCTGAGGTGGTATGTTCGCAACGACGACGGACCGCCATGAGCGTAGTAGAGATGCTGGCAGCGTGGACACAATCGATGCCCCGGCACGGACCGATCTGCAGGCAGCTGGTGCGTCAGGCAAAGAGAGTCAGCAATGGTAAAAGTAGTTGTCGACATGACTCTATCTTGATGAACCCGATGCCGATGAGTCCAGTCTGTTCTGAAAATCCTGATCAATACGACATCGAGGGGTCGCGATGCGAGCGTTCGTTGACGAAATGCAACGCCTGCCTTGCGACAGATTGCGGGATGCTTTTTAATAGTTGCACAGGCAGCCTCAGACCAGCTTGCCTGAAGGCTCGCAGGAACTGTGAGCAACGCCTTTCACGGATGAACCTTCACCAGAGAGTCGAGATCCCGGATGTCAATTTTGCTGAACCCGCGCGCGTGGGATCTGGTGGATCACGTTCTCAAGACTGCCTCTGACTACCGTATCGAGTCTCATGAACTCAAATGCGGGGCACGCGTCGTCGACTTTGGCGTGAACACCAAAGGAAGTCTCAATGCAGGACTGCGTCTGGCAGAGGTCTGTACCTCGGGACTGATGGAGATCTCGGTCGAGATGGGCCAACTGGCAGGTCGCGGCTGGCCGATGGTTCAAGTCCGCACGGATCACCCGGTCGAAGCCTGTCTGTTCAGCCAGTATGCGGGCTGGCGGATCGAAGCAGGCAAGTTCTTCGCGATGGGTTCCGGCCCGATGCGAGCAACCGCGGCTCAGGAAGACCTTTTCAAGATCCTCGACTACAAAGAGAACTTCTACTGTGCCGTCGGCGTTCTCGAAACGCGACAACTTCCTGATTGTGAAGTCGTCGCACAGATCGCACAGAAAGCCAACATTGAGCCACGCAACCTCATGCTGCTCGTCGCCCCGACCGCGAGTATTGCAGGCAATCTGCAGATTGTTGCCCGGTCGGTGGAAACCGCGATGCATAAGCTGTTCACCCTCGGTTTTGATGTGACCAAAGTCATCGCGGGCATCGGGAGTGCCCCGTTACCGCCGATTGCCAAGGACGATCTGGCAGCGATCGGACGGACTAACGACGCCATCCTCTACGGCGGCCATGTCCATCTCATCGTCGAAGCAGACGATGCAGAGCTGTCTGAGTTGATCACGAAAGTTCCCTCGGGCTCATCGTCACACGCCGGCCGGCCGTTCATCGAAGTCTTCAAAGACGCCAAGTACGACTTCTACGCTCTCGACCCCATGCTCTTCAGTCCGGCCTCGATCACGATTGAGAACACAACCTCCGGCAAGGTTCACACTGCGGGGATGGTGAACCATGACGTGTTGAAAGCATCGTTTGGACTGGATTAGGACTGGAACGCATTGGAGAGACCACTCTGGGTGCCACTGGCTGTGCCAGTGCCCATTCGGATAGGATGCTGAAGGCGAGTTAATTTTCATTCCTCAATGATGGAATGCAGAGTGTTTCGGATTGGACGCGATTCGCAATCTGCAGAGCACTGGCATAGCCAGTGGCACCCTTCGCGTTCTGCGTTCAATAAGGCTGTTCCCGTGTCTGTACTCATCCTCGGCGATCCACAGGGCTGGTATGTGCGAGAACTGCTGGCTTCGGCGGCGGGGTTGAGCATCGAGGCAAGGGCGATGCCGTTTGAGAAGTTGTCAGGGTGTGTCGACGGGCGGACGCTAACCTTGAACGGCGCGGAGGGGGAATCACTGGAAAACATCCGCACGGTTGTAGTGCGATCGATGCCTCCCGGGTCGCTGGAACAGGTGGTCTTTCGGATGGACCTGCTGTGGAGTTGGGAGCAGGCCGGGATTGAAGTCATCAACAGCCCCAAAGCTCTCGAGTGTGCGATCGACAAATATCTGACACTCGTGCGGCTGCAAAGAGCAGGGGTGTCGGTGCCGCGGACGATCGTCTCGGAAACGACCGACGCGGCGATGAATGGTTTTCAAAGTCTCGGCGGCGATGTCGTCGTCAAGCCGATCTTCGGAGCTGAGGGGCGCGGGATCACGCGACTGAATGATCCCGATCTGGCCTGGCGAGTCTTCAAAACACTCGAGCAGACGCGACAAGTTATTTACCAGCAGGAATTCCTCGACCACGGCGGGTCCGACATCCGCATCCTGCTGCTTAATGGCGTCGTTCTCGGCGCGATGAAACGAGTCAATCCGCTCGACTTCCGCACGAATCTGGCTCGCTCCGCTCATCCGCTCGTCTATGTCCCTAGCGACGAGGAAGTCGACTTGGCCCGTCGAGCCGCCCAGGCAGTGGGGGCGAGATTCGCTGGGATCGACCTCATCCGGACCCGATCCAACGATCTCTTCGCCATCGAAGTCAACGGCGTCCCAGGATGGAAGGGACTGCAGCAAACGACTACGATCCGTATCGCAGACGCCTTCTGGCGAACCATTCTTCCTCAATCGCATTGACTGACTCATCATGATCAACACCATCATCGCTGATATCTCTGCCAAGATGCCCTCGGTCATTCGCTGGGCCGGGGCGATCGCGAGTGAGCTGCGCAAACACAACGTTTCGCTGACCAACAAATCCAGCGGCTACGCGACCACCGATGCCCTCACGCTGGCTGACCTGACTGTCCAGGAACTCGTCGTCGCGGCTCTTCGCGATCATGTCCCGTCCAGCCGACAGTTGCGGATCGAAGCCGAGGAAGCCAACGGGGCTCTGACCGCGTTCGCTACGGAAAGTGAATATGTCATCGCGCTCGATCCGATCGATGGGACCAAGCAATTTCGTGATCACTCGGGCGATGGGTGGGCGATCATGCTGCACATCCGCAATGTGACGTCTGTCATTTACTCGCTGGTTCTCACGCCGGCGATGGGAGAGCAGGGGACTTGGCTGGAAGCAGGCCCCAACGGCATTCGCTGTGGCCTGGATGACTGGTCACGCTCGGCAGAGGAGGTGATCGCGAGCTTTCCGGTCGTCACGAAGGAAAACATCGCCGCCTCTGAAAACATCTACATGATCAATTTCATGAAGGACGATCCGATCAAAGCCTCCCTCGTCAACGAGACTGGTCTAAAAGCTTTCCTGCCAGATGACATGCCAGGCAGCATTTACCCCTTGATGGCTCAGGGACGTTTCGGCGGTTCGTTGATCCATACTCCGAACATTTACGATTACCCGGTCTCGCTGCATCTTGCTCGCCTGCTGGGTGGGGAGTCGGTCTGGGTTCACAATGGGGAACCTGTGAACTTCAGGACGACCTGGATGGACGAGCGTGCAGGAATGTTGCGACTTCCTGGCGTGATTGCCACTGCAATCAACAAGGAACATCTTGATAAACTCGTTCGTGTTGCGAAAGATTGGGATCAACGTCGTTACCGAGATTGAGATCCCTGTCGCGACGTGCCTTCTCAAATCAAGAAATGCGCTACGTATCGCGAGATTTTGGCGAAGGGATTTGGTGTCACACGCGTTTCGTTGGTAGAATCCCGATCTGGACGTAACTGACGCTGCCCCTTTCACCTTCGTTCAAGAGAGCACCCTGTCTGTGCCGACAGTCACCAAACTGAACCGTGGCCAGTCCATGCAGGAGCTGGCACATGAAGTCGTCGCTCAGCTTGAGAGCGGGGGAGTGGTCGCTGTTCCGACGGAATGGTCGTATGCCCTGTTTGCGTCTGCCATTGATCCGCTTGCTGTCCAGAAAATGATGGATTTCGAGGCCTTATGTGCCTCCGGAGCGGTCGACGAAGACTGGCAT
Source organism: Lacunimicrobium album (assembly GCF_052161635.1). Classification (GTDB taxonomy): domain Bacteria; phylum Planctomycetota; class Planctomycetia; order Planctomycetales; family Planctomycetaceae; genus SXPC01. Next base: position 2,675,864 of record NZ_CP197413.1, read on the forward strand.
ACTTCTTCCCTGTGTTTGGTGGAAGGTGGCCAGGTGCAAGACTATGCGTCGACTATGACTCCCTTCATGCAGCGATTCCTGGAGCGTTGCTGGCCTGGTCCGATTGATGTCTTTGTCCCGGCTAACGAATCCGAAAACGGGAATTTGCTGTCGGTTCTGCCGGAAATCACCCGCGAATTCATTTCTGCACCCGGCGGACGCATCCATTGCTCGTGTCCTTCGCATCCTTTTGTCCGGGAAATCGTGACTCAAGCCGAGTTCCCGCTGATTCAATTAGCTCCTGGAATCTGCTCAACCGGACGTACTGCATCAGAAATCATTGATATTAACCATGGGGTCCTTGAACAGACGAGCATGATCGTCGATGATGGACCCACGCGATATCATCAGCCAGCCACCCATGTGACTCTGGACGGCGACAGCTGGGGCATGTTGTCCTCCGGGCTGGTTCACGAGACGACGATCAAGCGCATGCTCAATCAAATGATTCTGTTTGTCTGCACGGGAAATACGTGCCGCAGTCCGATGGCCGAAGGGGTCTGTCGGTCGCTTTTAGCACGTCGATTGAAATGCAGTACGGACGAACTGATTGACCGCGGGTTCAATGTCCTCTCAGCGGGGATCTCTGCTGTTGAAGGTCAGACAGCGACTGCTCATGCGGTCGAGCTGCTGCTTTCCAGGGGGATTGACCTGACGACTCACTTTTCACGCCAGATCAGTCACGAAATGCTCGCGCAGCCGGATTTCATCTTCACGATGACTCAAGGACACCGTCAGGCCCTTCTTTCGGTAGTGCCAGAACTGGCTGGTCGAGTCGACCTACTTAGCCCAGACCACGAAGACATCATCGATCCGTATGGGGGTTCCCAGGCAGACTATCAGCAGTGTTTACAACTCATTGAATCTGCACTACAACGACGGATCGACCAGTTCCTGTTGCAGGCCACATAAGTCGACCTGTCAGATCTCCTGTCTTGCCGCTGGCTGACTTCTGCGAAACGAATTCGCCAGCAACTTCAGTTTCTCAGCCACTTTCGATATCAAGTCACGATCAAGCCGACCACTACTATGAAATTTGCCATTGCCAGCGACCATCGCGGCGTGAAGCTCAAATCTCGACTCGTTCAGCTGTTGTCTGACCACGGACACGATGTTCAGGATTTTGGCCCGTCCAGCGAAGAGAGCGTCGATTATCCAGACTTCGCCGTCAAAGTCTCGAAAGCCGTCTCCTGCAAGGGAGCCGAGCGCGGCATTCTGATTTGCGGGACTGGCCTGGGAATGTGCATCACGGCCAATAAGTTCCGCGGCGTCCGCGCTGCGTTGTGTTTTGACGAAGTGACCGCAGAGATGAGCCGTCGTCATAACGACGCCAACGTCCTGTGCATGTCCGCAGATCTGATTAGCGAACAATTGATTGCCCGCATCACGGAAATTTTTGCTCAGACTGAATTCGAAGGTGGACGCCACGCGCGACGGATCGAAAAAATTGCAGATGTCGAATCATCGAGCGACTGCTGCGGCAGCTGAAATGACAGCCTGTCTCGATTGATTTACTCCGATCACCACAATACCCTTAGGCTAATGGTCACCGGCGTCCTCAAGACGATCCGGTGAAATACCAGCTGGGGCGGCTTTATTTCGGTCTCGCGAGCTGCCTGACTGCTTTCCTATCTGGTATTTGTCGTTTTACACTCTTAGATCGGACCATCCTCTCATGGATCAATCGAAGCTCAAATATCTTCCTTCGCATGAATGGGCATTCGTCGAGGGAGACACCGCGACGATCGGCATCAGCGATTTTGCGGTGGCTGAGCTGACCGACCTGGTTTTCATCCAGCTGCCTGAAGTTGGTCGCGACCTGAAAAAAGGCGAGACGTTCGGCGAAGTTGAAAGCGTGAAAGCCGTCAGCGACTTGTATGCTCCAGTCTCTGGCAAGGTGGTGGAAGTCAACGCTCCACTGGCTGACAAACTGACCTGGTTGTCCGAAGATCCTTATACCAAGGGTTGGATGATCAAGGTCAAGCTCTCCAACCCGAGTGAGACGGACTCACTCATGGATGCCAACGCCTACGAAACTCACAAGGCGGATGGCGGTCACTAAAAACAACTGACATCTCAGACTGGCCCCGGATGATTTCATCCGGGGCTGTTTGCGTGATAGACCTCGATCTTTACATGTCAGTGACAAAATCAAGGCATGCGGGCTGAACCACTGCCTGAAAGTTAAAGACTCTCACCAATTTCGGTTTCCAAGGCTTACCGCTTGGCGGAACCGCTTTTTTCTCACCTTCAAGACTTCCAGACGTTCATCGCCCGGACAGTCACTATCGCGACAAGGATCCCGCGTGAGCTACCTGATTAACACGGTCGAGCAGCAGGAAGAAATGCTGAAGACCATTGGCGTTTCTTCGATCGATGATCTGTTCGAATCGATTCCAGCCCATCTCCGCTTCAAAGGCCGCCTCAATCTGCCTGAAGCGATGGAAGAAATGGAGCTCGACCAGTACACCTCGAAACTGGCTGCCAAGAATACCGGCCTGGCTTCCGGTGTCTGCTTCCTGGGCGGCGGGGCTTACGATCACTTCATCCCGGCTGTTGTCGATGAAATCGCTGGCCGTGGCGAGTACTACACCGCTTACACGCCCTATCAGGCGGAAGCCAGCCAAGGGCTGCTGCAGGTCTTCTTCGAATATCAGTCGATGATGTGCAGACTGACCGACATGGATGCCTGCAATGCCAGCCTTTACGAAGGGGGCACCAGCCTCGTCGAAGCGGCGTTCATGGCGATGCGAGTGACAGATCGCAATCACAAGGTCGCGATCCTGGGTTCGGTTCATCCGGAGTACCGAGCGGTCCTCGATACTTACTGCGAACAACTCAACATCGAGATCGTGACGATCCCGACTCCCAACGGCTACGCTGATCCGGAACTCGTCAGGAAAGCTCTGGACGACAAAACGGCCTGCCTGCTGATCCAACACCCGAACTTCTATGGCTGTGTGGAAGAGGTACAGGACTGTATCGCGGCTGCGAAAGCAGTTGGCGCATTGTCCGTCGTTTCGTTCGACCCGATCAGCCTGGGGATTTTGAAGACACCGGGTGAACTCGGTGCAGACATCGCGGTTGCGGAAGGGCAGTCGATGGGCGTGCCGCTGCAATACGGCGGGCCGTATCTGGGTGTCATGACCTGTCGCAATGAATTCCTTCGCAAGATGCCAGGTCGTATCATCGGGACGACGAGTGATCGCCTGGGACGCATGTGTTACACCCTGAATCTTCAGACACGTGAGCAACACATTCGCCGCGATAAGGCAACCAGTAACATCTGCACCAACCAAGGCCTGCTGGCGATCCGTGCGACGATTTATCTGAGCTGCCTGGGTCCACAAGGTCTCAAAGAAACCGCTGATCTGTGTCACCGCAAAGCGGCTTATGCGGCTGATTCTCTCCAGAAGGCGGGTTACAAACTCAGCTACGACCGCCCGTTCTTCAAAGAATTCGTCATCGAGACGAAGACCTCCGCGAAGGCACTCCAATCCAAGCTGGCAGCTGACGGCTTGATGGTGGGGCCTCGCTTTGGGCAGTTCAAGAATTTGCCCGAGTCGTCGGTCAGTGATCGTCAGCTCGTCATCGCCGTCACGGAAAAACGAACCAAGGAAGAAATCGATTCGCTGGTCAAGCAACTGGCGTCCCAGGACCGTTAGTTTCCCGTTAGCGAATCGAACGCGTTCTTTCCCCCGACCATTCTGCGATTCCCGGTGAGCTGCCAAACAGTGCAGCCACCTTATAAGAGATAAGACAATGAAGAATCTTCAGGCTATCAAACCCATTTTCGAGCTGTCGTACCCGGGACGACGCGGAACTCGCCTGCCTGCCTGCGATGTTCCGGAAGTCTCCATTTCCGCGCTTCCGAAGTCGCTCGTCGCCGAGAAGACTCCTGATCTGCCCGAAGTGACCGAGCCGGATGTCGTGCGTCACTTCGTGAATCTGTCTCAGTACAATATGTCGGTCGATACACACTTCTATCCGCTGGGCAGCTGCACGATGAAGCACAACCCCAAGCGTCACGAGAAGTTCGCCAAGAAAGGTGGCATCGGCGACCTGCATCCGTACCTGCCTGAAGAGAACATTCAGGGCATGTTGCAGATGCTCTACGAAATGCAGAGTTTCCTGGCTGAGATCGCAGGTCTTCCGGGTGTCTCACTGCAACCAGCTGCAGGTGCCCAAGGGGAATTCGCAGCGTTGTTGACGGCGTCTGCCTACTTCAAAGCCAAGGGTGAAAAGCGGACCAAGGTCCTTTTCCCGAACAGTGCCCACGGCACCAATCCAGCCAGTGCAGCATTGGCCGGGTTCCAGTGCGTTCAGCTCAATAAATCGGTCAAAGGCCTCGTTGATCTCGAAGAGCTGAAAAGCCTGGTCGATGAACACACAGCCGTCTTCATGATCACCAACCCGAATACGCTGGGTCTGTTCGAAGAGAACATTGAAGAGATTGCCAAGATCATCCATGATGCCGGCGGACTGGTTTACATCGATGGCGCCAACATGAATGCGATCCTGGGCAAGACCCGCCCGGGCGATTTCGGCGGCGACATGATGCACTACAACGTCCACAAAACCTTCACCGGCCCACACGGCGGCGGCGGTCCAGGTTCTGGACCAATCGCAGTGCGTGACTTCCTGGCTCCTTACCTGCCGGGGCCGATCGTCACTAAGTCGGAAAAAGATGGTCAGACGACTTATCACCTGAGTACGCCGGAGCATTCGATCGGGCGAGTCCGCAGCTTCTTTGGGAACCTCGGCATCCTGATGCGTGGGTATTTCTACCTGCGTACTCTGGGACCAGACGGCGTCCGTGAAGTCTCCGAGCAAGCCGTTTTGAACGCCAACTACATTAAGGCGAAGGTTTCCAAGTTCCTGCCGGTTCCTCACGGCAAGCACTGTATGCACGAGTTCGTCGCGTCCGCTTCGGAACTCAAAAAGCGTGGCATCTCGGCGATGGATGTTGCCAAGCGTCTGCTGGATTACGGTTTCCATGCTCCGACGGTTTACTTCCCGCTCGTCGTGCCAGAAGCGTTGATGATTGAGCCGACGGAAACCGAGTCGAAGGAGACGATGGATGCGTTCATCACCGCCCTCGAAACAATCTGTGGCGAAGATCCAGCGTTTCTCAAACAGGCTCCTCACAGCACGACGGTCTCTCGTCCAGACGAAGTCTCAGCCGCTCGTACTCCGGTGACGCAGTATTGCTCGCCATGCGGGACCTGAGTTGATTGAAGAGAGGGCTTGTGATCGACTTGTCACACGATGTGTTTCTTCTGGTGGATGAAGAGCCGAAATCGGGGGCCTGGAATATGGCCGCCGATGAGCTTCTGTTGGAAGAATCGATCGCGACTGGTAAGACCTTTGTCCGAATCTACCGCTGGGACCAGGCGACGCTTTCCCTTGGCCATTTCCAGAAATGGAATCCCGAGGAAGTTCCCTCAGCATTGCGATCGCTGCCCATTGTGCGGCGACTCTCAGGCGGAGGGGCGATTATTCATGACCAGGAGATCACCTATTCGTGCGTGATCCCTGCGGTTCACCACTTCGCGTTTGATCCGTCTAAGCTGTACGACGCAGTTCACGGGGTCATTCAGGACCAGTTGGGTCAGGATGGCATGGTTGTGACGACCAGGGGGCAGATGGAAAGCGAGAAAGAGGGAAATTTTCTCTGTTATGCTCGTGGAGATCAGCGAGATCTGATGGTTGGCGGGGAGAAAGTGGTCGGCAGTGCACAGAGGCGGCGGAAGGGCGCCGTTCTGCAGCACGGCAGCATTTTGCTGCGGCGGGGCAGTATTGGCGAGTTTCAAGGGTTACTGGATTTTTATCCGATAACATTTCACGAAGATATTGAATACTTCAGAAAATTAGGGATGAAAATTTCCGATGTCGTAGGTAAAAATACGCATTGTATTCCATGGAGCGTCGTTATGATGGAACGCATTCGCGAAATTCAGCAAAGGTACACCCTCCAGTGAATCTTTCTCACGCGAACACATCGATAGCTATTTATCTCCTCTTGATTTCTGTCAGTCTATCACTGATAATTTCTATGTTCTTAATCCTATTCTGTTTCCTTCTTCTGCTCACTTCGTTTGCTCCCCCTCGCTGTATTCAATTCTTATTCTCTGCAGGGGCTCTGCGACTCCACGAAGGATGGCTGAAAGTATCGAAGTTCGCGCCGAAAGCCGCGTTCCGATGGGGTATTCCCCGTTATGGCGTCGCTCCCTCGGTCTGTCTATCCCCCGGATAGAGCGCTACTTCGTTGCCTGCGCGCGGTGCATGTTGCCCGACGCCCTTTGCATTGAACCTGTCTCCATTTGTTGAGTTCAGGTCAGTAACTCGCTTGCTTATGTGGTGAACCATCGAGGGTTTGTCACGTTTGCAGCCTTGGAGGACTTCTATGCTGTCTGCGGAATTGCGGGTAGCTTCTGGAAAACAGAAGGGCAAAGCGATCCCCCTGAAGATCGGTAAATTCATGGTGGGTCGCGGGGAAGACTGCCATCTCCGGCCGAATAACGAGCTGGTCAGCCGTCACCACTGTGTCTTTACAGTGGATGAGTTCGTTGTCCGCTTGCGTGACCTTGGCAGCACGAACGGCACAATTGTCAACGGTGAACGAATCCGTGGACAGGTGATCTTGAACCAGGGTGACAAGGTCGGGATTGGTAAACTCGAATTTGAAGTCAGCCTCAAAGGCGCGATGGTTACTGCGGCTGTTCCCGTAGGAACTGTTTTGGACACTGACTCCTCGGCTGGTGAAATTCCTCTTCAGTCGACGCACGCTGGTCAAAAACTCGTCGAGCATCCTGCCGAGTCAGACACAGCGATGCTTTCCCACAATAAGACGGTTACGATTCCTGTCTTCACGCCGACTCCCGAACCAGAGATGATTGAGGAAGAAGAGCCTGCTGCAGAGGTTGATGAAGAGCAGGGGACTGCTTACGAAATGCCAGTGGCACAACAGATGATGCCGCCAGGGCCTGCTTATGGTGGTTTCGGCCAGATGATGCCAGGAATGCCGTATGGGGCACCTCAGCCGATGTATCCTCAGATGCCGATGGGCTATGGTGGATACCCGAACTATCCTGCCATGCCGCCGATGATGTATCCGCAGTATCCGCCCCAGGGATATGCACCGATGCCTCAGCCTCCGTATGGCGCACCTCAGCAGCAGATGCCGCAGGCTCCCGCTGCGACCGAGGAGGAAGAACCTGTCGTCGTTGAACGCAAGGCGATGCCAACGCGACTGCCAGATCCGAAAGAGACAGGCGCGAAAGCGGCTGTTCCTCCGGAGAAAAAGGCGGCTGCTGCAGGTGGTGCTGCTCCCACAGATCCGAGAAAAGCGGCTACTGAAATTCTCAAACAGATGTCTCAGCGGCGCCCTACCTAGTTGTTGCTTGCCAGATCTGGACGTTTTCTTTCGATGACTGTATGTTCTAATGAGACCGATTGGGTTTCCAATGCGGTCTCGGAGCGACTTGAAGCATTGTTTAGGGTCACTGTTTCGAGGACATCAAGGTGAGCGACCAGAATACCGCCGACATTCAACGACGTTACAAAGAATTTCTTGATCTGATGCCGCTGACACTCGCTTTGGCTGGTTTGCCGCCAAGCGATGTCGGTCGTTACTTTACCGAAGAACAGATCGAGACTCGCATTTTTGCTGTCCGACATGCTTATAAAGCTTCTCGGGCCCTGGCTCGTGAGTTTGTTCAAAAGAGTGGAAGCTGATGGCTTTCCAGATATGCAAATCAAAAAAGACCTGATGTTTTCATCAGGTCTTTTTTTGTTGGATGCTGCAGATAAGCAGAGACTGTGATAAATCGGACTACGATTCACAATTCGCAGAGCTCCCTCATCCGTCGGCGAAGCGCCGCCACCTTCTCCCCGGGGGGAGAAGGATCGAATACGCCTGAATTTCTGAAACCTACCGATTTGACCGTGAGTAATCGGAATATGAGCGAATCGGCGATGGAAGCCTGGGACGACAGGCGGTTAATCGCGGCGTGCCTTGCGCATCGTCGTGAAGCCGTGGCTGAGTTCGTGCGTCGCCATCGTCAAAATGTTTATGGCCTTTGTTACCGGATATTGGGTCATCAGCAGGATGCCGAGGACGTGGCGCAGGAGGTGTTGTTCCGGGCGATCCGGAATCTTCATCGCTGCGATCCAGAGCGGGATTTCAAGCCCTGGCTGACCACAATCGCGGTCAACTGTTGTAAGACAGCATTGAGGAAGCGATCCCGAGTTCCCCAGCCGATGATGGAGATGGAGTCGATGACATTTCCTCAGACCGACCAACGTGGCAGCCGTCACGATCTGGCGGAGGAACTTCAGAAAGCTCTCGATGAACTCAAACCGAATTACAAAACCTGTTTTGTCCTGTTTTACCTGCAGGAACTCAGCTGCGAGGAAATTGCAGCGTCGATGAATACCCCTGTGGGCACGATCAAGACCTGGTTGTACCGCGCCCGACAGGAACTGATGGGGCTTTTATCTCGTCGGCAGATCACGCCGGAGAACATATTGTGAATCACGAAGAAGACGATTTTCTGGAACTCGAAGCCGACGTGAAGGCCTGGGAAGATGCGATTGCGTCTCGCGACGAGAGTGCGCTCGAGCGACTGAGACAGCAGGCGGAACTCGATGGGCACCATGTTCAACGCCTGTCTCAAGAGCGACTGCTCAGTCAGGCGATTGATGCGTGGAAAGAGCAGACCCCGACTGCTCCTGAGACGTCGGAAACATGGGGTGATATCGTCTGGGAACGGTTGCATCGCGAAAAAGCGACGGTGACGCGTCGCGTTCGGCGGATGGCGTATTCGATCGCGTCGTCAGTGGCGGTCTGTCTGTGTCTAGTGATGCTGGTTATCGCCTGGCAGAACTTGCAGAGCAATCCGGTTCCGATTGTTGAGAACAAAGTCGAGACTCCGATGACTCCTCCTGTGAAAGCGAACGCTGACGGAGAGGATTTATCGTCGCTGCTGGCGGAAGCAGGGGAGTCGTGGAGTTCGCTGATGAACGAGACGAAAACGTCGGTCACCGGGAGTGGAGCGATTCTGAAAGAAGCGGTCGGCGGTGGGCTGACGGCTCCTGAGTTGCGACTGGATGGTATGGTTCCTGCGTCGTTTCGCAAATTGTTTGATGAACCGAAGACGACCGCAGAGCCAAGTCTGTGGCGAGAATTGATGGGATCATAAAGGGGCTGGCAGGATGAAAACAACGATAGTTTCCCATCGAGTCTGTGCACGAATTTTGAGCGTCGCGTGCGTCTTTATGATAGCTGCGGTTGTGACTGTAGTTCCGAGATCGGCGCATGCTAAAGAGGCGCTGGATCTGATCGAACTCGTGCCAGAAGATGTCGGAGTGATCGTTGAGGTCAATGATTTTGCGGGCCTGCTGAATGATGTGGAAACGAGTGGACTGTGGGACAAGGTCAAAGTCTTTCCTGTTGTGCATCAATGGCTGTCGAGTGAGAAGTTCAAGCCCCTTTCACGACTGAAGGGAGCAATTGAGCGTGAGACGGGGCAACCGTTGCGCGAGTTCCTGAGTGAACTGGCTTCCGAGCGGTTTCTGATTGTGATTCGTCCCTCGACGACAGAGACGTCTGAGAATGCGATCGAAGCCGCGATGATTCTGCGTCCTGCCAGTGAGAAGTCGATTGAGACGCTGCTGTTGCTACATAACTCTTCGCAGAGGACTCAGCCGGTCTTTGGGTTCCTCAACGAGTATGTCGTGGTGGCGACGGATCAGACGATCCTTGATGCGATCACGTTGTGTCTGGAAAATCACCAGCGTGGCGTCACTTCCAAGACTGCTCGGGCGGTCAGGTGGTCGAAGAGCTCGTTTGACCTCCCGAACATTCGCGCCTTCGTTCATCTCGATACATGGAGCGATGACACAGCCGATCAGGATGATGAATTTTTTAAACTGTTTCTGCAGTCGTTTCAGCAGATGGAAATGGTGGCGACGCTGGATACCGGACTGACGTTGCTGGTCAGTCTGCATAAGAGCCACCAAGAAAGCGTCGACTCTCTCACTGCTCAGGATGTGATTCACTCGGTCACTGCTCAGGATGTGATTCACTCGGTCACTGCTTCGCCGACGGTCATGCTGTCTGTTCGTGGCATGACTTGTCCTGCTGATGTGGTCTCACTCATTGACCGTGTGGTGGAAGAAAAAGACCGCCAGGAATGGGAGAACTTTCGTCTTCTGGGGAAAATGATCTGGGGTGAGGATCACGCGGAGTTACTCAAGGCCTGGGAACAGCCATGGAGATGGTCACTTGCGGTGACGCTGACCGCATCGACGAAGGAAATTGGCCCACAAAATCTGCTCGATGCAACGTGGACGGTTCTCCTGCCGGAAATGTCTGCGAAGCTGAAAGAGCGAATTGATCGCGTGGCGTCGTCGACTGTCAATATGGCGGCCGTTTCCGCTTATACCGAGCGCAAGATGACGCCAGAGGTCAAGCTGATGGTGCAGGAGGGTGCGACTCAAGTGACCGGGATGTGGCTGGAATCCATTCTGGGAATGACGCCGGGTTATGCGATGACGGACAATTCCTTCACGGTCGCAACGCTGATGAGCCAGTTTGATGTCACCAAAATTGACACCAGAGAGCCAGCGCACGATTTCGAGATGGTCTTCCGCCCGAAACTGGTGAAAGCATTTCTCAACAGTCGATCAGACTCGGTCAAACCAGGGAGCAGAGTGAAAGAAGACGTCATGAAGTCGCATGAGTATCGGGTTCTCCTGTCGTTGCTGGATATCTTCGCAGAGATTCAGATGACGACAGATGATGAACCAACTCGCGTCCGCATGGCGCTCAGCGGACGCGTTGATTCGGCTGAATCAAAGCCCGAATGATTTCAGGACAATGTCGAACATTTCTGTCTGCGTGTAAGAGGCTTTGGAGATCTTACGAATACAGGTGGAGATGAAAAGCGACTTTTGCGAGTCGTGTTTGACTAAGGCTCCGTGAGAGCCTTTGACCAGAGTCGCGTCGAGTGGAATCGACTTGCTGTGGGTGTCGAGGAAAAGTTCGACAGGGTCGTATCCTGGCTTACGGTGGATGTCGACCGTGTGGGCATAGCTGGGAGCGGCTGCGTCGTCGTTCCAGAAATAGTAGGCAAACCAGCTGTTCGGCGTGGCGACGAGGACAATGTCGCCCGAGTTGGGGTGGTCAATTCCGACGTCTTTGAGTTGCTCGCCAACGAGAACCTGATCGATTCCTGGCTGGTCTTGAAAGAGTTCAACGACTTTCTCAGTCAACGATTTATCCGACAGATAGATGTGGGCGATCTGGTGATCTGCCAAGGCCCAGGCTTGGGAGTGGGCGAAATCGAGATCTTCGTGATCGCCGGTTTTCGAAACGCTTAACAGTCCTGCTTCGCGCAGAACACGGTTGGGATACGAGACGTGATCGACGTCGGTGATGGCGTATTCGCCGGCGATCAGCCAGTCGATGTCGTAGGGGAGAGTGTCTTCGAATTCTGGATACAGCTTGCCGATGACGTCATCCAGGTCGTGAGCTGCCTGGATCGCCTCGGGAGAATTGGGCCCGAACTTTTGAGCGGTGTAATCGAGATGGGGCAGATAAATGTAGTAGAAGCGAGGCTGATATTTTCTCATCGTATGAATGACAGAATCGACAATCCACTCACTGGATTTGATGTCAGCCATCGGGCCCCAGAAGTTCATGAGCGGGAAATCGCCCAGGCCATCTTTCAATTCGCCGTAAAGTTCGCTCGGCTGGGTGTAGCACCACAGTGACTCGGAGCCATCGGGATTGTGGATCGGGGCAGGGGTGCAGATGTAATCCGCTTTGGCACCTTTGGAGAGCATGGGAAACCAGACCGCTGTCTTGATCGACTGGTCTTTCTCCTGCAGGACTTCCCAGACCTGCGGGCGATCGATGATGGAGTTCCAGGCGGTCCACATCTCGAGCTGATGCTTCTGCCGATCGTAATAACCATTCGCGATCGCACCATGTTCTGCGGGAGCGACGCCCGTCGTCATCGTGACTTGAGCAGGACACGTCAGGGCAGGAAATGTCGGAATCAGTGGAGCGCTGTCGCCTCGCGAGGCAATCGCCAGGAGGTTCGGCATGTTGAGGAGATCTTTTTGCCGGAGTCCGGGAATCGAAATGAAGACAACTGCTCTATCGGCCATGGGATTTCCTTGGATGTGCGTCGGGCTTTGGTAATGGGCGAAAGTCGTCAACCTGATCGGTCACTGTGGGATGGCATCAATCCTCTTCATTATCAACATTTTTCGCATGAATTCCATGGATTCGGCAGCGGCTGTCGGTGCTTCGTGAGAATGACGGCTGAGTTCGACATGGACTCCATGCTCATAACCGGATGACTGAAGTGTCTGGAAAATCGACACGAAATCGATGTCTCCGTGGCCGAACTTCAAGTGCTCGTGGATGCCTGTCTTCATGTCTTCGATGTGGATGTTGTAAATGAGGGATGACCAGTCTTTGAGGAATCTCGCAATCGGCTGTTCTTCGACGCACTGCAGGTGGCCGATATCCATCGTCAGACCAAAAAGGGGAGAGGGAAGCCGGTCCTTGAGTTCTGCGAACTGGGCCATCGATTCGATGAGCATGCCGGGCTCTGGTTCGAAGGCGAGGCGGATGTGTTTGTCTTCTGTATAGTCGAGAACTTCCTGGCAGCCTTCGCTGAGACGATCGAGAGCAGTCGAGTAGGAGATATCCTCTTTGAGAATGCCTGACCAGAATGAGACGGCGTCCGCATCGAGCATTTTCGCCAGATCGATGCAGCGTTTGAGAAAGTCGATGCGAAGAGCCCGGCGCTCGGAGTCGGGATGGAGCAGGGTGGGTTCGTGCTTGTGAAACGGGTCCAGAAGGAAGCGTGCGCCTGTTTCAATGACGCAGTGCATGCTGTGTTCCTGGAGGACGCTCTTGATGTCATCAATGTCTTGCGACGTCGCCTGATACGGATCGAGGAGATTGTGGTCGAGCGTCAAAGCCACGGACTGGTAGCCAAGTTCCGAGAGGATCGAGAGGGTGTCCTGCCAGCGATGGTGAGCGAAGCCGTTGGTGTTGTATCCGAGGCGCATGAGAGGGCTTTCCGGTGGGATGTCAAAGTGGGCAGGTTGAGAAGAGTTTTCAGGTAGTAACGGTTTTACGAATGATAGGAGTAAACCTGTGGTCGACGTCGTCAAGTCGGGCAAGTTTTACCGGTTCTGACGTCGATACCGAATATGCGGATCTTAACAGCTTTAACGGTGATGTTTCATTCGTTGGATACAGTCTTCTATCAGGTTCCTTCCATGACGCGATTTTCCGGACTGTTTGTTGTTGCCTACTTGTGTTGCCTTGAGGCGGGCATTGTCCGCGCGTCTGACAATCTTATGGCTAACTCAGGTCATTCGATTGGTGGCCTGACGGACTATTCGGCGTCAGCCAGCGAGAGCTATCAGAATCTATCGACTGGTTGCTCGGATGCTTTCAAAGACAATTGCGTGCCCGAGTGTGCCAATCCCTGGCTGGAGAACCTGACGTTCTTCGCTGGCGTGGATGGATCGAAGCAGCCTCAGGATCTGGGGGTCAATGCGAATATTGGCGGGCACTTCAGCTCGAATATCGGGATTCCCGTCTGGGAAGAATATGGGTTGGGTGCCCAGTTTGGCTCCGCGTTGCTGGGGACGGGGAACGCGGTCCGTGTCTATGAAATCGTCGGCGAGACCAACACACGGTTTCAGAGTTATACGACGGTCGGGATCTATCAACGTCTGGAAAATGGAGTCAGCTGGGGTGCAGTTTACGACTCTCTCTACCAGGACAGTTACGACCAGTTCCGACTCAGCCAATGGCGTCTTCGTGGTCAGTATCTTCTTAATGACAGCAACGAAGTCGGTGTGACGCTGACGCTGTCTGGAAAAGACGATGAGGGAGACTTCCTGGCATCGCGTGTGCGACTGGATGCGATGAACCAGTACACGGCGTTCTGGCGTCACTATTATGAGAGCTCGGCTCAGACGACCGTCTGGCTGGGTTGGGTCGATGGTCACGGCGAATCGAATGCCGTGACGGGGTATCATGAGCCGACGGGTGCTGTGCCGGTGATTGGGGCCGACATTCTGATGCCGCTCAATGATCACTGGGTGCTCTACGGGGAAACGAATCTGGTCCTGCCGAGTGATACGGGAACGGTCGATGCGTTTGTGGGCTTCCAATGGTATCCGTGGGGTGGTGGATACAAGAATCGTCGGACTCGGTTTGCTCCTGTTCTGCCAGTCGCGACGCCGACGCAGATGTCGATTGATGCCTCATTCCTGTAATGTCAGGTCCCTGACTGCTCAAGTGTGCGTCAAATCGGACGCGATTTTTTGATGTGCGTTCAGATGAAATTCCTGCGAGGTTATCTGCAAAATCGTTATGACGCGAATCTCTTGATAGGCATTCGCCCCAAACATGAGGTGAAGTCACCACAAAATCGTGCAGCCGTTACTGGTTAACACAGATTGAATAGAACGACGCGAAAGATTCAGCGCGTTCGTTATCTTCGACTGACCCTGTTAACATTTGGATATCATGTCATACACCGACTTGATCGTGATTGCACCAGAAGCATCGCAGGCGCATGCTCTGGGCGCACGTTTGCGACAAAGGGGAGCAACGGACGTGGAATCCAAACGGAGCTATGAACTCAAACGTCAGTTATCCACTGGTCAAGACGGCGTTGCGTATCTGGCGTATTGTGCGAACTCGGGGGAATCGGTCATCCACTGCCGGATCAATCAGGTATCAAATGATCTGGCGTCTTTACAAAAGCGAGTCGAGCAGATTCGACGAATCACGTCGAAGGGCCTGCTGGCGATCGATGATTGTGAACTAACAGACGGCAGCGCGCATGTCGTCTATCTGTCCTGGCCGGAACTGACGCTGGACCAGTATCTGGCCAGTATCGAACATCTGAGCGAACGGGCGTTTCGGAATCATTGTCAGACACTCGTTGAACTCATCGCCGAGGCACAGCGTTGCGGGTTGAGTCACGGATCTGTGACGACTTCCACTGTGATGGTGGATGCGGAAGGGGAGCTCAAACTCGATCTGCTGAACCTCGACTTTGGACTGAATCCATCGACGGCATCTCATCGAATAGACGACCTGCGAGGGCTTGGTCAGGTTATCGAACGACTGTTGTCACGGACACAGTTTCATGACGATCTGATGGGCTTATCCAAACTCCTCAAGCTCAAATGGTCAAAACTGATTTCACGTTCTCAAAGCGAAGATCTTCGCGAGCAGCCGATCATTGAAGATTTTGAAGACGTCGTACGTGAAACGCGAGCAAATCACCCGACGAGTTCCGGTCAGACGTCTGACGTGAATCCTGCTGTTGATTTCCAGACGTCGGATTCCTTCACTCTCGTCACGCCTCAGCCTCATGCGTCATCGGGGACATTCGAAGCGGCGACGATTGATGGCAGTTCTTCGGCACAGTCTTCGCGCAGTGGAGATGTTGTCGGGGCGGGAACACGACTTGGCGATTATGAAGTCATTCGCAAGCTCGGCGAAGGTGGCATGGGAGCCGTCTTCCAGGCGAAGAACTGCGACTCGGGGGAACTCGTTGCGATCAAAGTCCTCTCGCAGCGGAGCATGAATAATACGCAGTCGATTCGACGCTTTCAAAAAGAAGCCCGGCTGCTGTCGTCGATCAAGAATCCCCACATCACGAACCTGATTGATGTCGGGCAGCACAACAACTCTCACTATCTGGTGCTCGAATTTGTCTCGGGGATTGATCTCAAGAAAGTTCTCAATCAAACGATTTCGCTGGATGAGAGACAGGCGTTGGGGATCGTGGCGGATGTCTGTCGCGCGCTGCGAGATGCTCATGAGATGGGGATGGTCCATCGTGATATCAAGCCGGAAAATATCCTGATCGAGACTGAAGGCGATCCGACCTCGTGGCGTAGCAGTCAGATCGAAGGTGATTATCGAGTCAAGCTGTCGGATTTCGGGATCGCGAGATTCGTTGACCAGAGTGAATCGATGGCGATGACGCAGGCCTACTCGCTCGTCGGAACGCCGTTGTATATGTCGCCTGAGCAGTTTAAAGGGCAGGGGGACATCACTTCTCAGAGTGATGTCTATGCTCTGGGTGCGACCCTGTTTGAACTGCTGACTGGCAAGGTCCCGTATTTCGCACCGGATGCGATGCGGCTGGCATCGATGCACTGCTTCGATGCGATTCCGCTGCCGTCCAAGCTGAATGCGAAGGTCACCACTGCCGTTGATGAGATCATTACGAAGGCACTCGCGAAGAAGCCGGAAGATCGCTATGCCGATGCTGCTCACCTGTTGAAAGACATTGAGCGGCTTCTTACGGGCGGCGTGTCGGATATCGAATTGCATCCGATTCTGCCGACGTACGATCCTGCCAAGTTGTTCCGCTGCGACTTCGTCTGGGAACTTGATTCGACACCGGAAGAGCTCTGGCCTTTTGTCTCGAATACAGAGCGATTCAATCGCGCGGTCGGAATTCCCGCGGTCAATTTTAAGACGACTTACGATGACGTGAACGGGACGCGTCGCTTTGGTTCATTCAAGATGGGTGGCGTTTCCATTTCCTGGGAAGAGCATCCGTTCGAGTGGGTCGAAGGCAAACGCATGAGCGTCCTGCGGACCTTTGAGAAGGGGCCGTTCAAATGGTTTACCAGTATCGTCGAACTGGAACGTCGCGAAGATGGCGGAACGCGGTTGCATCATAAGGTTCGGATCGATCCGGCCAATACATTCGGGAAGTGGCTGGCTCGTTTCGAAGTGAAGATCAAATCAGCCAGGATCATCGAGCGTGTCTATCGACGGATTGATCAGTCGATTCGTCAACAAAAACAAAACGCAGCTGGCAGCGATCCGTTTGAAGATGGTGGCAAGCTGCAGTCGATGCAGCAGAAGCGTATTGTCCAGCGTCTTGAGAAGCTGCGTCTGCAACCGGTCTCGGCTCGTCTGATTGATTCTTTCGGTGAGTGGCTGCAGAAGAGTCCGATTCAGGAGCTTCAGAAAATCCGTCCGGTGCCGCTGGCTTCCAAATTGCACGCCAGTGAAGAAGAGACACTCGATCTGTGTCTTTATGCGGCAGAAGCAGGGCTGCTGACGCTGCAGTGGGACATATTGTGTCCGACGTGTCGCGTTGCTGCGGATACTCGTCAATCGTTGAAGGAACTGGAAAGCCATACTCACTGCGAAGCCTGTCACCTCGATTTCAAATCGGACTTGGCCAACTCAATTGAGATGATCTTTCAGATTCATCCGGAACTGCGTGAAGCAACGCCGGGGAAGTATTGCATTGGTGGGCCCTGGCATGCACCGCATGTTGTCTCTCAGATGAAAGTTCGAAGCGGGGAATGCGTTGAACTTGAGTTGCAACTTGGGCCGGGAGAATACCTGGTCCGTGGGCAGCATCTGCCGTACTCGATTTCCTTGCACGTCAACAACGGGGTCGCTCCTTCGCATGCGGAACTCGAGTTCGCTGCGAAAGTTGATCCTCGTCATACTCCGGTTTTACGAGCCGGCAAGCAGGTCCTGCAGATCCGCAATTCGATGGAGCATGATCGCGTTATTCGCGTCGAGCGAACGATTCCTCGTCATGATGTCATCACGGCCGCCCGTGCGACTGCCTATGACAGCTTCCGTCGTTTGTTCCCGGACGAGGTGTTGCGACCCGAGCAACTCGTTTCGACCGAACAGGTGACGCTGATGATGGCTGTCATCGCGGGCGCTGAGTCCCTCTATGAGCGTCTCGGTGACACGGTGGCCTGTCGTCAGATTCAACAGGCGCTGAGAACGATGGAAGACGAAATCCGCTCTCATGGCGGATGTGTGATCAAGTCGGTTGGCGAAGGACTGCTGGCTGCGTTTCAGGAATCAGGGCATGCCGTACGAACGTCATTCAAGTTGCCACAGCGACTTCGTGATGATGATTCGACAGCGCATCTGTCACTAAGAATCGGCGTTCACTCGGGGCCTGCCGTCGTGACGACGGTGAATGGTCGACTCGACTATTTCGGCGGAGCCGCACGACTTGTGACCAGACTGCCAGACCAGGCCAGAGGACTTGTCCTCACGGAAGCGGTGTACCGCGATCCGCTCGTTTCCAGTTGGCTGGCCCAACAAAACATCAAAGGCGAGCTCGCATCGATGAAAGTCGGTGATCAGAAGACCGAGCTTATCCAGCATTTCATTATTGAGAAAACCTCACCATGATCTGGACACCCTCCAAATCCTCTACAAAACCACTGCAACTCGTGGAATGTCGCGATGACGATACGCCGACGATCACGATGAAGTTGAACGGGCAGACCATTTCGGTCGGTCGTTCGCCGACGTCATTACTTTGTCTGTCATCGGGCGCGGTCTCATCACGTCATGCGGTTTTAGAACCTGCCGATAATGGCTATGTGGTGCGAGATCTGGGATCGAGAAACGGGACGTTCGTCAACGGAAATCGTATCGAAGTTTGTCGGCTGAGTTTCAATGACATCGTCCAGTTTGCGAACTCGGTGTTCCGGGTGAAAGAACTCGTTGAAGAAACGCCACAATGTCACACCCAGGTCGAAGGTGCATTTCCATGGAGCATGGCGATGATGCAGTTCGATCGTCTACTCAATGACGATGGGATCGTGCCTCACTTTCAGCCGATTGTCTGGCTGAAGACGGGGGTCAATTATGGATTCGAGATGCTGGCTCGCAGTACGGTCAGTGGCCTTGAGAATCCCGGCACGATGTTTTCTGCGGCAGCCAAGCTCGATATGGAATGCACACTCAGCGAGATACTTCGTAAGTGCGGAACGCTGACTGCCCTGAAGATGCATTCTCCGGGACAGCTTTTTTTGAACACCCATCCGAAAGAAGTCGATCATGTTCGGCTGCTGGATTCCTTGACGGCGTTGAGGCGCCTGGCCCCGGAACTCAATATCACAATTGAGATTCATGAAGCAGCGATCACCAACTGTGAATCAATGAACGAGCTTTGTCAGGAGCTTCACAATCTGAAGATGAAGATTGCCTTCGATGACTTTGGGTCGGGGCAGGCTCGTCTGGATGAGCTGACTCAGACGCCACCTGACTATCTGAAATTCGATATCAAGCTGATTCGCGAGATCGATAAAGCCAGCCTGAGTCGCCTCAATCTGATTGGTGCCCTCGTTGCCGCTGCCAAGCAGTTTAATACTGTCTGTCTGGCTGAGGGGATCGAAACAAAAGCAGAAGCAGATACCTGTCTGGATCTTGGATTCGACCTGGCACAGGGGTATTTCTTTGGGCGGCCACAGCCGTTTCGAGGCTAACGAAAAATAAGGCATCGCCTCCAGGCGCGAACAGAGATCGCGGCGACTGGAGAAGTGCCTTATGATGCAAGAGCAAAGACGCGTTGGCGTCTTAGATCAAATTTGCTGAGTTAAGCAGGCTTAACATTTTCAGCACATGGGCCTTTTTTGCCCTGGCCAGCGTTGTAGGACACTTTCTGTCCTTGTTGCAGCGATTCAAATTTACCACCCTCGACTTGAGAATGGTGAAAGAACAAGTCTTTGCCGGTAGATGTGGTGATAAATCCGAAACCTTTGTCTGTCAAGCGAGCGATCGTACCTTCTGGCATAGCGAAATTCTTTCAACGCAACAATGAAAAAGCGATAGAAACTCAGAATCGTTTTGAGTTTCCAGCTTGAAAATAGGTAGTGCAAATAAAGGCTAGACTGAAATCGCGCCAATAACACGCGAGCCTTTAACGTGCTCGGCACATGGACCATTGGCTCCCATGTTGGCATTCGTGAATCGGACTCTTTGGCCAATGGTCAGTAGACGGAATGGAACACCCTCTACCTTTGATTGATGAAAGAAGACATCGCTGCCAGCATCCGAGGTGATGTAGCCAAATCCTCGGTCAGATAGTAGCCGAATCATACCAGCAGGCATGGGAGTGTCGATTCAAGTAAGCGAAGTGCAGTTCGAGACCATTTGATGGTACCCGTCAGGGCTGCCCTAAACAAGGCGAATAGAGACAATCGATCGAAATAGCAGCAAGTACACGTTGCAAGCGTCAGGAAAGCAGCTTGCGACGAACAGGTTGTCAGTCTCAACAGATCCATTCTTCTATCGTCGGAGTCGATCCAAGGACTTGAGCTTCATGGTGTTATTGTGACTGTTTTCGACAGATCAGCTGAACTTCCACTGGCACGCGGACTTTCATCTATCAATTAGCATGATTTGCAGTTACAATATTTGCACGTTCGCTTTTCGCACGCTCATTTCCTGCTTATCGCACACAAGGATTTCTTTATGGTTCCAGTTGTCATTACTAAAGAGACTTTTCTTCAACATCCCCAAGGCAAGACGTTTGCCGATGTTCTGGAAGACTCCCCCAAGCTGTTCGATGTTGTCCTGCGATTCTTCAATGAACCCAAGCGACAACAACGCATGGAAGACTCGGAAATTCACCATGACCGGGCTCCTATGGCAGGAGTTGTCCGGGAATTCGAGTCATTGCCACACGTCAATAAATTTCTGACGGCTGTGCACCCAAAACGGAGCATGCGATTTCGCCAATCCGTGGGCGTTCTCGTCCGAATCATCATGGAAGGACGCGGGTGGAGTAAAACCGGACGAAAGGGTTCTCTGGGCGTGCGCGCAGAGTCTCGTGCAAACACCCCCACGCATAACTCGGGTGGTCTGGCGTTCTGGTTCGTGCGTGCTGAGCGATATCAATGCCCTCAGAAACTTGCCTTCGCGAGTGTCAAGACGCGATCCGAGCAACTCAAGACAACACCCGCTGCAGCCAAGCCGACATCGAAGTCGAAATCGAAAACCAAATGACGCCTGAAAATCCCAGCCATCGCTATTCTCCGACGAATCGGCCTGAAAAGGTCGTCGCGATGAAACCGTTCTCGGTGCGTATCTCTCGAAGAGATCACCTGAGTCGACTCCGGGTTGATGGACTTGAAAACGCGAACTGGCTGCTGCTCCAACTCAGCCAGGTTTTCGTCTTTCGGACCTTCGAGCCGATTATTCAGAGTGCAGGCAGTCAAGAATGTATCTTCACCATTCCGCTGAACCCGCCGTTGTCACATTATGGGCTTTCAAGACTGATTGCTGCTTTTCCGTCAGTCATGCTCAGCCAGGAAAAATAGTTCATGCTGGCAGTCGCCGTGGACATGACGACGAGCAACGCGCTTACGAGTCACTGATCGCGCTCAACGATTGACCCTGCTTGCACCGGACACAACCGCAGCATCACGGAAAGCAAGTTTATTCGACGAGACTCTCAAACGGAGCTGTTGGGCTTTCTGCGAATCTGCCCATGCTTTTCACGGCAGCGAAGCCGCAAAACAAAAAACTGAAAAATACGCCAGAAGGGATTCGAACCCCTGACCGACGGATTAGAAATCCGTTGCTCTATCCAACTGAGCTACTGGCGCTTGTGTCAAGTATGATACCGATTCATCGCCTCATCGTAAAGACGACCGGAACACGACATTTCACAGCCAAATCTGTATTCCTTTGTCGAATTCGCTTGACGAGCATGCTACAGTCTCGACCAAAATTTCAAGCTCCGGTTCGCGCGACGCCAGAATCACGATGCTTTTCCAATTCGAAGAGAAAGTCTTATGAAGAAAATTGTTTGCTTTGCTGGCTTGCTGATGTTGTGTCAGCAGGCTGTCTGTCTGGCAGAAGTGAAGGTCACCACCGAACGTGGTCGAGGCAGTCTGTTTCAGTTTCGACAGATCCCGCTGCCTGCGCTCAATGACGCTGCATCAACGGCAAAAATCGCCATTGTCGCTGGCGAGGACGATGGCAACGGTGCAGGCGTGAAAGCTCTTGTCGATGGTGAGATTCCAAGTGGCGATGACGATCCCGGTGCGAATTTCTTTTTCGCTGGCGGTGAGGCAAAACGCTTCGTGATTGATCTGGGTAAAGCAACGAACGTCAAGAATGTTGCCAGCTATTCATGGCATCCTGACGAGCGTGCTCCGCAGGTTTATACACTCTACGGCGCAGGCGAAGGTCACACCACCGCGATGTCATCCCTCGAAGCTGGTCAATCGCCTGCAGAGAACGGCTGGACCAAAGTCGCGGATGTCGATACGCGGCGTAATCGCGGTCCTCGCGGGGGACAGCATGCGGCGTTGATTGAAGATCCAAAAGCAAATCTGGGCAGCTATCGTTACTTGCTGTTCGACGTTTCGAAGGCCGATGCCGATAGTCCATTCGGCGAGACATTCTTTAGCGAGATCGACGTCATTGACGCAGATGCCAAGGATGTTGAGCGTATCAAAACGCCAGACCCCGTCCTGATCACCTTCGACGCGGATGGTGGCAAATATGAATTCACGATCGATGCGACGATGGCTCCTGACCTCAAGGATTGGTCAGAAGAAAAGCTCAAGCCGGTCGTGATTGAATGGTATCCCAAGATCGTCAAAATGCTGGATTCCGATGGTTTTGACCCGATCAAGAAAGTCACACTGCGATTCCAGAACGACATGGGCGGAACGCCGGCGTGGGCGGCTGGTCCCAATATTGCGCTCAACATTGAGTGGTATCGCGGTCAGCTCAAAGGGGAAGCACTCGGAGCAGCTGTCCACGAACTGGTTCACGTCGCTCAGATGTATCCGAACGTGCGACGCGACGATGCAAAACCAGGCTGGGTTCAGGAAGGGGTCGCGGATTATGTTCGCTGGTTCCTGTATGAACCACAAACCCGCGGCGCAGAAATCACGGCGAGGTCACTGCCGAATGCCCGCTACGATGCCAGCTACCGCGTGACAGGAAACTTTCTCGACTGGGCCTCAAAAACTTACGACAAAGATCTGGTCAAGAAGCTGAATGCCTCGGTTCGACAGGGCAAATACTCGAGTGACTTCTGGAAGGAAACGACCGGGCTGACCGAGCAGGAACTCAACGATGCCTGGATCGCGTATCACACGAAGCGGTTGCAGAAGGATTGAAATCTCGGAACGCGTGGTGCCTGAAGTTGCGGGAATTTTCGATAGTCGATAAATGCCTATCGCTCACCCTCATCCGCCCTTCGGGCACCTTCTCCCCTCAAGGGAGAAGGGACTTAAAACCGCTCCCCTCAAGCGAGAAGGCACAAGAATCAAGCATGCTCGTGGCGGAACTCACGTGGCGTCAGGTTCGTGTGACGTTTGAAAAATGTGGCGAAATCGGTGGCTCGTTGAAACCCTGTTTCACGAGCCACTGTCGTTATCGGAAGCATCGAAATCCCGAGCAGTTGCTTGGCGACCAGGAGACGAACGCTGTTGATTTCGTCGCTGGGGGTCGAGCCAAGGCTGTCGGCAAACCGACGGATCAGCAAACGACGATTCACGCCGAGATTATCGGCCAGCTCATTGACCGTCAGGCCTTCGCAGGCACGCAGGCGGATGATCCCCATCGCCTGTCGAACGACGTGATCGCATTCAAAGACACGGCTGGTCGAGCCACGACGAACGAGTGAGGTAGGCGGGAAAACGACTTCGCGTTTATGAAGTGGCTTGCCTTTGATCAGTGAATCGAGCATCAGCATGGCTTGTCGACCGATGTCGACGCTGGGGAACTCCAACGACGTGAGCGGCGGGTCGCAGAAACGTCCCAGGCGACCATCAGCGGGAGCGGTGATCGCGATTTCGTCGGGAACGGAGATCCCTTCTTCGAGGCAGACTCGAGAAACGAGCGCGCCCGCCCGATCGGTCTTGGCGATGATGCCCGCCGGTTTGGGGATTTCGTGAAGCATCTTGCGCAGGCCGGCGGTGTTCTCGGGAATTCTCTCCTCGGCTTCGTGTTCGCAGTCGAAGGGAAGCCGGAATGCCTGAACGTCCATGTTCATCTGGCGTCCGTCTTCCTGCATGAGGGCGATGCGTTCTTCTGCATGTCCGATCACGCTGTCGCAGATAAACACGACCCGTGCCAGCCCGACTTCCATCAGGTGCGCCAGCTGAATATCAACAAATGAGAATGAGTCCAAGTGAACCGACGGGATGATCTCCGGATCGAATTCCGCAGAAACCGAGACGACAGGCACGCCGCCGGAGAGCAGCCAATGGGTGAGTTCTTTTCCGCCCAGAAAAACGATGGCTCCGAGCGCGGTTTCGGGCGACCAGGGGGGCAAGGGCTTTGCACAGATGACGGACGTGTCGGTGGTGCGTAGATCCCGCAGACGCAGATGTGGGAACTGCTTAATGACCTCCTGAACACCCTCGAGCACCCGTTCGACGTGGTGACGGAAGGGTCCGAGGAAGCAGATGTCGCGTGGGATGGGCGGTTCTGGCACGTTCTGAAGTTCACTTTGTCACAGATGAAAACGGGCAAGACGGTTTGTCACAAATACCAACTATTGTCTGTCTCATATACCAAACAACGCCCATTGTCAACGGACGATAATGTCGGAGAATGGCTTCCACACATCCGCTCATCCATTTTTAACCGATTTTTGTTGTTCGCGCCGCTGCTATCTTTCATTTCTTTCCGGGAGCATGTTCATGGCTACTTTCTCTGTTCGAAAGGGGTTCACACTGATCGAACTCCTCGTAGTGATCGCTATTATAGCAACGCTCGTTGCTATTTTGCTGCCTGCTGTTCAACAGGCGCGGGAAGCCGCCCGCCGGTCAAGCTGCAAAAACAACCTGAAACAACTCGGGTTGGCAATGCATAATTATCATGATACTCACGGTGTGTTTCCGTCGCGAGTTATCGGTGGACGCACTGGTGGTCCTGACAGCTGCGATACATGGTGGAATGCACCAAGCGGATACGTCGGAATGATGCCTTATCTTGAGCAGTCAGCCGCTTACGACCAGTTTGCGTCTCTCATTCAACAAAACACTCAGAATTGCTGGTGGGCGAACACGAACGGCGGCACGATGACTGGCATCAAAATGCAGATGCCGACGATTTTGTGTCCTTCGGACATCGTTAGCCGCACGGGACGTGACCAAATGACCACAAACTATGCCTTCGTTAGTGGCGATAACCGACGCCAATCTGATGCAACAAGACGTCCCCGTGGTATATTCGGTTTTGCGAGTAACTATCGCATGGCAGACGTTCTGGATGGGACTTCTAATACGGTCGCGTTTCTGGAAATTATCCGTCCGGTTGGTGCACGTGAACGAGGCGATATCGCTGTTGTTGACATGAACAATGATACGCCTAACAACTGTCGAAACGGTAGTGGCTATGTTAACAAGCGATATACCCCTGATACACGAATAATGTCTCCCGACAAGCCTGGTGATCTGGCTCTGGCTGGTATTTCAATGATTACATCCGTCACAACAGCAATCGGTCCTAACGGTCCAAGCTGTACTCCTTTTGCTAACAACTACTGGGAAGCAGTAATGAATACTTCTCAAAGCCGACACGCTGGCGGTGTTCAAGGTGTACTTGTCGACGGATCGGTGCGATTTTTCAGTGAAAGCATCAATACCGGTAACCAAGACGCTCCACGAGTTGATTCAGGCCCATCTCCATATGGAATCTGGGGTGGTCTCGGTACGATCGCGTCTGGGGAGGTGCCAGGTGAATTCTAAATCTTTCTTGACCGCTTTTCTGGCTTGCTCCATTGGAATAACAAGCATTATCACTCTATCGGGGTGTAATGAGACTCCCTCCAATGGTGTAGCTGCAAGCGATGAGACTCCTCACGTTCAAGGCTTGCGAGACGTCTTGAAAAAAATTGCTACGGATGGGAAAGATAAGAAATCACTTAGTGATTTGGGAATGTCTTACCCTATGGCATTAGCTCGCAATAAGACGATTGTAGAACCGACCAAGCCTCTCTTCGATAAATTGAATGCTGCCTCCACTCCAGAGGAGCGACAGAAAATTGCTCAAGAGATGCTTGATGCTCTTTCTCCATCGAAGACCTAACGTCAACGACAGTTAACTAATCGACGCCTAAGCGGCTGATACCACTAATCGGTATCAGCCGCTTTTTTCATGCATTATCCATAATCTCGATTATTCAATTTCTTTCACCCGTACATTCCGATACTCCATCTGCCCGCGGTCTCCTTCGAAGCCGATTGGGCCGGTTTCCGGGACTGGCATTGCGTCGAGGAGGACTTCGCCGTTGCAGGTGCAGTAGGCTGTCGTGCCTTTGACGGTCACTTCCAGGTCGTTCCACTCCTGGGGCTTATAGTTCTTCAAGTCTTTGAAGGGGCCTGCGACCGAATAGTCGCGGCATTGGAGTTGTGGTTTGCGGATGAAGACGCCGCCGTCGGCGTTGGGGGAGGCACGAAACTGGAGGCGGAGGACGAAGTCTTTCGGGAACTCTTCTTTGCTCCAGATGACCTGATATTTGCGGCCTTCGGGAGTGGTGGCGGCGGTGATGCCGTGGTTGATCGCGCGGAAGCGGGCATCGGAGGTTTGAGTCAAGCCGTCGTAGGATGCCTGGAATTCCAGGGTCTTATTGTCACGGGCACACCAGCCGGTCAGGTCTTTGCCGTTGAGGAGACTGCGGAAGCCTTCTTCCGGCGTGAAAGGCTTTGGCTCGGTTTCCATCAGCCGCAGAGTGGTGAGAATCGGCCGGAGACCTGAGGCCCACTTGGCATAGCCCTGTTCATTCAGGTGCAGCAGGTCGGGGAAGTAGTCCGGAACGCAGTTGCCATCGGGTTGAGCCCAGTAAGTGTAGGTATCGAGGAAGGTAATCTGGGGATCGCCTTTGACGACCTGGAAGTACAGGTCGTTGAGCCTTTTGATTTTGTCAGCCGGGCGATTTCTATCGGGGTGACTGGGGAAGACCTGGCACAAAATGATCGGCATCGTGTCGCTGTACTTCTTGAGTTCTGCGATCAGGAGCTTCATATTGCCGGCGATGACTTCTGGTTCAATGCCGTCGGCGAGGTCATTCGTACCAATGAGAAGCACCATCGCCTTGGGTTTGAGTGACAGGGCATCTTTTTCCAGACGCAGGAGCAACCCGCGGGTCGTATCGCCGCTGATGCCGCGGTTGGCCAGATGGACTTCGGGGAACAGTTTGCGGAAATCATCGCCCCAGCCTTGGGTGATGGAATCGCCGTAGAAGACGACGGCTCCGTTGTCCTGATCACCTCGATTGGCGAAGTGAATGCGACGCGTCATCCAGGTTTTGATCTGATTTTCATTGCGACGAAGGGGGCCGCCGCCGGGGATGTCGTCGTCTGTGGGTGGGTAGGCCAGTTCGGCGTATTTCGGATCATTCAGATCCATCGGCTCCTGAGCATTCAAGTAAGCGAGCCCAGGAAACTGGATGAACATAGTGAGAAGGACCAGCACGGCGAGTGGAATGTGTTTATTCATGAACGCATTCTTATGGATGAACTGGGTGAATTCAAGTCGCGGCTAAAACGACTCCACGACGGATTTGAATTCGGTCCCTCAACCATCCATGATGAAGCAGCTGACTTGAGAGACCGACCACACGGATTGCAGGCATCAACCGACAGGAGCGAAACGTGAAGACGCTGGTGATTCGAAACCCCCGTTCCGGGAAGCTGAAGAAAAAAGACCAGGAAGCAGAGAAGCTGTGGGAAGAACTGGATGTCGAACAACTGCTGCTCGAGGAGTCTGTTGACCTGAAAGACGAAGTCAAGAAAGCAGCCGAGCAGGGCGTCGAACTCATTGTCGCTGCCGGGGGCGATGGGACGGTGAACTCGGTCGTGAATGCGTTGATGAGTGTACCTGCTGAGAAGCGTCCGGCGATGGGAATTGTCCCGTTGGGGACCGCCAATGATTTTGCCTGGACGCTCGGCTTGCCGGATGCCCCACGAGACGCCTGGGATCTCGTCACGACAGGGATTACTCGACAGGTTGACGTTGTCGCGATGACGACGCATGACGGAACGGTCCACTTCGCCAACATCGCTGCGGGGGGAAACAGCGTCAAGGTGACTGAAAGTATTACCGACGAGCTGAAGCAGAAATGGGGACCGCTCGTTTACGTCCGGGGAGCGATTGAAGCCGTTTCGCAGCTGGAAAGTTACAAGATCAAACTGACGGTGAATGACGAGGAAGTCATCGAGCAATCTGTCTGGGCGGTCCTGATCGCCAATGGAAAAACAAACGCGGGCCGACTTCTCGTCGCCCCGGATGCTTCGCCTTACGATGGGCTGTTAGACGTGATCCTGATTGAGGAGGGGAATCTGCTGGAGTTCGCCGACGTGAGTGCGAATTTGCTGCTGGGCAATTACCTGGAGAACCCGCTGGTTCATCTCCAACGAGCCAGACACGTCAAAATTGAATCCACCCCGGCAATGAAGTTCACTGTCGACGGGGAGGTCGTCGATGAGCTGCCGATCGAGTTCACGGTGATGGAAGGAGCGATTCGGATGGTCGTGGGAGAGGAGCGGGAGTAAGGGGTATTCTCATCTGTTGGCTAGATAGAAAATGCCATGAATAATTTGCCAATGAAACTGAAAATGGAACCAATTAGGTCGAGAATCGGATGAATCTCTTCGGACTTCTCCTTCAATGAACGATAGGCCAGAACGATCACGATCGCACCAGTGAATACGATTACACAGGCAAGTCCGATCAGCATTCCGTACCAGCTCATCGCAATGGCACTGTAGACGACAATCACCGTAACGACAGTAATCGCCGCAGAGACTCCCAGCACCTTAAAGAGGCTTGAAGAGTCCTGCCTGAGTTCTGGCGATTGGTCCTGCTCTGCCATCATCAACTTCCTCGCTTTTATTCCGGCTTCACTTCCGGAGCTTCCTGAACTTTCGCTGGTGTTTCTTCTGCTTCGGGCAGGACGGGTTTGATGATGATGTTGAGGCCGACGAAGGTGGTGGTGATTTCCCATTCGTGTCGGTTCCAGTCGACGATCATCCCTTTGGCTTCGAGTCGGTCGAAGGCTTGTTCGACGTAGAGGGGGACTTTGTCTTCGAATTCCTGGAACAGATCGAGTTTGCGTCCCATGAGGCTGACCAGTCCGGAGATCATGCCGCCGCCGTTCTTTTCAATCGCCTCACGTCCTTCCGGGGAAGCCGGGTCGGGCCCTTTGAGAGTCAGCTGGAAAGACTTATTCAGTTTTCCGACACTGGCAAAGATTCCGTCGCCCAGGCCGATATAGTCACGGTGTTTAACTTCGACTGCGCCTTTTCGGACACGGGCGCCTTTGTAGACGCGGTCCAGATCGGTTTCGAGATAATCTTCCTGGAGAGCCAGATTGATGGCCTGGGCGATGTTCTGAAGCGCTTCTCGCAGAGGGACTTTGCTATGGGAGACACATAACTCTAAATCCTTCATCCCACCGGCTTTGCGGGCCGTAATCGCTCCGCCACCTGCGCCAGCCGGAGCGGTGACTCCAATGACGAGATCTTTCTCTTCGGGCGATGGAGTCGAAGTGGACATCGGTGATACCTTTATTAGTCAGAAAAACTAGTCTTTGTCGGAAAGTTGGGAAACTCTAAGTAAAAGCTGTCCAATCGGAACACGCCAGTCACTTTACGGAATGTTCACTCTGGATGCGAACATCCTTGTATTTTTCCCCTAAACAAATTGAGATTCTTTGACACGTTCTGGAAATTGTGACGAATATCACATAAGCTTATGTTGTTACCGCAATAGAGTAACATCCTCCCTCGTCTTTCCCGCCTGACGACCTGCCTCGAAGGTACCCTCCATGATGCGACATTTCGTTGCAGCTACGATTTTGTTTCTGTCTGCCAGTCTAAACGCAATGGCAGGGGAAGTGGATGAAAAATTCTTTGAGAATAAGATCCGCCCACTCCTTTCTGGCCAGTGTCTGGGATGTCACGGGTCGGAGAAACAGGAGTCAGCCTTGCGCCTGGACACGCGCGAAGCCCTGGTAAAAGGTGGCGACTGGGGGACCGGAATCGATGAAGCCAATCTGAATGGCAGTTTGCTGCTCAAGGCTGTCCGCTTCGAAGACGATGCTCCGAAAATGCCGCCAGCCGGCAAGCTGTCCAATGAGCAAATCGCTGACCTGGAAAAGTGGGTCAAAGCAGGGGCACAATGGCCAAAGACGCAGAACGGGAAGATCATTCCCGTTGATCTGACGAGCACCGAGGGAATTGCCTACGCCCGGGAAACACACTGGGCCTTTCAACCCGTCACGATGCCTGCTCTTCCGAAACCATCGAACCCGAAACTGCTTCAGAACGAAGTCGACTACTTCATCAGCAACAAGCTGGCTGAGAAGAAGATGTCGATGTCGGCTAAAGCGGATCCCCGGACTCGCCTGCGTCGCGTTTATTATGATTTGATCGGGCTGCCGCCGACGTATGAAGAAGTCCAGGCGTTCAAGCGAGATCCTTCTCAGCAGGCCTGGGAGAAAGTCATTGATGATCTGCTTTCCCGTCCACAATACGGTGAGCGATGGGGCCGTTACTGGCTCGATATCGCCCGTTATGCCGACACGATGGGTTACAACTTCGACCAGGATAACAGCTTCCCGTATGCCTACGCTTACCGTGATTACGTGATCCGAAGCTTCAATGACGACAAGCCGTATAACCAGTTCATCAAGGAACAGATCGCAGCCGATCAGATCGAGCTGAAAGATCCTCGCGATATGGCGGCGATGGGGTTTCTGACGCTGGGTCGTAAGAACACGAATGAAGAGATGATGGACGACAAGATCGATGTCGTCAGTCGTGGATTTCTTGGTTTAACCCTGCAGTGCGCCCGTTGTCATGATCACAAATATGATCCTCTGTCTGCGAAAGATTATTACGCCCTTTATGGGGTCTTCAGCAGTTCGTTCCAGCCAGAAGAAGCAGAGCTTCCGATCGTCGAACATGATGATCGACTCGGACCATGGAAGGAATTCTATGAGCAGGTCAAAGTCTTAAAGGGCCGAGAGAAAGAACTCGACGACCAAGTCCGTAAAGCGGAAAAAGAAGAAGACAAAGCCAATCTTCGCAAAGAACGTGACGAGATCAAAAAACAGATCAAGGAGTTGGAAAAGAAAGAACCAGCCGCTCCAACACGTGCCATGATCCTGAAAGATAGAGACAAGCCGTATAATCCTTATGTTTTCCTGCGGGGTAGTGCAGGGCAACGCGGCCCGAATGTTCCTCGTCGTCTGCCAGAAGTTCTGGGACCTCTGCGCAACAACGAGCCATTCAAAGAAGGGAGCGGTCGTAAGGAACTCGCCGAGGCGATCGCCAATCGAGACAATCCTCTGACGGCTCGCGTGATGGTGAACCGCCTGTGGCAGCACCATTTCGGATACGGAATCGTTGGTACGCCAAGTGACTTTGGTTATCGCGGGGATGCTCCGACGAACCCGGAGTTGCTCAATTTCCTGGCCCAGAAATTCATGGATGGTGGCTGGTCGGTCAAGAAGATGCACAAAGTCATTCTGTCCAGTCATGCGTATCAGCAGAGTTCGCTTCCTCAACCTGACAGCAAGCAGGCATTGGAAGATCCAGAAAATCGACTGGTCTGGCGTCAAAATGCTCGACGTCTCGACTGGGAAGCGACTCGCGATTCCATCATGGCGGTCTGCGGGACGATGGATGATGAGGTCTATGGCCCGTCGTACAAACTCAATGAAGAAGTGACACGACGCACCCTGTATGTTTACCTTGATCGTCAGGATGTACCGGAGCTGCTCAGAAACTTTGACTTCACAAATCCCGATGCCAGTACCGACGTGCGATCGCAGACAACTGTGCCGCAGCAGGCGCTGTTCCTGATGAATTCACCGTTTGTGAACGGACAAGTCAAAACCGTTACAGAACGGGTGATGAAAGAGGCAGGGAATCGCGAGAAGGGTGTTCCGATGCTTTATCGAACAATCCTGCAGCGCGAACCGACGAAGAAGGAATCGGGCCTGATGCTGGAGTACATGGCTCGCAGCATGCAGTCGGACCAACTTGCTGTCGAGGTCGCGTTCGGAAATCTTGTGCAGGTCTTGTTGTGCAGCAATGAATTTCTCTATGTCGAGTGATTCGTTTTCGTCTGATCTGATTTTGTCTTGAGTGGAAACGATCGGGACCGTCCTCCCGCATGCCTTGGAGATTGATGATGTTTGATAATCAACTGAGCCGACGTGATATGCTGGCCCGCGCCGGTGTTGGTATGGGAACGCTGGGGCTGGCAGCGCTGATGCAAAGCGAAGGACGCCTGATGGCGGATACTTCGGCGAATCCAACGGCAACGAAAGAGCCGCATTTTAAAGGCCGCGCCAAGGCCGTCATTCACATCTTCCAGAACGGCGGCTGCTCGCACGTCGATTCGTTCGACTACAAGCCTGCTCTGGAAAAATACCACGGCCAGACAGGTCCGATCTCTTTGAAGACCGAGCGCCCGACAGGGACGGTGATGAAATCGCCATGGGAGTTCAAACCCCGTGGCAAAAGCGGCATCATGGTCAGCGAACTGTTTCCAAAGATCGCCGAGTGCATTGATGACATCTGCATCATCAACTCAATGAAAGCGGAAGTTCCCAACCATGAGCCTTCGCTGATGCTGATGAATTGCGGGGCGTCAGTCACGGTGCGTCCATCAATGGGCTCGTGGGTCAACTATGGACTGGGGAGTGAAAATCAGAACCTGCCGGGCTTTATCGCCATGTGCCCGAATGGTTACCCGATCAAGCGTACTCAGAACTGGACGAGTTCATTCCTGCCGGGCGTTTATCAAGGGACCTACATCAATCCCGCCAAAGATGATCCCAAGAAGATTCTGGATGATCTGACGAACGCGCGTCTGAATACTCAGGCGCAACGTCACCAGCTCGATCTGCTGCAACAACTCAATTCTCAGCACCTGTCGCTGCGCAATAAGGATCCTCAACTCGAGTCAGCGATTCAGTCGTACGAACTCGCCTTCCGGATGCAGACGGAAGCCAGCGATGCTTTTGACATCAGCACTGAGCCGGAAGCAATGCACGAGCTTTACGGGACTAAGACTTCGAAGTATGCCAAGTATGTCATGATGACTCGACGCCTGATCGAACGTGGCGTCCGCTATGTGCAACTTTACCATGGCAATGGTCAGCCTTGGGATTCACACAACAAGCTGGAAGAAGAACACGGCCGACTGGCGAAGGAATCGGATCAGGCTGTCGCAGCTCTGTTGATCGACCTCAAACAGCGTGGCATGCTCGACGAAACTCTCGTCATCTGCGGCGGTGAGTTTGGCCGCACGCCGACAGTTGAGCTGCCGAGCAAAGAAAACGTCGTTCTCGGACGCGACCACAACCACCACGGCTTCTCCGTCTGGATGGCTGGTGGCGGTGTCAAAGGTGGATACAAATACGGGACGACAGACGAACTCGGCTTCGCAGCGGCAGAGAATCCTGTCCACGTGCATGATCTCCATGCAACGATCCTGCACCTGCTGGGGCTGGATCATAAACGGTTGACATACCGTTATGCTGGTCGTGACTTCCGATTGACGGATGTGTTTGGGAATGTGGTCACTGATATTCTGGCGTAACCTACCTTGGTCGTGCGAGAACAACGAACTGGTACGGTTCCAGCGTGATCTCTGCTGAGGCGGTGATCACCTGACCGGCCATCATGTCGACGACGCTGCGTCTGAGGCCGAGTCGTCGGAGTGACTGGCCCAGGATCTTCTGCGGGTGTTCAGAGAAGTTCGCGAGGATCAGGACGCTGTGTTCGTTATGGTTGCGGAAGTAGCCGAAGACGTGATCGTTGCCTGTGTCGATGAATTCGGTCTCTGCTCGGTCGAAGGCGAGATTCTGCTTGCGGAGGGATGTCAGGCGGAGCATTCCCTGATACACCTTACCGGCTGCTGTTTCGGTGTTGTCGCGGCTTTGGGAGCGTACCCAGTCAAACTTGGGGCGGTGCAACCAGCGTGAATCGCCGGTCTTGATCGGGAATGTGTTGTATTCGTAGTCGTTAAGCATTGCGATCTCATCGCCGAGGTAGATGAGAGGAATGCCGCCGATGGTCATGATGACGCCATGGATGAGCAGGATTCGTCGAATGGCCAGATCGATCTCATACTGATCGTTGCGTTCGAGGGCGTATTCAAGACCAGCCAGTGAGGCGGTCATCCCTGAGACCCGTGCATCACCAGTCTTCGGGTTTTCCTGGAACGGCTGTCCTCGGGAGAAGCTTCCTTCGAATTTGCCGACGAAGAAATCAGACAGAAAGCGTCGATGGGAGGCCGGTTCATATCCAGCCGCTGCGATGTCCTCATCTGTGATGACCCAACCAATGTCGTCATGACAGCGAATGTAATTGACCCAGCCGCAGTCATTGGGAATACGAAAGCGTTTCTCCATGGCTGTGCGCAGGATGCGAATGTCGCGAGTCGCCAGTGAGTTCCAGATTAACGCCATGAGCTGCGGGTTATAGGACAGCGAACATTCGTCACGTGAAATGTACTTGATCACTTCATCAGGATGGACGATGGCTTCGGACTTGAGCGCGATCGCAGGGGCAGCGATTCGAGCCAACGCAGAGAAGGCCTGGATGATGATGTGAGCTTCTGGCAGGTTCTGGCAGTTGGTCCCAAGACGCTTCCACAAGAAGGCGACGGCATCAAGGCGAATGACTTCCACGCCCTGATTGGCCAGAAAGAGCATCTCCTCAACCATGCGGTTAAACACAACCGGGTTTTGATAGTTAAGATCCCACTGGTAATTGTGGAACGTCGTCCAGACCCATTTCTTGATGCGATTTCGATACGTAAACGCGCCGATGTGGTCGTCCGGGAAGACATCGAGCATGTCGCGATCGAACGCATCCGGCTGGGAGCGGTCTGGGAACATCAGGTAATAGTCCTGGAACTCCTTCTCGCCGGCCAACGCTCGCTGTGCCCATTCGTGTTCTTCTGACGTGTGATTGAAAACGAAGTCGATGCACAACGAGATGCCGTGGTGACGCAGCAGTTGGGCCAGTTCCGAGAGTTCCTGCATCGTGCCCAGACGCGGGTCGACTTCGCGGTAATCGCTGACGGCATAGCCGCCGTCGTTATCACCTTCGGGAACTTTGAAGAGAGGCATCAGGTGCAGGTAAGTGATCCCCAGTTCCTTCAAATACCCAACTCGCTCCTTTAAGCCTGTAAGGTTGTCGGCGTAAAGATCGACGTAACACATGGCTCCGACCATACGGTTGGACTGGAACCAGTCGGGATGCATCTCGCGCAACGCATCAAGAGCCTTGAGTTCGTCATTGCGACTGATCCACAGTTCGGTCGTGGAAATCAGGATCGACTCGACGTGAAAGAAGAAGTCATACAAATGGCCATACAAGTGATGGAGACACCCAAACAGCTGAGGAAAATTCTTACTCAGGCGACGGCTGTAGTCTTCCCAGACTTCTGGCTCGAGGTGTCCTTTGAAGCGGTTTTCCAGGCGTGGGAGCAGGCGAGACAACGTTTTCTCGGAATGTTCCATGATTTGGGCAGTAAGCATGACCACGTCGTAGACTTTCAGAATTGCATCCGGAGTGACATCCAGAATGGCGTCTTGAATTCCATCAAAGTAAGAACATCAATTGTCGAGCCGATCAACAAGGCTGAGCCACAACCTTTCAGCATCACAGCATCTGTTTTCGTGGCGTTCCCTGGCCACATTTCCCATTTTTCACTGGTTGGAATGGATTCTAGCGGTGAGAATGACCTCAGGCCACCCATGACTTCCCTAGAAAAATCCTGGCGAGACCAGTTCCACAGCGGAATTGAAATTCGCCTTGCCCAGGTCGTTGACTGACAGGGAGTCTGATCGTCACGATAGAGACTTGATACGACGAACGTTGCGGGAACATCTTGATGATTCCCATTCCAACTGACCACTGATCTTAATAGACCACTGTGAACGTATGAAGAATTCCAGTCTCACACTTGTCCATCAAATTGCTGCCGTCCGCATCGCGTCTGTGATGATGGCAGTGACGGCGCTTATCTGTGTCAGTGGTTGTCAGGGGCAACCGCAGGGTCCTCCTGGCGGGATGCCAGTACCAACAGTTGTGGCGACACAGCCTCTCAAAAAGAAAATCGTCATCTGGGATGAGTACACAGGTCGGCTGGAAGCGGTGAACTACGTTGAGATCCGGGCCCGCGTGAGCGGGTATCTGGAATCGATGAACTTCGATGAAGGAGAATTCGTTAACGAGGGGGATCTCCTGTTTGTCATTGATCCGAAGCCGTTTCAAGCCGAGGTCGAACAGGCGCTTGCTTCCGTTGTTCAAGCCAAAGCTCAGAAAAAACAGGCTGAGTCGAATCTGTCTGTTTCGAAGGCACAGCGTAGCGCGACCAAGGCGCGATTCGATCTGGCGAAGAATGATCTTGATCGAGCGCAGACGCTGAAGGATCGAAACGTCATCACGGCAGAGGAGTTCGAGAACAGGTCAGCAGGACTTCTGGAGGCGACTGCGAATCTCGAACAAGCCGATGCACAAATTGAAGCCTCCGAAGCCGCCTTGGTCACTGCAGATGCGGATATCGCGGTCTCGGAAGCATCGTTATCAATTGCACGCCTGAACCTGTCTTACACAAATATCACGGCACCGGTCAAAGGTCGGATCAGTCAGCGAAACGTGACGATTGGCAACCTGATCGGAGGAGGAACAAGTGAGTCGACCATGCTGACGACTCTTGTGTCACTGGATCCGATCTACTGCGTTTTCTACGCCGATGAAAGTGACTTTCTCAAGTACTCCCGTCTCAGTCAGGAAGGAGTCCGCAAAAGCTCTCGCGATTATCGCAAACCGGTTTATGTCGCGCTCGCTGATGAGACGGAATATGTCCATATTGGTCACATGGACTTCGTGGACAACCGGCTCGATTCCAGTACAGCAACCATCCTCGGACGCGCGATCCTTCCGAATACGGATGGCTTTTTGACACCGGGAATGTTCGTGCGGCTGCGACTTCCCGGCAGCGACCCGCGCGAGACGATTCTCCTTCCCGACGAAGCGATCAACACCGATCAGGACTCCAAGTTCGTCTATGTCATCAATGATCAGAAGAAGGTCGACCGCGTTCCCGTCACGCTGGGCCCGGTCAGTCACGGTTTGCGAGTGATTGAAAAGGGACTGACAGGAAACGAAAACGTCGTCATTCAGGGCGTGCAGAAAGTTCGACCTGGGGCAGAAGTCAAAGTTGATCTGAAGAAAACGGAAGAGCTCATCAAGCCGACGAACAATCTGAACCTGCCTGATGAATATGAAGATGTGCCTCGCGAGAAATGGCTGCTCACGCCTCCCGAAACCAAACCAGCCGAAGCAGCGGGACAGCCGAATAAGCCCGCTGTCGTCGATCCGATTTAACAATCTCTCGGGATTGATCGAAAACCTGAAACAACATCGAGTGACTCACGTCGACGGCCGCAGCGGGTGCAAGGGACTTTATGGGTATCGCACACTTCTTTATTGATCGACCAATTTTCGCGACCGTTCTCTCAGTCGTGATGATGATCGTTGGCTCGATTGCTTATCTGGTGCTGCCGTCGTCGCAGTATCCCGATGTCGTTCCGCCGACGATTGTGGTTCGCGCGAGTTACCCGGGAGCACCGCCGGAAATCATTGCCCAGACTGTTGCCACTCCGATTGAGCAGGAAGTCAACGGCGTTGAAGACATGCTCTATATGTCGTCTCAATGCACCAACGACGGCACGATGCAACTGACAATCACCTTCAAAATCGGCACTGATCTCGATAATGCTCAGGTTCTGGTTCAGAACCGTGTTGCCGTTGCTGAGCCGCGACTCCCGGAGACAGTCCGTCGCCTTGGAATCACGACGAAGAAAACTTCGCCTGACCTGTTGATGGTCATCCACCTCATCTCACCCGATGCGTCGCTGGATTCTCTTTACATCGGCAACTATGCCCTGATTCAGGTTCGCGACGAACTGGCTCGTGTCGAAGGGGTCGGCGATATCAATATCTTCGGTCTGCGTGAATACAGCATGCGGGTCTGGATCGATCCCGATAAGCTGGCTCACCTGTCATTGACCACGCAGGAACTGATGGCTGCCATGCAGGAGCAGAACATTCAGGTTGCCTCCGGCGTTCTTGGTCAGCCACCGGCTCCGAAAGGGAGTCCGTTTCAATTCACGGTGACGACGCTGGGACGTCTGGAATCTGTGGAACAGTTTGGTGACATCATCATCAAGCGGGGAGAAGCAGGGCGGATTGTGACGGTCAAAGATGTCGCCCGAATCGAACTCGGTGCGCGTGATTATTCGACCAACAGTTATCTCGATTCAACACCAGCCGTCGGGATTGCAGTCCTCCAGTTGCCCGGTGCCAACGCGATCGCGACAGCCGAACGGGTCATCGAGTCAATCCAGACACAATCCGAAAAGTTTCCCCAAGGTCTTGAACACCGCATCGTCTATAACCCGACTGTCTTCGTGGAAGAGTCGATCAATTCGGTCATCCATACACTCTTCGAAGCGATCATTCTCGTCGTTATCGTCGTTCTGATCTTCCTGCAGAACTGGCGGGCGAGTGTGATTCCGTTGATGGCGATTCCCGTTTCGCTCATCGGGACGTTTGCGTTCATGCAGTTGTTCGGTTTCTCGCTCAACATGCTGTCGCTGTTCGGGCTGGTGCTCGCGATCGGGATCGTGGTCGATGATGCGATCGTTGTGGTCGAGAACGTCGAGCGTCACATCGAACATGGCATGACGCCCAAAGCTGCATCCCATAAAGCAATGGATGAAGTGACGGCTGCTGTCATCGCGATTGCGTTCGGCCTTTCTGCGGTGTTCGTCCCGACGGCATTCCTCTCCGGGATCACGGGCTTATTCTTCCAGCAGTTTGCATTGACGATTGCTGTCTCGACGCTGCTGTCGGCTCTGGTTTCGTTGACCCTGACTCCTGCCATGTGTGCGATCCTGCTGACCAGCCGCGAGGCGAAGAAAGACTGGTTCGCGCGACTTTGGGACATCTTGTTTGGCTGGTTCTTCAAGCTGTTTAACAAAGCGTTCGACTTCATAAGCCACCTTTATGCCAAGATGGTCGGCGTGGTCGTTCGATTCTGGATCTTCCCCATCGCGTTGTATGCTGCCCTCGTCGCGATGGCTGTGATTGGATTCTATGTCGTCCCGGCTGGATTCATTCCCGCCCAGGATAAGGGATACCTGATTGTCGCCATTCAGTTGCCCGACAGTGCATCCATTGAGCGAACGGATGCCGTCATCACCAAAGCCCGTGACCTGATTATGGACACCGAGGGGGTCGAACACGCAGTCGTCATCGCCGGTTTCTCCGGTGCCACACGCGCGAATAGTGCCAATGCTGGTGCGATCTTCGTCGTCCCCAAATCGATCGAAGAGCGAGCCGAACATGGCCCCTCGCAGCCACAGTTGATCGGCACGCTCCAAGGAAAAATGATGTCGATCCCTGAAGCGGAGATCTTCGTCATTCCTCCACCTCCCGTTCAGGGACTCGGAACGGGCGGGGGGTACAAGTTCCTCATTCAATCGCGTGGCGGGGGTACTCCTCAAGAGCTTCAGACGATCACTGATGAATTCGTCGCCAAGTGCAATCAGGAACAGTCGCTGGCTCGTGTTTTTTCGACGTTCCGTGCCAGTACGCCTCAGGTCTATGCGAACATCAATCGCGTCAAAGCCAATATGCTCAACGTTCCGCTGGATAGCATCTTTCAGACCCTTCAGGTCAATCTGAGTTCGTCTTATGTGAACGATTTCAATCTGTTCGGCCGAACCTTTCAGGTGACTGCTCAAGCGGATGCACCGTTTCGTATTGATCAGCAGAATGTCACGGACCTGAAAACCAGAAACACCAACGGCGACATGGTCCCGCTGGGCAGCGTTCTCGACATGCAGTGGCGAACGGGCCCAGACCGTTACGTCCGATACAACCTTTATCAAGCGTCTGAAATTCAAGGCGATACTGGCCTCGGCTTCAGTTCAGGAGATGCGATCGCGACGATCGATCGCCTCGGTCGTGAAACACTTCCTCCCGGCTATACCGTCGAGTGGACGGACCTCGCATATCAGGAAAAAGCGGCTGGTAACACGGCGATTTACATCTTCCCGCTGTGCGTTCTGTTCGTCTTCCTCGTTCACTCCGCTGAATACGAAAGCTGGATGCTGCCACTGGCGATTATTCTAATTGCACCCGTTGCGTTGCCGTTCGCGCTTGGCGGGATCTGGATGCGAGGGATGGACAACAACCTGATTGCTCAGATCGGATTCGTCGTGCTGATCGGTCTGGCAGCGAAGAACGCGGTGTTGATTGTCGAGTTTGCCAAGCAGTTGGAAGAGCAGGGGAGATCCCCGACCGAGGCTGCCGTTGAGTCCTGCCGACTGCGTCTGCGCCCGATCATGATGACCTCGTTCGCGTTTATCCTGGGGGTAGTCCCGTTGGCGATCGCGACAGGTCCAGGGTTCGAAATGCGTCAAGTACTGGGAACCGCCGTCTTTTTCGGAATGCTCGGCGTGACGTTCATGGGATTGTTCCTGACGCCAACGTTTTATGTCCTCTTGCGACATATTTCGCTGTGGATCAATCCGAACAGCGTATTCCATGCTCATGGCGGAGCCGCCGAGCGAACTGATATTGCCGACGAAAAGGGGACTGCGACACATCACTAGGCGAGAAGCACACTGATCGAGCCTGAAGCGACTGTTGAGAGGATTTCCTGATCGACTTTTCCGCCAACTCTCTGACTAATCAGGAGTTGCGCGCGATAAAGATCGAATAAATGCCCATTGAAATATCACAAAAAAGCCGATATTCTTTACTGTGTCTCCTGGAGACACTCCCTCCGTTTGACGGCTTCCGCCTCGCGTCTCGAGTGCTTGGTCGTCCCCTCCTGTTTTCCCTGCCTGCGTTCTTCGGCGTGATGTCGGATGGGCACTTTGCACGTCCGCAACCTGTCGACTCGATGGCAAGTCCTCCCACCGCCCGGAAGTTTCGTGCTTATGAAGCCAGAAACCTGCCATTATTATGTCCGCATGCTTGGACTGGCAGTTCTGTTTTGCCTGCCTGGATCTCTCTCGGCCGCCGATCAGAAACTGGCAGAAGGCGCAGCGTTTCTGCAGAAATACTGCTACGACTGCCACGGCAACGGCGCCAATGAAGGTCAGGTCGCTCTCGGCAATGAAGGGGAGTTAGACAAAGTCCTCGGGGATCACAAACTCTGGGGCCGCGTCTGGGATAACGTTCTCACCGGAGCCATGCCTCCCGCCGATATGCCACAACCGACTGAGGAAGAAAAGCGGGCTTTCTCGAAATGGGTCGGCGGTACGGTCTATCATCTCGACCCCGCCAAGCCTGCTCCGGGACGTGTCGTTATTCGACGACTGAATCGACCGGAATATCACTTCGTCATCCTGGACATGTTTGGCATCGACTTCTCGGTCGAAGAAAATTTTCCGCCGGATGATACGGGGTATGGCTTCGACACGATCGGTGATGTCCTTTCGATCCCGCCCTCGCTGCTCGAAAAATACTTTCTCGCTGCGGAGTCGATTGCAGGCCAGATTCGCGACTACGCCACCCCGCGCATGCCGGTGCACCGTCCGGAAAAGAACAAAACCATCAAGGACTCCAACGAGTTCACCGAGATCAAACAGTTTGAATTCAACATCAAGAAGGCAGGCGATTATCGCGTTGATGCGCGGATCATCGCTGGTGGTGAGTTTTCGCCCTACAACGGCACCGTCGATGTGACGCTGGCCCGCGGCGATGATGTCGTCAGCAAGTATCAGATCAACACTCTCGACCCGGGCAAAGCCATCACCCGAATAGACCTCGACGATACAGTCCACCTTCCCGCAGGTAAGCATTTCCTTGAGATCCGCATCAATGAAAACAAAGTTCCGATTCCGCCTGAGAAACGGGGAGCAGAATACAGCGAACCGACTCTGTCGATCAGCAATCTCGAACTGGCGGGCCCGCTCGATGGCAGCTCGAACTACATCGATAAGAAAGCTTACGTGGTCTTCCCGGATGGCCCTGGTCAGTCGAAAACACCCGAAGAACAACGTGCCTATGCACAACGGATTCTGTCACGATTTGCATCAAAAGCCTTTCGGCGTCCTGTGACTGACGATCAGATCGCTCGACTGATGAAGATCTACGAGATGGCGCAGTCTGCTCCAGGATCGTCATTTGAAGACTCGGTTTGCCAGTCACTGATCGCGATTTTGGTTTCGCCGAGATTCCTGCTGCGAGAAGAGTTCCCGGAGGAAGTTGCCTCTGAGACCGAGACGATTGATGACTATTCGCTCGCCTCTCGGCTGTCGTTCTTCCTGTGGTCGAGCATTCCCGATGATGAGCTCATGGGGCTGGCATCAAAGGGTGAACTGCGAGGGAATCTCGATTCGCAGCTGAAGAGGATGCTCGCGGATAAGAAGTCGGAGCGTTTCGTGGACAACTTTGTCGGGCAGTGGTTGCTGACTCGCGATGTTCTTGGCATGCCCAAGTCCAGCAAGACGTTTGAATACAGTACCCGTCGCGCGATGAAAGACGAGACCGAACTCTTCTTTGCACACGTTCTCAAAGAGAACCGTCCGATCATTGAGCTGCTCACGGCGAACTATACCTTCCTCAATAAGGATCTTGCGAACTTCTACGGCGTTCCGGGTGTGGAAGGCAAAGAGATGCGGAAGGTCAATCTTCCGGCGGATTCGCAACGCGGTGGTCTTCTGACGCATGGCAGTATCCTGATGGTGACTGCCAATCCCAACCGAACCTCGCCGGTCAAACGTGGGAAGTTCATCCTGGAAAACGTCTTTGGCACTCCACCACCGCCGCCGCCAGCCGCTGTGCCGGATCTGGAAGAAGCCAAGAAGGACGGCAAGAAGCCCAAGAGTGTCCGTGAACAACTGGCTGTGCACCGGGAAGATCCATCCTGTGCCTCGTGTCATAATCGCATGGACCCGCTGGGACTGGCTTTGGAGAATTTCGACTTCACCGGTCGGTATCGTGAGAAGGAGATGAACGAGACCATCGATCCCTCGGGAACGCTGGTCAACGGTCGTTCGTTTACGTCCGTGGCCGAATTTCGTGGACTGATCGCCGAACAGAAACGACTCTTTGAGCGATGTCTCGTTCAAAAGCTCATGACCTATGCTCTCGGTCGTGGCATGGAACCGACCGATAACCCAACCGTCGAAGCTCTCGTCGATCGACTCGATGCCAGCGGCGGCCAATTACAAGATGCGATCCGTCTGATCGTCGAAACACCTCAATTCCAAATGCGTCCCAAAATCACTGAAGCAGTCAGCGTATCGAACTCACAGTGATTCCAAACGCGTACCGTTAACAGCACACTGATAGACGAGACAGGAACTTTCCCATGTCAGGATTCGGACTGCGACCAAGACAAGCAATGTCACTCGATTCTCGTCGACGCTTCCTCAAAGGGATGGGAGCGCTGATGGCGCTGCCGGCCCTGGAATCCTTCTGGAATCCAGCCAGCGCTTTGGCCATGACGCCAAACTCAGCAGCCAGTATGACGGCGAGTGGTGCACCTTTGCGGATGGCGTACATCGCGGTTCCCAACGGTGTGAACTACAAATACTGGAAGCCCGAAGGTCTCGGCAAAGACTTCCAGCTCAACCAGTCCATGGCGTCACTCAATCCCCTGAAAGACAAGATCCAGGTCTTTTCTGGTTTCGCTCATGATGGTGCCCGCGCTCATGGTGATGGTCCTGGTGACCACGCGCGGGCCAACGCAGCTTTCCTGACCGGAACA
Organism: Lacunimicrobium album; assembly: GCF_052161635.1. Classification (GTDB taxonomy): domain Bacteria; phylum Planctomycetota; class Planctomycetia; order Planctomycetales; family Planctomycetaceae; genus SXPC01. The sequence goes on from NZ_CP197413.1 coordinate 2,719,542, forward strand.
CATCCGCGCAAGACCTCCGGTGCCGATATTCATTGCGGCGTTTCCATCGATCAGATCGCAGCCAACGAAGTTGGACACCTGACGCGTCTTCCATCGATTCAACTGAGCTGTGAGAAGTCACGGAACTCCGGCAACTGCGACAGTGGTTACAGCTGTGCCTATCAGTACAACCTTTCGTGGGTCTCGCCGAACCTGCCGCTCGCGCCGGAATCAAACCCTCGCGCGGTCTTTGAACAACTCTTCGGAACCGGCGCTCCATCCGAGCGTGAAGCACTCTATCAGGCCCGTATCGCCAAGCGCCGCAGTATTCTCGATTATGTCATGGAGGATGCCCGCCAGATGTCGAAGCGTGTCTCGACCGCTGATCGCCAGAAGATCGATCAATATCTGACCAGCATTCGTCGTATCGAACAGCAGATCGAGCAAGCAGAACGTTTCCCGCTTCCAGAAACCGATGACGTCTCTCCTTCAGGCGTCCCTGGCAGCTACCGGGATCATATTGACCTGATGTTCGACATGCTGGCCCTCTCGTTCGAAACCGATTCAACCCGTATCGCCTCATTTACGCTGGCACACGAAGGGAGCGGTCGGAACTTCAAAGAACTCGGCATCTCTGAAGGTCACCACTATCTGTCTCACCACGGTAAAGATCCGGATAAGACCGAGAAGATCGCAAAGATCGACGCCTACTACACAGAGCGTCTGTCACGCTTCCTCACGACTCTCGACAGCAAGAAAGAAGCAGATGGCTCAACGATTCTCGACAACTCGATGATCGTCTACGGCGGAGCCATCGGCGACGGAGACCGACACAATCACGACGACCTGCCCATCATCGTCGCAGGCGGGGCAGGGGGGACATTCCAGACTGGGCGTCACGTCAAGTTCAACAACGACGTTCCGCTGAGTAACCTGTTCCTCTCGATGGTCGACCGCTACGGTGTTAAGTTAGATCGCTTCGGCGACAGCACTGCGAAGCTGACTGATCTGTAAATGGGTAACTTCAAGGCGAAGGCATGCGAGGCCATCAGCGGTTAACTCACCGTTGGAGTGATGCATCGCAAAGAAACGGATCACACGAAGGTTCGCCCTCCCGGTTGTGCGGACAATAAAAAAGCGACGGTGCAGGGAAATCCTGACCGCCGCTTTTCTTTTTTGACTCAAACTCTGCACCGAACTAGTTCGGCAGGATCTCTTTCATATCGGCCAGGAGTTGAGCGAGGTAATCTCGCTTTCCGCCTGCGACTTCTGCGGTGCACCAGCCTGTGTAGCCGATTTCGTCAAGGGCTTCACGGACAGCCGGCCAGTTGATCGTGCCCTTTTTCAGACTGGCGAACTTGTTCTCGGTGCGGCTGAAGTCTTTGACATCCAGCTTCACGATTCGCTTGCCGAGCAGGCGAATCCAGGCTTCCGGCTGACCATACTTATGATGGTTGCCGATGTCAAAATAGGCACCGACCCATGGGCTGTTGAACGAATCAATGAAGTCCGCATAAGCTTCAGCCGATTGCTCGGGACCGGAAGCCGAATCGTAGAACAGCTGATTCCAGACGTTCTCAATCAGGATGCTGATTCCGAGTTTGGCAGCTAACGGCAGAACAGGAACGATCACTTCATCAATGCGAGGCTTGATCTCATCCCATTTGCCATCTTTGCCGTGACCGGGCACGAACAGAACCGACGACCCGCCGATCGCTGACGATGTCTTGACGGCGGTGATCAGGTCTTCTCGGCATTTCTCCCGCACAGCAGGATCTGGATCGCTGGCACGGCTGTTCCAATGTGTCGAATCCACGACGCCGTGAATCGGCAGGCCCGTCTGCTTCGAAGCCGCGATCAGTTCTTCATTGGGAGGACCGCCAGGTGCATCGAGTTCGACGCCGTCATAGCCGAGTTCGAGCAGCATCTGGAATTTTTCCAGAACGCTACCGCCTTCGCCGACCATGCCCCACTTCAGAGACTTGTAGATCGGACGACGGGCTGCCGAGTTTGCCACTGCAACGCTCGCTGCTTGCGCGCGAGTCGTGAGCTCTGGTGCCATCGCCATTCCCAGTCCGACTGGCAGGGCGGCTTTGAGGATATCTCTTCGATTCATCGACATGCTTAATATCCTTTAGAAATACCAGGAACTGGAATCGGGTAATTGCCGTTGGCATCTGGCAGAACAGGTGCTTCTGCTTCAAACTCGTACGACTTCGGCTGCAATGAGAAGTTGCTCGCGAGTGCTTCGTCCATACGGACGACCTGACCTGAGTAAGTTGCCATACGACCGAGGATGGTCGTCATCGAACTCATCGCGCCCATCTCGGCTTCGTTATGTGGAAGCCCTTCGCGAATCGCTTTGAAGAGGACGTCGTGCTCAACCTGATAAGGGTTGTTCTTCACATCGCGTGGAACCCGGTACTTCTCGCCGGCAAACGTCTCGATAGAGTTCGGTGCGAAGATCGTCGCATTCCCCTTGGTCCCGGTCGCGTAGGCAGACGAGGTGTTCCAGCAGTTGGGAACGTGTCTACAGGCGCTGAACATCTTGGATCCGTCGGCGAAGGTGAACTCGACGTTATGGTGATCGAAGATGTCGCCATAGCGGGCTTCGGTGCGAACGGCACGTCCACCCATCCCCTGCGCTTCGACAGGGAATTGAATCCCTTTCAGCCAGCATCCGATGTCAATGTTATGAATGTGCTGCTCGACGATATGATCGCCAGACAGCCAGCAATAGTAGTACCAGTTGCGTGTCTGATACTCCATCTCGGTCTTACATTGCTCGCGGGTACGTCGAGGTTCCCAGACACCGCTTGTGTTGTAATAAACGCGAGAGAAGAGAATGTCCCCGATGGCTCCGTCGAGCACACGATTCATGACGTCGACGAAGCGGGCATCGTAGTGATACATCAGCCCGACGCCGACCTTGAGGTCTTTCTCCTTGGCGATTCGTGTCGTCGCGAGAACCTGATTCACCCCCGCTGCATCGACAGCAACCGGCTTCTCCATGAAGACGTGCTTGCCCTTCTCCACAGCATACTGATACTGGACCGGGCGAAATCCGGGAGGAGTCGTCAGGATGACCAGATCGACATCGGAATCGATGACCTTCTTATAGGCATCGAAGCCGCTGTACATCGTCTCTGGTGTGACGGAAATCTTCGCGGTCGGATTCTCTTTAACAGCGGCTTTGATCCCGCTGAGAGCTGGTTCGAGAGCATCGGGAAACAAGTCGCCCATCGCCACGAGTTCGACGTTGCCTTCCGTTGATAGCGCCTGTGCGCAGGCGCCGTTCCCACGGCCACCACAACCAACCAGACCAATCTTGATCGTATCATTATTGTTCTGCCAGGCGTTGGCAGAAAACGCGAGTGAATTCAGCGGGTTCAGAGGATACCTCCCATCGTCTTTGGACAGTCGAACTCCGAGCAGAGAGATCGCAAAATAACATCTCGATTATACCGATCAGATACGAATCACTCGAAACATCATCCGGCACTTGTGCAAGGTTTTTCACAGATCACTGTTCGAGGACGCGGTTTCGCTGCGCATTCTTTGCGCTATTTTGCTGGTAAGACGTCGTTTTCATGCAAACAAGTATCATCCACTTGAAAATCAAATGATGAGACGCGGCAGAATCTATCGCTGATTGCGTCCGTTACATCAGGGGACTAAGCTATTGGACGTGTGGTATTTTGATCATGAATCAACTCGACATTCTTAATGAACTCACTGTATGAAGCAGCTTCTAGTCACCGGCTCGTCAGGCCTGATCGGCTCGGAGGTCTGCCTGCATTTTGCTGCCGCTGGCTGGAAGATTCACGGCATTGACAACAATCAACGAGCCGTCTTTTTTGGTCCACAAGGCGATACCCGCTGGAACCAGCAGCGACTGGCTAATTCCATCCGTGAATTCGAGCACCATGAGATTGACATCCGCAATCGCGATCAGATTCTGAATTTCATCGCGACGCTGCGTCCCGATGCAATTGTCCATACAGCCGCCCAGCCGAGCCATGATCGTGCGGCGATGATTCCGTTTGATGATTTCGACACGAATGCGGTCGGCACTCTGAACCTTCTCGAAGCAGCGAGGCGCGCTTGTCCGGGTTCGCCGTTCGTACACATGTCAACGAACAAAGTTTACGGCGATCGTCCCAATTCCATTCCACTCAAAGAACTGGAAACGCGCTGGGAATATGACTCACCGGAGTACCAGACCGGGATCCCGGAAAGCATGAGCATCGATCAGTCCAAACACTCTTTGTTTGGAGCTTCAAAAGTCGCAGCCGATGTGATGGTTCAGGAGTACGGTCGATACTTCAATATGCCGACCTGCTCACTGCGAGGCGGATGTTTGACTGGACCGAATCATTCTGGGGTCGAGTTGCATGGCTTTCTCAGTTACCTGGTGAAATGCAACCTCGAAGGAAGGACCTATAACGTCTACGGGTACAAAGGCAAACAGGTTCGTGACAACATTCACAGTGAAGACGTGGCAAGATTTATCGCTGCGTTTATCGAGTCTCCCCGCTCTGGTGAGGTCTACAACATTGGAGGCGGACGCGCAAACAGCTGCAGTATCCTGGAAGCATTCCAGTTAGCGGAGAAGTTTTCCGGCCAGCCGATGCAGTACACCTATGTGGATGAACATAGAATCGGCGACCACATCTGTTATTATAGTGATCTGCGAAAAATGCGCGAGCACTATCCTGGCTGGAACATTACCGTTTCCCTGGAAGAGACAATCTCACAAATCACACAGGCCTGGAAACATCGCCAGACATAAACGCTCTCGTTCATTTCCTATCTTACCGGACTCAAGGTCGACAGAATCGCATGAGAGTTCTCATCACGGGCATCTGCGGTTTCGTTGGGTCGACTCTGGCCATGGAGCTAGCCAGGCAAAGTGGTATCTCCCAGATTATCGGCATCGATAATTTCAGCCGTGGCGGAAGTGAGACAAACCGGCGCCGGCTGCTTGATCAGGGGATCTCTGTCATTTCTGGCGATATCCGCAATGCCAGCGATGTCGATTCACTTCCTCAAGCGGACGTTGTCATCGATGCCGCTGCGAACCCGAGTGTTCTGGCGGGAGTCGATGGAAAAACAAGCAGTCGACAGTTGATCGAAAACAACCTCTTCGGCACGATCAATCTACTGGAATACTGCAAACGTCACTCGGCAGCCTTCACCTTGCTGTCCACCAGTCGCGTCTATTCCATTCCGAAACTGGCGCAGCTGAAGATGACGGTTAAAGAAGATGCCTTCGTCCCGGATTCAAACCAGGACTTTCCAGCAGGCATTTCAGCGAGTGGAGTGACGGAATCCTACAGCACGTCGCCGCCGGTCTCACTTTATGGCAGCTCCAAATTCGCCAGCGAGCACTTAGCAATCGAGTATGGCTTGTCGTTTGGCTTTCCTGTCTGGATTAATCGTTGTGGCGTATTGGCTGGCCCCGGACAATTCGGACACCCGGCTCAGGGCATTTTCGCATACTGGATTCATAGTTTCCGCGAAGGCAAGCCACTCCGCTATCTTGGCTTTGGTGGTTCGGGCTATCAGGTTCGAGACTGCCTGCACCCGCGTGATCTCGTTCCAATTCTCAACTTGCAGTTCGAGGAAGGACTGACTGAGAATAAGCCGTCGATTGTCAACATCTCTGGTGGTATTGAAAACTCCATGTCTCTGGCACAACTGACGTCATGGTGCTCTCAACGTTATCCTGATTCACCGACCGCGAAATTGCTTGCAGATTCGTGCAATGCAGGATCACCGAACCCGGATCGTCCGTTTGACATCCCGTGGATGGTTCTCGATTCTCGCCTTGCACAGCAAGCATGGGATTGGAAAGTCTCGACACCTGTCTGTGAAGTCCTCGAACAAATCGCCGATTTCGCAGACCAGCATCCGAATCACCTTCTGCTCAGTCACTAGTAACGACTCACAGCGATCAGATCCTTCAAGAAAATCCTCAACGCATCATGGCTCTTCGCACCCCTCATAAAAACGAACACGACGAGCAGATCAGACCTCAGCTGACAAGACTCTCGATTGTTATTCCCGCTCGTGACGAAGAAGGTTGTATTGCGTCGACCGTTGAGCATCTGCATCTTGAACTTCGCATGAACAGCATCCCTCATGAGATTGTTGTGGTCGATGACGGAAGTACGGACGCGACGTGGCAGATCCTGACGGACCTCACTGGGAAGATCAAAGAACTTGCTCCCGTACAGAATCTCGAGGACCACGGCTTCGGTCGCGCCATTGTCTATGGGATTAATCACTGCAAAGGGGACGCCGTCGTCATCATGATGGCCGATGAATCCGATGACTGTCGTGACGTCGTGCGATACTGGAAGCTGCTCAATGAGAATTTCGACTGTGTCTTTGGAAGTCGCTTCGTCAAAGGGGGTGGTGTGATCGACTATCCCTGGATCAAGCTTCGCCTGAACCGCATGGCGAACTTCTTCATCAAGACCATTTTTCGTATCAAGCTCAACGACACCACCAACGCCTTCAAGGCGTACCGCAAGACGACTCTGGATGGCTGTCGTCCGTTCCTGTCACCTCACTTTAACCTGACCGTCGAACTGCCACTCAAAGCCATCGTGCGCGGATACCGCTGGACGACGATTCCCATTACCTGGCGCAACCGCAGAACAGGCGTTGCGAAACTGAAGATCCGGGAGATGGGGAGCAGGTACTTCTTCATCGTGGCCTACGTCTGGCTGGAAAAGTACTTCAGCCGCGGCGACTACCTGCGCCGTCCTGCCGCGATGAAGCAAATGGAGGAAACAACATCCGGTCGAGATCCAATCACATGAGTAACGCGATTGAACATCGTGATGTCGTCAACGCAAAACCGTTGCCCTTGAGCCTTCAAATTCTCTTCTGGTTAATGGCCTGCATCCCGGTCGTTGTCCTGTTCGCGTTCTTCCTCAAGTTTACCGTCAATGCACCCTCGAGCGACGATTTCGATGCGATCCTCGGATTTCTCAATCGCTACTTTCCCGAGAACCGATGGAATGCATTCTTCTCACTGACTGAGCTTCACAACGAGCATCGCATCATCTTGACGCGATTCCTGGCGTGGTTGAATGCGCTCCTCTTTGGCAAAGTCTCGTTCACTGGATTGACGGTGATCGCGAATGCTTCCTTGTTATTGCTGGCTGGTGTGCTCATTCATCTGGGGCGAAAAGAGGGACTGAGAGATTTCTGGTTGATCCCTGTTCTGTGTCTGATTCTCGTCTGTCAGGATAGCAGCAACATGCTGATCGCGATGTTCGGTCTACAGAACCTAACCGTGCATGCCTTCGCAGCGGTTTCATTTCTGACATGGAATCGCTCCCGCTTCTGGATCGCCGTCTTTGGAATACTTGCCGTCTGCACGAGCTCCTGCGGGCTCTTGGTCTTTCCGATTCTGGCGACATATGAGATTTACTCGACGATCACCTCGGAGAAGAAAGGCCTATTGTCAGGCTTTCGCCAGGCAGTCACAACGAATGCTGCGTTTCCCCTGCTACTCTGCGTGTGTGTCTGGGGGCTTTATTTCTGGGGCTATCATTCGCCGCCACACCATCCCTCGCTTCTGACGGGATTAATGATTCCACACCGCTTTGCCCAGTACATCGTACTCCTCATGGGCACGCCTCTCAGCCAGTTCGGGCATCCCATGACGCATGTCATAGGAGTGAGCTTTCTGTGCCTGATGTGCACTGTCCTGTGGAAATCAGACTGGCGCAAGCATTCCACGCTGATCTGTCTGATCTTCTTCGAACTCGGAACGATGTTCATCATTGCCTCGGCTCGCTGCGGGTTCGGCTCAGGCCATCCTTATAACACGCGCTATCGTATCATCGCGCTCACACTCTGGGCCTGCACTTATCTCCTGGCCGCAGACTTGTTACGCCAGCGTTTGACGTCGGTTCGATTTCACACGGTTGGCATCTGGATGGCGAGCCTGGCGATTGCTTTCAATCTGCTGACGGCGGGATATTCGATCCCTGGCTTTCAGTTGTTAAGCCAGTCGATGAGTGAGCAACTTACACCTCAGCAAGCCAACTTGCGGACGATTGAAGGCAGCGAGCATTTCTACGAAGTCGCCATCGAGTCGCAGTCAAAAGGACTTTTCCATTGGCAGTACCTGCGACAATCAGACCCAACACCGCAATGATGTTTCATGAAGCACAAAAAGGCAGTGAGATGCACTCACTGCCTTTGAACGCAGAATGACTTCAGATTTAGCTTTCGACTGACTCTGTCTTCACGGATTTCTGTGCCTTCTTATTCTGCTTATTCCCCTTCGGAGCTTTCTTCGGAAACGGCAGGGCATGAACCCGCTGAGCCCACTCGCGCCATTGCTGGGTCAGTTCTTTGACTTTCTCTGGCTGCTCGCTGGCAAGATTATGCTGCTCCGTGCGATCCTTGCTGACATCGAAAAGTTCCCAGGCATTCTGTCTGGCAGCACGGATAAGTTTCAGATTCCCTGACGCAGGGCGACAAGTATCATGATGATATTTGGTTTTGAGGCGGGCACTCTCGCCCAGGCGGATGATCCGAGATTGAATAATAACAAACATAAAACTCGAACCATCAGAGCGACTTTCTTTTTGGGACTCCTGATCAACCAAGCACTCGACTCTGTGGTCAGATTTCTCACATCAATCAAATACCGTCACGTTGATCCGATCTCCTAAAACTTTGACGAGAACAGTCCGCGTATTATCCTAACGACGCAAATCACGCATTTCTTTCAACTTTCCTGTCATTCAATAGTTTTCAAGTCACGTCGATCCCGCATCGCGAACGCTGATCTGCTGGAAGGCGGAAGAGACATTTCGACGCGATGAGTGTATCCTCAATACTTCTATTTCCAACCTCGTCCTCACCAGAAGCATTCACTGGCGGGCATCACATAAAAAAGACCTAAGAACTATGTCGATCGATACAACAACGCCACTCAGCCAGAACGTCCACCTGCAACGCTGGGTCAAAAAAATGGCCGCCCTTTGCAAACCTGATGCGATCCACTGGGTCGATGGTTCGCAGGAAGAATACGAACAACTCTGCGAGCAGCTCGTCGAAGCGGGCACGTTCACCAAGCTAAACCAGGAGAAATGGCCCGGCTGTTATCTCGCTCGTTCTGATGCCAATGATGTCGCCCGCGTCGAAGACCGCACCTACATTTGCTCTGCCTCAAAAGAAGCGGCGGGAGAGACCAATAACTGGGTCAACCCATTCGAGATGAAAAAGAAGCTCCGCGGCCTCTTCAGTGGCTGCATGAAGGGGCGGACGATGTATGTCCTGGCTTTCAGCATGGGGCCACTCGATTCTCCGATGTCGAAGATCGGAGTTCAGCTGACCGATTCCCCGTATGTCGTCGTCAACATGCGGATCATGGCCCGGATTGGAGCGGATGTCTTCAAGAAGATCGACGAATCGGAAATCCGCGTCGTCCCCTGTATGCATACCGTCGGCGCTCCGCTCAAGCCGGGTGAGAAGGATGTCCCCTGGCCATGCAATGAGGAAAAGTACATCGTCCACTTTCCCGAGACTCGTGAGGTCTGGAGCTACGGTTCTGGTTACGGCGGGAACGCGCTACTGGGCAAGAAATGCTTCGCGCTGCGGATCGCCTCCGCGATGGCCCGCGACGAAGGCTGGATGGCTGAGCACATGCTCATTCTGGGGGTCGAAGACCCGACGGGCAAGAAGACGTATGTCGCAGCCGCCTTTCCAAGTGCCTGCGGGAAGACCAACTTCGCGATGCTGATTCCTCCCAAGAACTTCTCCGAAAAAGGGTGGAAAATCTGGACGGTGGGTGACGACATCGCCTGGATCAAACCAGGCCCCGATGGACGTCTCTATGCGATCAATCCGGAAGCGGGCTTCTTCGGAGTCGCCCCTGGCACGAGTACGAAGACCAACGCCAACGCCATGGCGTCGCTTCGCAAGAACACCATTTTTACCAACGTCGCGCTGACTCCCGATGGGAGCGTCTGGTGGGAAGGCATGACCGACGAGCCACCAGCCCAAGCCATCGACTGGCAAGGCAAAACCTGGACTCCCGAGATCGGCAAACAGACTGGCGCCAAAGCGGCTCACCCCAACTCTCGCTTCACCGCACCTGCGTCTCAATGCCCGACCATCGATCCCGACTGGCAGAAGCCCGAAGGCGTTCCGATCAGCGCCATCATCTTCGGCGGTCGTCGCTCGACGACGATGCCGCTCGTTTACCAGGCCTTCAACTGGAGCTGTGGAGTCTACATCGGCGCAACGATGGGCAGCGAGATGACCGCAGCAGCCGCCGGTACGATCGGCAAGGTCCGACGAGACCCGATGGCGATGCTTCCTTTCTGTGGCTACAACATGGGCGATTACTTCCGACACTGGCTTTTGATGCAGCGTACATTGAGCACAACGCCCCGCATCTTCCACGTCAACTGGTTCCGCAAAGGCGAGGACGGCAAATTCCTCTGGCCAGGTTTCGGCGAAAACATGCGCGTCCTTAAGTGGATCGTTGATCGCGCCAACGGTCACGGCGTCGCCAAGGAAACACCCATCGGCTGGGTTCCAGGTTACGATGACATCGACTGGACCGGTCTCGACTTCCCGGAAGAGAGTTTCGACGAGTTGCAACGCTTTGATCGCGATGCCTGGAGACGCGAGGTTTTGCTCCACGAGGAACTTTTCCTCGACCTGAAAAGTCACCTTCCCAAAGAGCTCATTTACGAACGCGAACTTCTCATCTGCCGCATGTGAGACAATACGCACATTGCGTCTGATCGAATCTGCTGTTCCCCCAATTGAACTCTTCCAATTGGACGGACCACGTTTAATAATCGCCTGTTCTAATCCTCAACGATTCGACAGGCGATTTTGCACGCCCAAAGAGTGCGACCTTCGGGTCTCCATCCGCAGCGTCACACAGAAACTATGAAGTCCATACAAGAGCTAGAAAACGAGAACAAGCACCTCAAGCACGTCCTTGAGGAACTTGTTCGACTCTCCGATCTCTCCTCGCAGTGGGGTAGTCTCGAACCCGACCAGCTCGCAGCGAGCCTGGCAGATGCGATGATCAAGGCGATCGATCTCGATCTGGTCAGCGTCGTGCTGCGCCGTCATTCTGGTCATGATCCGATTCACGTCATCCGCACCCTCGGTCAGGCTCTCGCCCCGAAGGACGAGACGACTCTCCAGAAGGAGATCGACGGGAAACTCACGTCGAGCTCAGACGGATCGACGTTTCGTTTCGATCATCCACTCATCGGTCGTTCTCTTCATGCCACCGTTGTCCGTTTCGGCGATGGTCCGATCAGCGGTTCGATCACCGCCTTTTCTCAACGGTCCAATTTCCCCGCAGACACCGAGCGACTTCTTTTACAGAACGCCTCCCACCAGGCGGAACTGATTCTCCAGCGCTGGCAGGCTGAACACGATCTCCAGCGAGAACGAGACCTCCTGGGCGTGACACTGGAGAGCATCGGCGATGCCGTCATCACGACCGACGTGCAGGGCAGGGTGACCTTCCTCAATGCCGTTGCCCAAGCACTCACCGGCTGGTCCTTGAATGATGCCTTGAATCAGCCGCTGACGTCGATCTTTCCCATTATCAATGAACACTCGCGACAACCTGTTGCCAATCCGATGGAGCGAGTTCTCCGCGAGGGAATCATTGTCGGCCTTGCTAATCACACTCTACTGATCGCCAGAGACGGAACCGAGCGACCAATTGACGATAGCGCTGCTCCTATCCGCGATTCCAACGGGCAGCTCATCGGAGCCGTTCTTGTCTTCCGTGATGTGACCGAACAGAAAAAAGCTGAACGCGCACTTCATGAAAGCGAAGAACGCTATCGACTGATCGGCGAAGTCGCCAACGACGCCATCTGGGACTGGGATCTCGTCACGAACCATGTCCTCTGGAATCAGGGCATTCGTTCACGCTTCGGCTACAAATCCGAAGATGTCGATCCCGATGCAGTCTGGTGGGTCAATCACATTCATCCGGATGATCGCGATCGCATCGTCCATAATATCCATGAAGTCATCGACGGGACCGAAGAGTTCTGGTCCGACGAATACCGCTTTCTGAATGCAGACGGAAGTTCCTCGGAAGTCCTCGACCGGGGACGGATTCTTCGTGATCACGACGGCCGACCTCTCCGCATGATCGGGTCCATGCTCGACCTGACGGAGCGCAAACTCACAGAACACATCATCAAGCAAAAGGAAGAACGATATCGAAGTCTGTTTGAATCGATGGATGAAGGCTATTGCATCATCGAAATGATTTTCGACGAGGATGGTCGTCCTGCCGATTATCTGTTCCTGGAAGTGAATCAGGCGTTTGAAAAACATACCGGACTTCACAATGCGGCCGGTCAGCGGATGCGTGATCTGATTCCCGATCACGACGACAGCTGGTTCGAGATTTACGGCAAAGTCGCAACGACTGGTGAACCGATCCGTTTCACCAACGAAGCGACGATCATGCAGAAGTGGTTTAACCTGTATGCATTTCGTGTTGGCGGGCCAGAAAGCCGTCAAGTTGCCGTCCTGTTTAACAACGTCACTGACCAAATCAAAGGCGAACTGGAACGGGAACGTTTGCTGAAACTGGTCGATCATGAGCGCGAACGCCTTGATTTGGTCTTCCAGCATGCCCCCTCGTTCATGTGCGTCACAAGCGGCCCGGACCATGTTTTCGAGAGGGCAAACCATCAATACATGAGTCTCGTCGGCCATCGGGACATCGCTGGCAAAACAGTCTACGACGCCCTGCCAGAAATTCGCGAACAGGGCTTTATCGAACTTCTTGATCGAGTCTATGCGACTGGTGAAGCATTTCTCGGCACGAACATGCGTGTCGATCTTCAGCGGGCCTCCGACCTGCCAAATGAAATCCGCTACGTCGATTTTGTTTATCAGGCACTTCGCAACGCAGAGGGTCAGATCACCGGTGTTCTGACTCAGGGAATCGACCTGACGGAACGCAAACGTGCCGAAGCCGCCCTGCTTGAAAACGAACAACGCTTCCGCGATTTGATCGCTCAAGTCGAAGATTACGCCATCTTTCTGACCGATGTAAACGGTCGCCCTACCAGTTGGAACGAAGGGGTTCGTCACGTCCTGGGATTTGAGGAGAAAGAGTTTCTCAATATCGACATCACGACGACGATCTTCACTCCCGAAGATATCGCCCAAGGCGTCGCTGACGCTGAATTGCAGACCGCCAAAGATTCCGGAACGGCTAATGATGATCGATGGATGATGCGAAAGGACAAACGTCGGTTCTTTGCGTCCGGGATCACAAAATCCCTTCGCGATGAGTCGGGACGATTGATCGGCTTCATGAAAGTGATGCGAGATCAAACCAGACAAAAAGAAATGGAAGACGATCTCCGCAGAGTCGCTGCAGACTTGTCGAACGCTAACCGTCGCAAAGATGAGTTTCTCGCCACTCTAGCGCATGAACTCCGCAACCCGCTCGCGCCCATCCGCACTGGTCTCGAACTCCTGCGCATGGCAGGGGATGACCAGGTCATGTTTGAATCTGTCCGTCTTTCAATGGAAGAGCAGACTCAGCAGCTTGTCCGACTCGTCGACGATTTGCTGGATATGTCCCGCATTACCAGTGGCAAAGTCACGCTGAGAAAAGAACGCGTCGAACTCGCTGCCATCGTCAAAAGCGCAGTCGAAGCCACTCGCGCTGAAGTCCAGCAGTTCGGCCATCATCTCACCATTACTCTGCCTTCCGACGAAATCCACCTTTTTGGTGATCCAACCCGCCTCACACAGATCCTCTCTAACCTTTTGACCAACGCCATCCGCTACACGCCGCCCGGCGGTAAGATCAAAATCGCTGCAGACCAGGAAGGTCAGAATGTCTTCCTTTCGGTCACCGATAACGGCACTGGCATTCCGCTCGACATGCAGGATCGCATCTTCGACATGTTCACTCAGATTGAACGCTCCGTCGAACAGACAAACAGCGGCCTGGGCATCGGCCTGACGCTCGTGAAACGCCTCGTCGAAATGCACGATGGTGAAGTCGAAGTCACAAGCGAAGGCGAGCACAAGGGAAGTACGTTTCGCATCATTCTCCCTGTCTTGGCTGGACCTTCCAGCGAGAACGAGAAGGCCCGTAAAACGGAAGAACAATCGATCGAAGACAGCCGACGCGTGCTCGTCGTCGACGACAACAAATCCGCAGCGACGATGCTCGCCATGGTCGTCAAGATGTTCGGCCAGGAAGTCAGAATCGCTCACGATGGATTGGAAGCAGTCCAGACAGCCGCCGAGTTCCAACCTCACGTCGTTCTCATGGACATCGGCATGCCCCGACTCAATGGCTACGAAGCCGCACGCCAGATGCGTCAACAAGCCTGGGGCAAAGACATCCTGCTTGTGGCTCTCACCGGCTGGGGACAGGATGAAGACAAAAAACGCACCAAGGAAGCCGGCTTCGATCACCACCTGACCAAGCCCGCCGAACCTTCGGAAATCCGCAAACTGCTCGCCAGCTATAAGTCGCGCTAAAACGCCGGCCGTACTATGCTTTTCAAAAGCACTTACGAAGAAGTACACATGTACGCTGGGAAGACTCTCATATTCGTAGTAACATGAGAATGTCGATCTCGCGAGAGAAAGACCAGAATTCTCATAGTCATGCGAAGGATCAGCGGAATGGTGATGTTGAAGTCGTCCAAGAGTTTGAGCAGAGCATTTTTCGTCGCGTTGCTTGTTCTTCCTTCCAGCGGAATATTCGCAGCTGACATCAATATCATCTCACCTCAAGACGCCTACGAACTCATCGAGTCAACCGAGCCGTCCAAACGTCCTCTCGTCATCGATACTCGCGGCGGCTACAAAGACTACTTTCGTGGCCATCTCCCAACGGCTCATCATCTGAATTTCGACACGCTTCGCGGCACTGACCAGGGCGTTCCAGTTCAGTACCTGCCAGACGACATCACGAAAGCCCTGCTGCTCCGCGCGGGCGTCGATAAAGATCGGACGCACATCCTCTATGCAACGGGCGAAAAGCTCCCTAACGACGAAATTCTCAGCGCCAGTATGGTGGCATTCGTTTTAGAGAAATACGGCGTTAAAGACATTCGCATCGTCGATGGCGGGATCCCGGAATGGAAGGCTGAAAAGCTGCCGGTGACACAGGAATACTTCGGTAATCCTCCTGGCCATCTTCCAGAAAAGACTGCGCCGGAAATTGCCTTCACCTTGGAAGATGTCCTCGCGAATAAAGACAAGCCAGACTTCGTACTCGTCGATGCCCGTCCTCACAATGAGTATCTCGGCGACGATGATATCTGGGTTCGCAAAGGACATATCCCCGGCGCCATCAGCTTCCACTGGGCCAGGTTGATGGAAGATGAGAACACACACAAGTTCCGCCCTTACTCCGAAACGAAAGCATCGCTCGAAGCAGCAGGCGTGACTCCAGACAAGCAAATCATCGTCTACTGTGGCACTTCTCGCGAAGGGAGTCTCCTCCGCTTCTACCTCAAGCATGTCGCCAAGTATCCCAACGTCCGACTCTATGAAGGCTCATGGAAAGAATACGCTTCGCTCAAGCAGTATCCGGCTGAGTTGAAAGAAAACATCGCCAAGTGAGCCAAGAGTCATGATCGTTGTCCTCCTCTTTATCGCCGCTGCTTGTGTCGCATTCACCAACGGCGCCAACGCCAACTTCAAAGGCGTGGCGTCCCTGTATGGCAGCGGCATAACAACACTGCGTCAGGCACTCCTGTGGGGAACAGCGACGACATTCGCTGGATCAATTGCAGCTGCTTTTCTGGCAGGTGACCTCATCAAGTCATTCGGCGGCAAAGGCATTGTTCCCGATACCCTGGCCGACTCGCCTCACTTCACCTGTGCCGTTGCAGTTGGCGGCGCATTGACAAGTTTCCTCGCCACACGCCTCGGCTTTCCCGTCTCGACAACCCATGCGCTCGTCGGCGCCATCGTCGGAGCCGGACTGGCTGGCAGCGGGACCAACATTCAATTCGCGGCCCTGGGCAAGGCATTTCTGTATCCGCTCTTCTTCAGCCCCGTCGTTGCAGCCTTTCTCGGCGCGATTGCCTACCTCACCCTTCGCGTCCTTAGACTCGCCCCTGATCATCGCACACGCACACTCGATGTTCTTCACTTCCTCAGTGCCGGCGCTGCCAGCTTTGCCCGTGGTCTTAACGACACTCCGAAAATGGTCGCTCTCATGGTCGCAGTCCCCGGACTTTCGCTTCACTGGGCGTTCGGAATCATTGCCGTCACGATCGCCATCGGCGCCCTTCTTGATGCCGATAATGTGGCGGAAACTCTCGGCAAAAAAATCACTGCGATGAATCCAGGCCAGGGCTTCGCTGCCTCGCTGGTCACCGCAGGTCTGGTAACAACTGCCAGCCTTCACAGCCTCCCCGTCAGTACGACCCACGTCAGCGTCGGATCCCTCATCGGTATGGGCTTGACGACAAGGAAAGCCCATTGGAAGAAGATCGGCGAAGTCCTGCTGGCGTGGGTGAGCACCGTCCCGTGCGGCGCACTGCTGGGAGCGGTGGCTTATTTCATCGTGTCGCGGATTTAATCCGATCGCTTGATCGCGCCTGACGCCAACAACTCATTCACTCCCTTGACGAGACTTCGCCTCATCGGGAGAGTAGCCTGGATCTCCTGCATCCGCTGGCAGCGTCTTGTTCCATGCAAACACAGCCGCTTTGAGCCGAGCAGCGACATCCGCATGATTCTCAACGACGTTCTTCGTTTCCTGCGGGTCAGCCAGCAGATCAAACAACTGGGGCTCGCTGCCATCGTAATTGATCGTGTACTTCCATTGACCGTCTCTGACCGCTAGGTCCGGGTTGTCGTTCCCTTTCTCTCCGGGACGGTCAGGAGGGCGACGAAAGAAGATCGGTGCACGCCGGCTTCCAGACGACTTGCCAGTCAGCACATCACTGACATCTTCGCCATCAAGAGCCTGATCACTCGGGATCGCAATGTTGGCGATCGAGTACAGCGACCGATTGATGTCGATCGAACTGAAAACAGAAGTATCATTCGTCTTGCCGGCCGCCCCTTCAGCCATCATGCCAGGTCCCCAGGTGATCAGCGAAGAACGAATTCCGCCTTCATACAACCATCCCTTGCTGCCACGAAGCTCTGCACTCATCCCAGCCCCCGCTTCTGGACCATTGTCAGAACAGCAGACGATGAAGGTATTGTCGCGAAGCTGTTCGTCATTTCGAATTCGATCAAATAACGGTGCCAGTTGCTCATCCATCGTGTCGAGGACCGATTGATACAACGCACGCTTATTTTTCCCCCAACGCGCAACAGGCGGGAAGAACGGCGAGTGAACATCATCCGGCCAGACGTTCACATAGAAAGGTCGATCAAGGGCCTGAGCCTCGTCGATAAATTCGATCGCGTTGTTGACGAAACCAGAGGTAATTTCTGAACGCTGCATCCATGTGACAGGACCGCCAATATTGACGGCGTCTTCCCAGATGCGTCCTGGCTCGGTGGAATCAGGTGTCAGAGTCAACGGCAGCAGTTTGGGCCCTTTGCCCTCAAAGTTCGTCAGGCTGCGATCAAAGCCATAGTTCAGAATCGGCGGAGCATTATGGACATCTCGCTGCCCCCCCATATGCCATTTGCCAAAGTGGCCCGTTGCATAGCCGCTTTGCTGGAATGACTTGGCGATCACAGGAGCAGCCACAGGCAGCCATTGAGCCATCCCCCGCGTGTTATTGCTTTTTCGATTATTGAGAAAGGAAGTGATCCGCCATCGCTGAGGATATTGACCCGTCGCGAGCGCAACACGCGATGGTGAGCAGATCGGTGAATTGACATAAAACTGCGTGAACTTGATTCCCTCAGAAGCGAGCCGATCAATATTCTCAGTCTTGACGGCATCACCTCCAAAGCAGGACAAGTCCGACCATCCCATGTCATCAATAAGGACGACGATGATGTTCGGCTTCGATGACTTGGCAATCTTCTTGGGCGTTCCAAAAATCTGTTTGGGATCTTTCGTCTGGGTCATCCATTGATCAAGCTGCTTTTGCATCGAGACCAGACGATCTGCATGAGCCCCTTCTTTTGCCAGGTTCTTTTGTTCCCACGGATCCTCGGACAAGTTGTAAAGCTCGTCAGCAGGACGTTCCTGATAAGCCTTCACCAGATGCTTGGCGCGAGGATCGTCCATCGCAGAAGTCAGCCAGCTTTCCCAGTAACCGCTGTCGTCGGCGTTCTTCGTGACGTGTGTCGTATAAAGAAACTCGGGATGAAGATTGCGAATATATTTCCAACCATCAGCGGTCTTGATCGATCGAATCGGGTAGACATTGAAGTCGCCGTCGCCACTGTGTGTCGTCAGGATCTGATCACGATGCGTCTGCGTCTTTCCAAGTAGCACGGGCAGGAAAGAGCGTCCATCGATCTGATCTCCCGCCTGACCTCCAGCCATCTCGACGAGCGTCGGCAGGATATCAATCCAGGAAACCATCGCCGACGTGCGACTGCCTGGCTGAATATGTCCTTTCCAACTCACAATCAACGGCGTGCGAATCCCGTCGTCATAAAGATTCCATTTCCCGAATGGCCACTGAGCACCATGATCGCTGGTATGCAGAAAGGCGACATCTTCGCCCAGCTTTTCTCTGGCAAGATCATAGACCTGCCCCAGCTCATCATCCATGTTCTTGACCGCAGCGACGTAGCGGGCACGCCAGCCTCGAGTCGTTTCATTGTCAACGTGATTCGGCGGCATCTTGAGAGACGATGGGTCGAGATCACCAGCCTCTTTCGGCCAGGGGACGTGAGGCCAGTTGGTCCCGACAAACAGGCAGAGAGGCTTGTCACTGGTTCGTCCTTGAAGCCACTTCAAAGCCTCGGGAACAGCAGTGTCTTCGTGATAGTTGAAGTGACGTGCGATATCGAACCCGTACTCGGTCGTTTGTTTGTAATGCCCGACTTTTCCAAACGAGACAACTTCGTATCCCAACGCATGCAGATAGGCAGGAAGTTTTTTAATGTCGGCTCGAGGTCGCGAATGATTCGGCTCGGCACCATTCTTCGCCGGGTACATGCCCGTCAACATAGCCGCACGACTCGGCGCACACGATGGTGAAGCAACGTACGCCTGATCGAACGTCATTCCATCCGCAGCCAGCCTCGCCATATTCGGCGTCTTGATATCTGGCGATCCGTAAACCGACGAGTCACGCAGCGTATGATCGTCAGACAGAAACACAACGATATTCGGCTGCTTGGCAAACAACTGATTCGCAGACACCAAAAGCAGGAAAACGACAATAAGACGCATCATTCAGCTCTTCCAGACAAAGTAACGTCATCACCGAGACGTGATGAGAATCCCAAAGACATCCATTAAACATTGCCAATATAACGATGGGTATCGCTGACTGCGAGTCAAAGATGCAATTGTATTTTCTTGCCATTCTGGCAAACACTATCGTGCCCAGAATCGTTCTCCAGGCGCAAGTCCCATTGGTAGTTGTGGAACAAAGTGGACACCCGCAGAAGAGGAGGGCATCTCGTTCTGATCGATTGGTCAGCAGACCAGCATGGAATCTGACACAGACCAGATGAGCGTAATTTTCTTGCTCACCCGTTTTCGTTTCTTACCCAAAGCGTCAACCAAGATCACTGCGTCATGACTTGCTCGTCCGTATGCCAAAAGATTAAGCCATCACAGTGCGGCTTGTTTCACAATTCAACTGGTTTTTGATTTCCAAAAAGCGATCCTGACAACTAAGAAATGCACGCACGATGCGTGGATCGAAGTGAGTCCCGCTATCACGCGTAATAATTTCGACGGCGGTTTCGTGGCTATAGGCGTCTTTGTAAACGCGAACACTCGTGAGCGCGTCATAGACGTCCGCAACAGCAGTGATGCGGCCACACAGCGGAATCTCATCACCAACGAGGCGGTTGGGATAGCCTTTCCCGTCATACCGCTCATGGTGGGTCAGCGCGATGTCGATCGCCATTTTCAAATAACCAGCAGAAGGGTAGCAGGTC
Organism: Lacunimicrobium album; assembly: GCF_052161635.1. Taxonomy (GTDB): domain Bacteria; phylum Planctomycetota; class Planctomycetia; order Planctomycetales; family Planctomycetaceae; genus SXPC01. Next base: position 2,739,582 of record NZ_CP197413.1, read on the forward strand.
GCTACTTCGGCCAACGTCTGAGCACCAAGCGTCGTGTGAGTTTTCATGACCTCAAACTCTTCTGTCGTCAGGCGACCTGGCTTGAGAAGAACGGAGTCAGCAATCGCGACCTTGCCAATATCGTGCAATGGGCTGGTCAAATACAACAGCTTTACGTACTCGCCGTCAATGATGTCGTGAAACTCGACTTGCTTGGACAGTTCTTCAGCAAGGATCTTCACGTAAGTACGAATCCGCTCGAGGTGATCGCCCGTTTCTTTATCACGCGATTCCGCCAGCTTCGCGAGCGAGAAGATCGTCATCTCGCGACTTTCCAGACTGATGATCCGCTCGCCAGCTCGAATCCGAACAATCAGTTCCGCGGGATTGAATGGCTTGGTCAGGAAGTCATCCGCACCGGATTCCAGGCCCTGGACGACACCTTCCATGGATGAAAAAGATGTCAACAGAATGACGTAAATATAGTTATCAAGTCCACGATCACGAATTTCTTTACAGAGTTCGAGCCCCGTCTTACCCGGCATCTGCCAGTCAGAAATGAAAATGCGATAGTCACCGGTACGCAGCAGACTCGAGGCTTCAATGCCATCACAGGCTGATGTCACGTCGTAGCCAAACGCTTCCAACGTGTTGGTCAGCATATCGATGGTATTGGGATCGTCGTCTGCGATAAGGATTTTCATCGTGGCTGTCGCTTTGGAAGGCAGGAGAGCTTCGGGTCTGGTTCGCTGGTGGCGACTCTCTGAATCAGGTCGGGCAGTTGTTCTTGTAGCAGCTTGTTGTTTTGTTTGAGGTCCGCGAGGGCACCAATGGCAATCGGCAGCTGCGATTCACGACAGGCATCTTCAATCGATGCCGAGTTCTCGCGAATCAGATTTGCTCCCAGATTGGCTGCCTCACCTTTCAGACGGTGCGCAAGTAGACTCGCCTCTTCGAGTTGAAGCTCGGAGAGGGCCTTTTCAATCTTGATCTCAAGTTCGCTGGTACTGATCTGGAAACGCTCGATGAGTCGTCGAGCAAGTTCGCGATTCCCCAGGCAACGTGACAGCAACTGAGGCACGGCAATCGACTGCAACGACTCGACCGCTTTTGTGCTGATACGCACAGCGTCGCTTGGTGAGTCACCATCGCGAGTTTTCGAATCAGTTGGATGAAATAAAAAGTTGACCACGACGCACCATTTTCTGCTGGCCGACACGAAAACCACTCAGACCTGGCTTTGATGGACGCATCGGACTCAACGTGATGTTGTTTTCTTTTGTGCCGTTGTCTTGGAACAGTAACGACTTCCGCCCAGAACACTAGTGAGCATTCCGTTCAGATCATTAAGACAATCCGGACAAGGCGGCACATTAAAACCGTACGACACAAAGTTCATGCGACAGTCTCAACGATGTCGTCATCCGTCGAAAAACGTGGTTTCCATGAGACGCAAAATCATCCAAACGGTTAATCTGCCTAAGTCTCACAAACGTCATGATCGTTATTAAACATCCAGTGTGATCCTGTTGAAGAAGGACTCTCAACGAAATAGGGCACAGCAAGTTACAAAACTCGCTGTGCCCTGAATTCAAAAGTCATTTGAGACGAACGCTGATTTCTCAACGTCCCGAAGCCTTAACCTTCTGTCAGTTCGACATCTTCCTCGGAGAGTTCCGAATCCACATTGGGAATGTGTGGACCACGGAGTCCTTCCGCAGCATGAAAGCGGTTGCGTGCAATCGCAGGTTCACGAGCGATGAAGTTCATAATGACACCGCTGCTGTCGCGGAACATTTCCATCTCGTCGACATTGTAGCCGGCGTCTGCAAACAGCTTGCGACAGTCACCTTCGGTTCGCTGATAGAAATACCAGTCAACGTGCCACTGGTACTCAGCAGGGTAGTACTTCAGGAAATCCTTGAACGCAACATAGACCACGCCATTCTCGCCGACCGTTTCTCGCCACCCATTGAGCATACGGATCATGTAGCGATCAGGAATGTAATCACACAGCCCGACGCTGTAGATCATGTCGACTTCGCCGAAACGCTCGATGTTCTTCTGAGAAGATGTCATCTTCAGGGCGTTATAATTGACGCAGTTGAGGTCGAGCGAGCTGGCATTCTCTGCTGAAACGTTTTCACGCAGAAATTCCATGGCAGTATCGTCTGAGTCGACGCAAGTCAGCGTCATTCCCTCAGGAGCCACGAAATCGTGTGTATATTCGCGCCCCGGGCCGCACGCAACGTTCAGGACAGAAAAGCGAGCTGATCGGCTGGCTGCTTCTTCCTGAATGAACTGCTTGACATTCGCCAGACGAGTACAGACGCCTCGAGCCAGATCCGTATTCAGGAAATACAGATCCAGATACCCGCCAATGCCCGTCGACTTGGTCTGGCCATCATAGATGGAAGAGAGCATCAGATAGTCGCCCGGATAGCCACGAGGTTTGACCTTGGCTCGCTGCATGAACCAGCTCTGGTCGAACCACGGTGCAATCGCATCACGGAACCTGCTTTGCATCTCCTTCAATAAGTCGGTATTCGACCCGATCGCAATTTCAGCCGCCTCGCAGGCATCGCGTGAGCGATGGAACGCCACCGTCAACTCCCGGAGAAATTCGTCATCTTGAGGAATTTGACCAGCGGGGATACGACGCTCAAGGCTTGCAAGGGCATCAGTAAATGCTCTCACATCGACGGAGAGAAAGCTGTCAATGTCGAACTCGTCCGTCTGCATAAACTCTCCCATGAACACTGCACCTTTCGTGAATAACAAGATGTCTCAGATATGCAAATAATGATGGTCGTATAGATTGGGCACATTCTTCTGATTGTCAACAACTTCTTGCTCAACTGTCGCAACTTGAGGGTAATACCGGATGTGCGAATTAAGAAAATTACGTGAGTTGACCGGATTCCAAGGGACGTTGTTTTTGGAGAACACGATGACAGAAGGCAACATGGGATGAGTTTGCGAGCTACATCTTAAGAAGAGAACGAATGAGCTCTGGTCCTCTTCAAAGACCAGCCATACTGCACATCGTTTCGTGGCCAATGCATGCCACAGAATGGTGACTGATACGATCTCAGCCGAATCATGTACCCTGATAACCCAAAAGCTCAGATCAACAGCGCACAGGGCCGACCGCACCTGCAGGCCCCCTTATCGATTTCAGACAATCGATTTCAAGTCCAAGATGTCGCCTCAACTGACCTGACCGGTAGTACACGCCATGGACTTGACCGACAGACTGGTCGATCAGTTCTCATGAAGGTCGTGCATCCTCAAGAAATCTCGCCAGTCCTGCTGCTGCAGATTCAGCACGAGATCCAGGCGCTGTCAGATATCCATCATCCCAATCTTGCAGAGTTGCTGCATAGCGGAGAAGAGCAGGGCTGGTTCTGGCTTGTTTACGAATTTGACGCCTCGGAAACTTTGCAGACACGATTCACCCGCGGCGTCCTTTCGCTGACTCATTCCCTGCAAATTGTCGAGCAGATTCTTAAAGCAACTCATGCACTCCATCAGCATGGCATCGTGCCAAGATCCCTCCGCCCCGAGAATGTTTATCTGCGTGAAGATGGCGCGAACGTACAGATCCGACTCGCTGCCATCGACTCGATTGATTCCTCGCTGTTCCTGTCTTCCTTCGATGCAGATTCGACACACTTCCTTCAACTGGCCGAATGCATTCCTCCCGAACAATCCGGTGTTATCGATGATGCCTTCACTGAGCTTTCCAACATCTATGCCGTCGGTTGCCTACTGTTCTGGTGCTTGAGTGGACGAACACCATACCAGGCAACTACTCTCAACGAGCTGCTGCTTCGACAGGCGACCATGCAGGTTCCCAAACTTCGGGAACTCGGCGTCATCGTCCCCCGGGCCGTTGATGAAATCATCCAGCGTGCCATGAGCCGCGAGCAGCAGGAACGATACCAATCGACCCGAGCAATGGCTGACGACGTCCGCCAGCTTCTTGAGGCCCTGGCGACAGGAGATTCCGATCCCGACGTCTCGATCGGGGCCAGCGACTATCGCAAGTCCCTGCTGCAACCATCGTTCGTCGCGCGGACCAAAGAGCTCGATCAACTCAACACCGTCATTCAGCGTACTCAAGTCGGCCAGGCTGGTTTACTGTTTCTGGAAGGACAGTCAGGCTTCGGCAAATCGCGACTGACGCTGGAGTTCACAACGCGCGCAACACAACACGGCATAAGCGTCTACCGCGGACAGGCGACGTCTGATGCCGTTTCATCGCCATTTGAATTACTGGAAGGTATCGCAACCGGGTTCGAAACCGCCTGCCGGACAAATCCCAAATTAGCAGCCACCATCATCGACGCCCTGCAGGAACAGCGATTCACCGTCGCCAAGGCCTTGCCACGACTGGCGAAATTATTGGATGCTGAAACAACCGATCGAGAAGACTCCAGCCCAGCCGGTGAGTCACGAACCCTGGCCGCCCTGGTTGCGTTTCTCGATGCCTTAGGCAGCAAAGCCTGTCCCGCAGTCGTCATTCTCGACGACTGCCAATGGGCCGCTGATCTGGTTTACGGTCTCCTCCAGCGCTGGAAAATGAAACACAGTTCGCAGCAGTCACTACAGAACTTCGTCCAACTCGTGGTGATCTTTCGAGAAGAAGAAGTTGCGCCGACGGATGCGCTGCGCAAAATCACTCCCGATGCCCACATTCAGTTGGGACCGCTTGGAGAAAACGATGTCCAGAGACTCGTCGAGTCGATGGCCGGGCCATTACCCAAACAGGCTTTAGAAACGATCATCCGACTGGCAGACGGCGTCCCGTTCATGGCCAGCGCAATTCTCCACGGCCTTGTGGAATCGCAGGCACTCCTGCCAGGAACCAACGGCTGGGAAGTCGATGTCAATGAAATCGTCAAAGCAAGATCGTCTTCGCATGCAGCCGCATTCCTCTCTCAGCGGATGTCTCAACTGCGACCCGACACGCGTCGCCTTCTCTCCATCGGAGCCGTACTCGGAAGCCACTTCGATCTGATGGCAGCGATGGAACTGGCGGGCTTCTCGAAATCCGATGCCATCGAAGCCGTCAATGATGCACGACAACGTCACCTGCTGTGGTGCCAGGTGTTGGATGGAACTTGCTCCTTCGTCCATGACAAAGTTCGAGAAACGATCCTGTCACTCTTAAGTGACCAGGACCGAAAACAACTTCACGGAAACGCAGCAACATTCCTGAGTCTGAAGTTCCCTGAGCGAGCAGCCGAACTGGCTTATCACTTTGACGCAGCCGGGGAAAGCGAACAGGCCTTACCCTATGCACTCGAAGCAGCCAATTTCGCTCATTCGCGACATGCCCTCGAAGTCGCAGAACAGCAATACGCCATCGCCTATCGTGGCATGAATTACGCTTCAAACGAAAAACGCTTTGCGATCACCAGAAATCTCGGCGAAGTCCTCATGCTGCGTGGCAAGTATGGCCCCGCTGAGAAAATGCTACACGAAGCATCTCGCTGGACCTTGGGAACACAAGCCCAGGCAGAAGTGCGCGGAATGCAAGGTGAGCTCAACAAAAAGCGTGGCGACATGGAAGGCGCCGCTAAAGACTTCGAAGCCGCACTTCAGCTCCTCGGTCGTCCATTTCCCAAGGGCAAGCTCGGAGTATCAATCGCCATTGCTCTCGGAGTGATGACGCAGTTTCTGCACACCATACTCCCCTCCGTCTTTGTCCATCAGAAAAAACGGTTACCCAACGAGCGCGAACGCCTGATCATGCGTCTGCACAGCGAACTCTCGCACGGCTACTGGTACTGCCGGAGTGTCGTCCGCTGTCTGTGTGCGCATATGCGAGGCATGAACTTCGGGGAGCGGTTTCTTCCCAGCAGCGAACTCGCTCAGGCTTATTCCGACCATGCACCCGCAATGCTGCTCATGGGCTGGTTCCAGCGCGGAATCTGGTATGTCGAACGCTCGTATCAGATTCGTACCCGGCAAGGTGACCTGTGGGGACAAGGCCAGTCACTGAGCTTTCACGGAATCATTTACTACGCCGCCGCCCGATACGAAGAGTGCATCGAGAAATGTCGACGCGCTGTTCAGATCCTGGAACGAACAGGCGATTTCTGGCAGGTTCACATTGCCCGTTATCAGATCGCCGCCGCATATTATCGACTCGGGGATATCGAATCTGCGCTCGAAGAATGTCGACGTAACTACTCATCCGGCATGATGCTCGGCGACGAACAGGCATCAGGCATCATCCTGGATGTCTGGGCGCGTTGCGCCATCGATCGTCTCCCGGAATCTATCCTCGACGCCGAGGTCGCGCGCGTTCGACCTGATGCACAAGGTCAGGCCCAGGTGACACTCGCGCGCGCCGTCCAGTTAGTCAAACGCGGAGATCACCAGCAGGCTGGCGAACTGCTCAGAGTGACGGCCATGAATATCGAGAAGGCAGGAGTCGCGAATCCTTACACCATGCCCGTCTACTCCTGGCTCGCAACCGCCTGGCGCATGACGGCCGAATCTCAGACCGCCCTCAACCCGTCGCAGAGAAAGCAGTGTTTGAAACGAGCACTGCGAAGCTTACGATTTGCTCTTGGACAATCCTGGCGGTTTCGAAACGAGTTGCCCCACTTGTATCGCGAACTCGCTCTCGTCGAGGCCATGTCAGGACATTCCCGACGCGCCAGACGAGCCATCAAGGCCAGCATCACGATCGCTGTTCGACAGCAAGCCAGACTCGAATTTGCTCACACTCAGGCAGAAATGCTGCGCATCGCCAAAGAGTTCGGCTGGTCCAACCTTGATCAGTTAACCGGGCCGATTCCAGCGAGCTTTTCAGAAGGACAGTTTGGTCAACTCGATGTCACTCAGCATCGCTCGGGTGTTCACTCGCTGTCACTGGTCGACCGGTTTGAAACACTGATGCAGTCCGGACGCAACATTTCGTCCGCGTTGTCGCGCGATGTCATCTGTTCAGAAACAGAATCCGCAGCGAAACGCTTGCTCCGTTGTGAGTCTGTGAAGATCGTCTGGGTCAATGAGCAAGGAGACATCACAAACTTCGCCTCGGAACCGTCCAGCGAATCACGAGTTGACGACGATCTGATTAAGAAAGCCGTGCAGCAACGAACGGTCATTTCACGAATCCCGCTCGATCTCGACACCGGTTTGGAACTCCCCGTCTCCGAAATCGTGGCTCCCATTCTCGCTCGAAACGAAGTCGTCGCCTGCCTTGTCGGCTCTCATAAAGGCCGCAAGCACATCTTCGGTGCCGACGAAGAGAAGATCGCGAAATTCATCGTCAACCTCGCCGGCGCTGCCTTCGAAAACGCAGAAGGCTTCGCACAACTCGAACAGTTGAACCTGACTCTCGAACATCGTGTCGCAGAACGAACCACTGCTCTCCAGCAACGAGCCGAGGAGTTGACACTCTCCAATGATCAACTCGAACGCGTCGCATCGGAGTTGCGCACAACCCAGTCTCAGCTGGTTGTCTCCAAGCAGATCGCTGAAGAAGCTAACAACGCCAAGAGCCGTTTCCTCGCCGCCATGAGTCACGAAATCCGCACGCCCATGAACGGCATCATCGGCATGTCCGAACTTGCACTGCGTTCCGACCTTGATCGACAACAGCAGACCTACCTGCAAACCGTTCGCAGCTCAGCAAAGTCTCTCCTCATCATCCTCAACGACATTCTCGATTTCTCCAAAATTGAAGCTGGCAAAATGGAAGTCGATTCCATTCCCTTCAATCTTCATGACTCGGTAATCGATGCCGTGCGCCTGTTTGCTGCGACCGCAGCACAGAAATCGCTCGATCTCAATTGCCGCATCAGGCCTGATGTTTCGCAACGACTGATCGGCGATCCCAACCGGCTTCGCCAGATCCTTGTCAATCTGTTGGGGAATGCCATGAAATTCACTTCCTCAGGATCGGTCGGAGTCGAAGTCTTTCAGGAATCATCTGACCAATTTCAGACGTCGATTCACGTCATCGTCAAAGACACCGGAATTGGAATTCCCAAAGACGTCCAGGCGCGCATTTTCAGTCCGTTCGATCAGGGCGAAGCATCGGTCACCCGTCGATATGGCGGTACCGGCCTGGGGCTGTCAATTTCCTCGCAACTGGTCGAATTGATGAATGGTCGAATCTGGGTGGAGAGTACACCGGGAATCGGCAGCGAGTTCCATTTTGTCATCTCGCTGAGCAACGATCAGCAGGATTCTTCGGACCTGTTTACCACTCATTGCGTCTCACATTCAAACTCCTGCCTGGTGTACAGCGAACGGCTCGATGTGCTGAGAACTTACGAAGAGGATCTCCCGTCTTTTGGCTTCAACGTACTCGGCGCTAACAGCTTCGAACTCGCCCAGGCCATCACGATGCTGCCAGACTTTGGCGATCAGTGCACGCTCCTGTTCGACCTCGATCAACAGCCAGCCTCTGCCGTCCGGTCAATCCAGCAACTCATCTCCCATACAGGCATCTCGCCTTCCTCGTTCGTCATTCTCGCGCCAGCAGGTATTGAAACGTTCCTCGTAGAACTTCGAGCAATGGGAGTGACGTCCATCCTTGAAAAGCCAATCACTTACCGCGCAATCACAGATGCTCTGAAGTCACGATCCATCTCGGAAGAAAACAGCACTCCGGCAGAACAAATCATCGAAAGTGATCATCCCCCGCTGAAGATCCTGGTCGTCGATGACAGTGACATTAACCTGGAAGTCGCGAAGGGAATTCTGGAATGGTTTGGCCAGGATGTTGAGATCGCATCGAGTGGAGCTGAGGCATTGAAGATTCTCGAAGATCGACAGTTCGATCTGGTCTTCATGGATATCGAAATGCCAGAAATGGACGGCCTGACGACCATGAAGCACTACAACTCGTTCGTCCACACAGCAGGCCGAAAGCAGGCCACCGTCTACGCGATGACAGCTCACGTCCTCGATTCCATGAAGGCAGATTGCCTCGCCGCTGGCATGGTCGGATTCATCTCCAAGCCGATTGAAGTCAGTGAACTTGAAGATGTCCTCGCACAACACCAGACAGCATCACTGCACCAGTAATCGATGACATTCAGGACAGGCAGATGAGTCGCTCCCGACTCACCTGCACCTCCTATTCCATCACTTCGTAAACACGACTTTCTGACCATTGTTAATCGGCTGGAAGTCGAGCGTCTTGTCGTCTTTCAGTGCGATCGTGCTCAGCATCGTGCCACCCGAATCAGGCTGCATCACCAGATTATTACCGCGCACAACATAAGCCCCCGACACCGTCTGCGGCTTGCCATCACGCGAGAATGACCAGGTGAATTCATCCTTATCGCTGAGCGTCATTTCAAAATCTCCATCCGCTGTTTTCGAAGTCCAGTCCCCATAGATCTTCTCCATTGGAAAAGCGGGTTTCTCGAAGTCAGGTTCCTTACCCGACGCGGTAGGTTCAGCATCCGCTGGCTTGGCATACATCTTCACCAGCTGAGCCGACAGCTGATCCTTCGGCTGCAACTTGACGACGTCTTCCAAGACAATAACTGCATCATCTGTATGCCCACCCGTGATGTAATGGTAAGCCAGCAGAAACATCGGTCCTGCATCCTGCTGGTGTCCCTGGACGTAAGTCTCCAGCGATCTCAACTGCGTCGTGTAAGCATTCGAGTCTGCATACAAACTGATCAACGTCGTCCAGTCCCATCCCGGCCCCGCAGCCAGCACGGCATGAATCGTCGCCGCAGCATCCTGGTATTGCCCCAGAGCAAACAGGCACAACGCACGAAACTCATTGATCGCTGCATCCCGGGGAGCAACCGCCAGCGCATCATTGGTCAGCGTCAACGCCTGCTGATAGTCGCCTTGATAAAAGGACGACCGAGCCGCATTAAATTTCTCCGTCACAGGGTCAGTCTTCACAGCGGTCGTACTATCAGCCCCTGTGTCCACACTCGCCAGTTGGGTAGCCTGAGTGTCATAACTCGGATCTCCCACAATCGGCTGATTGTAAGTAATCTGGGTATCGCCCACATACACAGGTTGCGTGTAGTAAGGGTTGTAATAGCCACCGAGACCAAACGCGTAATTGACCGCATTAATCCCCCACATTGTCGCTCCAAACCCCATCGCGACAGGGTACTCATCCCACAAGTAGTTCCAGCGACCATAGCCCCAGGCAGGGGCATAGCCGTTGTACCAACCACCCCAGTTACGAGACCAATGCCCCGCTGGTCCTGAGTAGCCCGCATAGCCAAACGCACCATTCGGCCCGACCGCGCCACCATGTCTCCAGACATTCCCATTCGGCCCCCAGCCGACCGTTCGACCGTACGCACCATTTTCACCGATCCCGGTCGTATGCCCCCAATGACCGCCGTTTGGTCCCCAGGCACCCGTGTGTCCCCAATAACCGTTCGGACCCCAGAATCCGACATGATTCACGTCGGTTCCATTGGGACCTGTCCATTGCTGATGATGCCAGTCAGAGTCATCCCAGTGAGTCTGCATATCATCAAATCGGTTCGCCAGATCCTGATGTCGATCCGGTATCGAATTCGGATTTCCTGGAGTAAAGCGTTCTCCAGACCCACCCTGTCCAGGACGAGTATTTGGGAAGCGTCCAGCCTCACCACCACCGGCAGGATTCAAACCAGGCAAACGTTCTCCTGCTCCTCCTTGCCCCGGCCGTGTTCCCGGCGTCCAACGCTCACCAGCGCCACCTTCTCCTGGACGACTCCCAAACGGCAGCCTCTCTCCCGAGCCACCTTGTCCGGGACGAGAGGGACCTGGACCTAAGCCCGGAAGACTTCCACCATCCGAACCTGGTCTGGTATTCCCTGCAAGACCTCCTCCTGGCCCACGACCAGAAAAGTCAGGACGTTGCGAAGGAAAGTTGTCTGGCAGATTCGGACGAGGCCCATTGCCCCCGGGACGTTGGGCAGGGCGGTTCCCGCCACCAGCCAGATCCGGACGATTGATTCCTCCATCAGGTCGCAGTTGAGGGCGGTTCGCGTTATTGATTCCACCTGCGCCTTGATTCGGCAGATGCACAGGATTGCCGCCACTTGGCAGTCCCCCAATTCGCGATCCGCCGCCACCCATAGAACCGCCACCTTGAGGTCGATTCCCAGATGGCAGGCTCGGTCGAGACGGTTGGCTGGGTCGAGATGGTCGGCTTTGTGGTCGGGAGGGAGCAGACGGCATGCTCGGATGGAACCCTCCACCAGAACGCCCACCCCCACTCGGCATGCCACCGCCACGAAATCCACCTGACGGCATGCCTCCCCCGCCATGGAAACCCCCGCCTCCGCCACCATGAAATCCGCCACCCCCGCCACCGCCGCGGAATCCTCCCCCGCCACCACCGCCTCCACGAATTCCAATCGCCCATGTTGGCGAAACAATCATCAAACTCGATAACAACGCCACTAAACCATTCTGCCACACAGCGCGTTTCATGTCCTGAATCCTTGAATGTATGAGTAGCTGCTTCGACCAGTCAGAAGCTGAGGACAGACCAAGTCAAAACCAGTTATCGCGACGCCGCACGCCCGGGTTCGGGCGGTTGACGCACGACACGATGAGTCATTCCCGGCAATGTCTCCCCACCTCGGGTCCGTAGTTCCTGAGAGATGATCAATCCATCGGCGCCATCACCTCGATAGGTCAGAAGTGAACTATATCCAACGCCCATAGCATCCACGCCAGACAGATTCACCGACCAGACGCCCTCGTCACTGACACTCCACAAGCCCGTCGCAGAACCTCCCGTCGAATCAAACACCCACGACCGAAACTGCTTGGCCCCTGCATCCCATCCAACGCGATGCGAGCCTTTCATCGCCACACCCGTCACATCTTGCAATACAAAATCAGCCAGCAGAAACTGCTCATCTTCCGACCATTTCCATGTGGTCGAAGTCGCTGTCCCGCCCATTTCTTCGCGCCAAGCCCCTAATAACCAACTGAGCGTCTCCAGATGCTGATGCGGCGTCGTTCCCTCCAGCTCAATTTCACGCACACTCGCCATCAGCCATTTGTCACCCACGCGAACATGAGTCGCCGAGTAATGAACTCCCGAAACGAACTCACCTTTCTCATTGAGATGGCGAGCAACTCCTTCATGCACCAGAACATTTTCCGCAATCGGTCGAATCGAAATCAGATTCAACTGCAATTTGACCGGAGGCGTGGTCTCGAAAAGGGCTTTGAACTCCCCTTCGATCACTTTCTGTCCGTGAAAGACAACGCCGTCGATATCGATATATTCCGCTTCCGGAGTAAACAACTCAGCCAGCTTGCCCGCATCCCGCTGATCAAACAGCGCGATGTAATTCGACATCGCTTTCTCGATCCGTGACTGAAGTTCTTTCGGATCAGTCTGCTGAGCGACAGCCTGCGAGCCGTAAAGAAGCATTCCACCGACTAGCAAAAGGGCCCAGAGCGACTTTTTCATACTTTCCTCTCTCGATTGATGCGCGTGATCGTTTGGACAGACTGATTGTGACACCCATCCATCAACGATTCAAGAGGCAAGAATACAGACAGAGCGTCTAATAAGTCTTTTGCGCAACAACGTTTATCCGATTAAGTCACTCGCAGTTCTCAGGGCTTCACCTCGGCTTGACTGGCTTCCGACGGAAAAGCTTCACTAACCGTTACATCTGTCAGATGCATCTCAACTCTCAGAATCCTTCATCAAGACCTGCTCGTTTTCCTGCCAAAGAACGTCGATCCTATCAGGGTAAAACCTTCCATAAATGGTGGTCAAAGCAATGGCACGGATGCGCAATTCAATTCTGGGTACCTGTCTGGCTTTATGGTCGTCGATGGCAATGGCTCAGGAGCCATGCCTCCCGCCGACGGACTGCGTGACGAATGAATGCGGCGGTGGCAGCGTTGCTGAACTGTCGTGCTTTGAAGAGTTCTGCTCACGCGATACGGTGACCGGCGACTGGCTGGGCGCTCGGACATCCCTGGCCGAGAAGGGGATCTCTTTTCAAGCAGACCTGACCCAGTTCTACATGGGCAACACAACCGGCGGTCTCGATCGAGAGTTCCGTTATGGTGGTCACGGCGATTACGTCGCCATGCTTGATATGGACAAACTGGCCGGTGCCAAGGGAATGTTCGTCAAATTGCGAGCAGAACATCGCTTTGGTGAGTCACTCGCCGGTGCGACAGGTTCCTGGCTGCCGCCGAACCTGCTGGCGGGACTGCCCGTTTCGAACTCGGAAGAACTCTTTCTGACGAACGTCCTGTTCACGCAGTTTCTCTCCGAAGAGTTCGCCGTCTTCGCGGGGAAGATGGATACGCTGGATGGGGACATGAATGACTTCGCACATGGCCGGGGAAAAACTCAGTTCTCCAACGTGGGCTTCATCGTCAACCCGATCCTGTTACGCTCTGTTCCATACTCAACACTGGCAGCCGGTTTCAGCTATCTCTATGAGGGTAAGCCGTTATTAACATTCAGCGTTTTGAACGCCACCGACACGACAACAACAGCGGGCTTTGATCAACTCTTCCAGAATGGCGTGACGCTTGCAACCGAGCTTCACCTGCCGACGACCTTCTTCGACATGCCCGGACATCAGACCTTCGGCGGAGTTTGGTCAAGCCGTGAGTATGTCTCTTTGGATCAGGACCCGCGGATCATTCTTCCCAATGTCCCTGTCAACCGCGAAACGGGGACCTGGGGCTTGTACTGGAACTTCGACCAATACCTTTATACCTACACTGATGATCCGAGCCTCGGATGGGGACTGTTTGGACGGGCAGGCATTGGCGACGAGGCCACGAATCCACTCTCCTGGTTCCTCAGCTTCGGAGTTGGCGGACACAGCCCGATTCGCACGCGTCATGCGGATAGCTTCGGCGTCGGCTGGTACTACTTTGATACCAGCAACGACTTGGAAGCCACCTTCGCCCCCCTCGTGGGATCACTGCAGGCAGGGCAAGGCGTCGAGCTCTATTACGACATCGCCGTCACGAAGTGGTGCCACGTCACGCCAGACATGCAAGTCCTGACATCGCCACAGGAAAATCTCGATACGTCACTCGTTGTGGGTGTGAGAACGAATCTGTCGTTCTAGTCGGTCATCACTGGAAGAGGGCGAGCGTTCAACCAATAAAAAACGGTCCGATAGACAATGCTATCGGACCGTGACTTGCTGAATCGGTTCATGGTTCAGATCAAAGATCTGCAACCACGTTTACTTGGCAGGCACGACAGAGTCAAAGCCCGCATCGATAAATTGCCCGCCAGTTTTCTGACGACAGTGAATTGCCAGGACATTGCGTCCTGCGTGTAAATGCTCGCGTGGAATTTCGAATGTCGAGTAATCTGTGGTCCAACCAGTAAAATCAGCGATCTGGACTCCGTTGAGATAGACGAGTACATCTTCATCATAGTGCATTCTCAACACGACATTCTCAGGCCACTTCTCGACAGTGAACTCACGTCGCAGCCAGATGTCCCTGCCGGACCATTCTGTTCCGACGATGGCGCTCGGGGTCTCTTTCTTTCCAAACCCACCTACGCCGCGTTTCCATGACGAATCATCGAAGTCTGTTTCAGTCCATTGATCGTCTGGCTTACTCAGCGTGTACGCCCAGGTCACCTTCGCCCGCTCTGCGGTTTCTACGATCGGTTTCATCTCGGGTGCAACTGGAAGGTCAGCCCAGCCAGATGCTTTCGTGACATCCTGAGAGGCATACTTCGTCCAGGCCTTTTCGTCGTAGAGCATTTGCAGAAAAACGCCACCAACGACCGGACGAGCTGTGAAGCCCTGCTTCTTTGCCGATGACGTAAAGTACCAGTCCCCCATCGGAGCACGATCAGGCGATTCATCAAGAAACAGGTGAACCGGTTCCACCAGTGCTTTGAAGTCGTCCGCGTTACCGGTCAATGTCGCGGTCCACAAGATCCAGTCGAGCTTGGTGTAGTCCGAACGGTTATCGAGTGGCAGGCCATACTTATTCTGAGACTTGCGATAGAACGCCATCTCCGATTCAAAGACCTCCTTGGGGAACAGGTTGAACCCAAGCAGTCGATCCCAGACGAGATTGTACTTCTGGCTCCACGTACCCGGACGGTCAAATGCCAGTCGCGTATGATCGCCATCTTTGGCTTCCTTGATCCAGCGTTCTGCAAAGCCCTTGGCAACCTTCCGTACGCGTTGAGCTTCATCGCCTTGACCATTCATCTCGCAGAGCAGGGCGTACGCACCCAGTCCCATGATGGCTTTGGCACTCAGGTTGACATTGTGAGCCATGTGACCAGCGAAGTCATCCGTGCAAAGCTGGTTATCCGGATCGAAACCCTTCTCCTCCAGATAAGCCGCCCACTTCGACAGTTGAGGCCAGTAGATCTTGGCGAATTCTGCATTGTTCTCCATCTTCGCCAGGGCCGCAAAAAGAATCAGGATATTGCCACTTTCTTCGACGGGCATCTGATCGCGTTCACTCGTTTCACCACCGCCGTAAACCTGACCGTTTGCCTTCGGGTAAGTCCCGAGATCATGCGGGGCGAACGGAAACTTCCAACGCTCAGAAGCCGCATATTCCATGAAAGGAGCCAGAAACGCTTTCGTCATCGTTGGCCCGAACAGCAGAAACTGCGGTGCCATTGGATACAGAATGTCCGAGGTCGCAATACACCCGTTTGAGAAGTTCTCCTTGCTGAACTGCAATGGCTGACCATTGGCATCAGCCACGAACTTGCCAGCAGCGAAACACTGTCGATAAGCCAATGCGCAGATCTCCGCATATTTCTGTCCCCCAGCAGTCCGAAGGTCATCCATGAGTTGCTCATCAAACTTGTCGCAACGCTCCGTCAACGAGGCGTATTCCTTAACAGACGCCTTCAGCAGGTCCGCTGCAACCCAGCCATCCTTGCGCCAGTAAGGTCGGAGTTTGTTGTGCATGAACTCGATCGAATAGATGTCATCGTAAGCGAGGATCAAATAATTCTGAACCTGCTTGGCGCCGACCTTGCCGAAGTCGATCACAGCGGAGGCAATGACATCTCCCGCCTTGATGGGAAACTGCACGTCCGAAGAAATCGCTGTCTGTGGCTTCTCAAGGACCTGCTGATAAGCCTCCCGCGTGTGGAACTGCAGTTTAGCATTGCTAGACTTCGGCACCGCGACATACAGGTAACCCCAGTCAATTCGCAGATCGTCGCCCGAGCGAACCAGAACCTGCTGCGATTTTGAACCAATCTTAAGCGCAGAGACAGTATCAAAATCAACCTTCTCTCCCACGACCGGCTGAGGCAGCTTATCCGTCGCTAATTCCCCGCCTGCGTCAAAGTGAAAGCGGACCTCATGCTCTTTCCCGTCCAATGATGTCACAGCGCAGGTGACATAGGTGACCGGACGACTCAAAAGCAACACATCCTCAGGCAACGCCGGCGTGAGGAACGTCAGGTCGACATGGACCTCTTTGTTTTCAAATTGATAGATCGTCTTCGTCGGCAGAACTTCCAGCGACATCTGCTTCATGGCAGGAACGGCTTTGGGCTCTGCTCCCATCAGTCGATTGACTTGGCCGTCGACTGTTAGATACGCATGGAGCCGGTGAGGAGCACCGGTCCAGTGAGTCGTCTCAACCTGATTCAGTGCATCCGCTGACGACCAGATACTGAAATAAGGATCACAGGCAATCAGTGGAACCGAAGGCGGGCGAAACTTCGTTTCGTCCGCCGCAGAAACAACGCCACCACTCAAAACAACAATCACCAGACACATGATGATCTGTAACTGTCTACTGGTTTTCCACGACGATTTCTGTCGAAGTCCGGCCTTGCGCATGCGAGCTACCCTCATTTCAATCGATTGACACACCGAAAAGATTCACAATTGGCACTTAGATTTTAACGCAGCAACGCATCAAAAAAAAGGGAACTGTCCCAGATAAGATTGACGATGGCTTATTAATGCAGACGTGCTGGCTTGATTGAAGACGCTCCGAGATCGTCAGCCATCGGAACGCTGTGCAGATCACAGGGTCGATCAATATCCTTCAACGCAGCGGGATTTTCTAACAGGATCACTTCAGAAGGTGAAAGAGAACGTATCCAATACTTCGCTCCCTGATCTCCTCGCAGTTGCATCAGATGCGAGAGGGCGCCAACTCCAAAACAGGCAGGAACCCCAGCTCCATCCATGTACGACGTCGCAGCAACAAGCACACCTTTCGATCGGCGTTCGCGTATCAACCGTTGGTAATGATCGACGCTGATGAGAGGCTGGTCGCACAGAGTCATGAGAATGGAATCATCAGCATCCAGGTCACAGCCGACAGATTCACACGCCACGCGAATACTGGAAGACTGCCCCTGATTCCAATCGGGATTCTCAACGATCACCACCTGCGCATCAGCCTGGGCAATCACGTCTCGAATCTGGTCACTCGAAGCTCCCAGGATAACAACAACGGAATCGCAGCCCGCTTTTTCTAACTGAGTAATCGCGTGAACGATCAACGGCTGACCATTCCAGTCCGCTAACTGCTTGGGCGAACCAAATCGCGACGAGCCCCCCGCCGCTAAGACAACGCCAATGGTCTTCATTGGGCCGACTCTGCAAGAAACTCGACGTGCTGCAGACGTCGGTTCGTACCGTCGACCCTCAGACGAGTTTCTCGCTCGTGCAGGGGGCGGTCCAGCGATCCCAAGCTCGTTTTCGTGCGTTTGTTTCGTCGAGCGAGAATCTCGGCAACGATCGAGACGGCGATCTCTTGCGGCGTCTGTGCCCCGATGTCGAGCCCAACAGGACTGCGCAATAATGAAAGTTGCTCGTCAGACAGGTGATGTCCGTGTTCGTGCATTCGAGCAAGCAGTTTGGCTAACCGTCGCTTCGACCCGAGCAACCCGATACTCTTCACATCTCGATTGATCAATATCGGAAGAAGTTCAGCATCTGAGTCGATGTTGTGAGTCAGGAGGAGAACTTCGTCACCGGGACGGAATGCGAAGTCCTCTGCGAACTGACGGAGACTCTGACAGGCAATCGTTGCCTTGGGAAATCGGCTTGGATGCGCCAACTCCGGTCGTTCTCCGACGACTGTCACGTCCCAATCCATCGTGACGGCCAGATTCGAAACAGGCATCACGTCATCGCCGACACCAAAGATAATAAGCCGAGGTTGAGGCTGCAGATATTCCAGCGCGACTTCGATACTACCAGTCTCACTGGTGATCTCTGCTGTCGATGATCGGCGTAACTCCCAGCAGTCTTCCATGATTGGTTCGAGCAACTCGAGGATCTCATGAGCAAGGTTATAAGACTGAAGGCCTGCCGTATCCCGATGCCCCAGATGCTGGCCGGCAGAGATATCGGAACGCTCACTTCGATAGACGGTTGCCATCACAATCGGCGTGTGTTCCTTCTGACTGCGGAGGGGAACAGACAGGGCAGGGTGATTGACAGAATTGATGCGCTGGGCGAGAACATAAACGACTCCCTCACAACCCGTGTTGTAAGCACTCCGCGCGGGAAGCGCGTTCCCTCGTGTGTCGAATGCCAGGAGCTTCGGTCCTGACTCCGTCTCAGCCCAGACTCGTCTTCGCAGATCTTTCTCCAGACAGCCGCCGCTGATGTACCCGAGACGTTCGCCCGATTCTGTGAGCACCATGCGGGCACCCGGGCGACCGTAACCGCTACCTTCCAGTCGCACGACCGTGCAGAGAATCACGATCTCTCCATCCAGGACCGCTTCGCGTGCTGTTTCGAGTAATTCACGCATGCGCAGATCCTTTCAGGAATCGCTCTGGAGTCATCGGAAGGTCGTATAAACGTCGTCCCGTTGCATTGTAGATGGCGTTTGAAATCGCAGCAGCCACGCCAGTGATTCCGATTTCTCCAATCCCTTTCCCACCGATGGGCGAGGCGTTGAAGTCAGGATCGGTGATCCACATGACATCGATCTTCGGAATATCAGCCTGCACCGGGACGTGATATTCAGCGAGATTGTTGTTGGTAATGCGACCAAGATGGTGATCCCATTTTGTCTCTTCCATCAGGGCATGCCCGACTCCCATGATCATCGCCCCCATGAATTGACTGCGGGCAGTCTTTGCATTCATGATCGTCCCACAGGCATAACAGGCGAGCATTCTTCTCATGCGCACGATGCCGAAATCTTCATCGACACAAACTTCGACAAACTGGGCACCGTAAGAGTGATTGGCTGTCTTCGAGTCTTTACCAGGCTGGAAGCTGCCGACTTCAGCGACGCTGTCTTTCTTGGCTTGCTTCAAGAGATCAACAAGACTGATCGACGCTGACGTCCCAACGAGCTTTCCCTCGGCGAAGCGAACATCATCCACTTTCAGTGATTTGAAGTCGGCGTGGGTACTGGCCAGTTTCATCAGACTGGACTTCAAGGCATCCACAGCTTTCCGCACTGCTCCGCCCAGACTGAAGGTCGTCGAACTACCGCCAGAGATTCCGCCCGGAGGTAGCGTGGAATCACCAAGATCCATCGTCACGTTCTCGACGGGAATCCCCAGAAGACTGGAGAGGAGCTGGCATTGAACGGTCTCCGTCCCCGTTCCCAGTTCGTGAGAGCAACAGTCAATGTGGGCAGTACCATCCGACTTCAGCGTCACCCGAGCCGCCGTCGGAAACCCGAGCGCAGGAAACGTCGCAGGCGCCATTCCCATCCCGACCAGCCAGTGACCATCTCGCATGGAACGAGGAGATTGATTTCGTTTCGCCCATCCGAATTGCTTGGCCCCGAGTTCCATGCACTCGATGAGATGACGCCCGCTGTAAGGTTTCTTACTGTGCGGGTCGATCGAGGGCTCATTGCGTTTTCTGAACTCGATCGGATCGAGTTTCAGCTTGTCAGCCATGACGTCCATGGCAACCTCGAGCGCGAACATACCAGGAGTCTCAGGGGGTGCTCGCATGAAAGTCGGCAGCTGAGAATCGACTCGACATTGCGTCTGATCGAGTTTCAGATTGGGAGTTGCATACATCGACCGCGATGGCATCGTGAACGCCTCTGCATAGACGTCTTTACGCGAGGTCGATGCGAACCCCGAGTGAATCAACGACTCAATCTTTCCATCTGAAGTCGTTCCGATCGCGACACGTTGGAACATCGGTGTGCGATGCCCCGTTCCGCCATACATCATCTCACGCGAGATCGCGATTTTGACAGGAGCCTGCATGACCTTCGAACACATGACCGCGAGGATCGAGTGTGGCCACATGAGACCTTTGCTCCCGAATGCCCCGCCGACCAGTTTGCAGATCACCTGCACCTGTTCGGGCTTGAGTTCAAACATCTGCACCAGCGTCATCTGGCCCAGCGAAATACTTTGCGACGCGTCATAGACTCGCAGAAATGGTTTGCCATCCTTTTCCTTCCAGTCTGCGATCGTCGCATGAGGCTCAATTGGATTGTGATGATTAGCAGCGAGTTTGAATTCGAGATCGACCTGAACAGCGGCTTTCTTCAGTGCGCCGTCTGGATCACCCATCGTAAACGTGGGTGGCTCTCCCTGAAGGTCTTTGGGGCGCTCATCAGCCGGCGATTGAAAGACGTCCGTTTGATGCTCTGATACTTCGTAGTCCAGCTTCACCGCCATCGCCGCATCACGAGCCACTTCGAACGAGTCCGCAATCACAGCCGCCATGTATTGGCCGACGAAATAAACATCCCGCTCAGCGGCAGGAATTAGACTCGACGCGAGGGAAGTCCCGAAGTTCGATTCCCCAGCTGGCTTGACCTTCTTGACGCGAGGAACATTGTCAGGCGTAAGAATCCTCTTCACCCCCGGCATCGACTCGGCAATTGACGAATCGATACGGACCACTTTCCCACGCGCGATCGTGCTGAGCACCGGCATCGCGTACAACAAACCGTCGACTTTCCACTCGGCAGAGTAGGGGGTGGTCCCCGTGACTTTCGCTCGACCACCTCGACGTTCGAGCGGTTGACCGACAGTGTCATCATAGGTCAGGGGCGTAAATCCAGTTTGAGCCATGGGATCGTTCCTGTCATTGTGATCGTGGTCAATGGGCTGGGAAGTCTGTTAAGAACGTCCATGCTGCATGGAAAGGATGGTTGCATCGCTCATCGGCCCGTCATCGCGCAGCGTCTGTAACGCGCGGACGAGCATCTTCTTAGCCACCTCAACCTTGAACTCGCTTCCCGCAGGCGGTTGTGCGCCAACTAGAGCAGCATTCGCAGCTGCGACGAATGTTTCGTCAGACGCGGAGGCACCTTCCAACTTTTGCACTGCGGCGGCGCTGTTCCACGGAATTGGTGCCAATCCCCCCAGCGCGACATTGGCCTTCGTAATCTTCGCTGAACTGCCTGTGCCATCCATCTGCAAACCAATCGCAGCACTGGCGAGAGCAAACGCATAGCTGCTGCGTTCGCGAATTTTATAGTAGAGACTGTTACGGACAGCATCAGTCAGAGGCAGCGTGATAGATGCAATCAACTCACCGGGCTTCAATGCCGACTCGTACTGAATCGCCTTTTCAGGGAGGCGATAAAGGTCCTTCGCCGGGACCGTCCGTTTCCCTTCCGAACTAATGAGATTCACCTCACCTCCGAAAGCCACGAAGACGTTCGCAAAGTCACCAGGATAGGTCCCGACAAGGCGACCATTGTGCCCCATGATGGCTAGACTCGACGTATCAGCCTCTGCTCCAAACGGCATGTCCGCCCGCTGAACGTCGTCGTCACGCTCACGCAGGTCGTGATGGCGAAAATAAGCTGTCCGCGTACGCTGCAGCAAGTTGCCAGCCATCGTCGCCATGTTGCGAATCTGCGGCGAAGCAGCTTGAATGAGCGAATGTCGAATGGCAGGGAACAGCGATTGAAGCTCTTCATTCTCCGCCAGCTGAGCCATGGTGACCGCGGCCCCGATTGTTACCTTGTCGCCTGCGATCTGAATCGTGTTATCGAGAATTGGCGAAACATGTACGAGATTTCGCGGCTTGAGGACGTTGATTTTCATCAGATCGACCAGCGTGATTCCACCTGCCAGTGGCATCGAGTCCTCAGTTCGAACGACTCGAAGAGCGGCATCAATCGTTGCGGGATTTTGAAAAGTAAATGGAATCATGAAACCGCCTCCCGTGCCTGTTGCGATGTAAGACTGAGCACCTGACTGGCGGGATCGACCGCCTCTTCGACACCTGCAGTCTGTCGAACGGCAGCCAGAATATTCGGGTAGGCCGAACAGCGACACAGATTGCCGCTCATCCATTCGCGAGCCTCTTCTTCACTCCCGCTCGCATGACCTTCCTCAATACAGGCAATGCCCGACATGATTTGTCCGGGCGTACAATATCCACATTGATAAGCATCACAGCGCAGGAACGCCTCTTGAAGAGGATGGAGTTCATCAACCGAACCAATACCTTCAATCGTCGTGACCTCTTTGCCGTGAACCGTCGCCGCCAGGGTCAAACAGGAAAGGACTCGCTTGCCATTGATATGCACTGTACAGGCCCCACAGGCCCCTTGGTCGCATCCTTTTTTCGTTCCGGTCAGATGAAGCCGTTCACGTAGCAGATCGAGCAGCGTGGTGCGTGTATCGATGGTAGCCTTTTGCGAGGCTCCATTCAGTTTCATTTCCACTTCAACGGAATACGTTGGCATTCCAGGGGATTCAGAAGTCGACAAACCTACCTGCTGATCTTTTCTGACGACGTTACTAGCCACGAGCACTGCTCCAGATGTATTCATGAAGTCTCGCCGAGAGACGCCGTTGGTTTCGTCGTGATTCCGGGGCATGGAATCCTCCTTGGTAACAGGCAGGGAATGAGTCAGTTGCATCGCCTGCCAATGATTGAGCAATGATCGTTCCACTGGTCGATAAGCAGTCGGACCTCAGCTGGATACCGAAATCGGGCACTCATTCGGAGGTTTCTCGGTCGATGAACGCGCACACAGAACCGAACGATCTTGATTGCGAGCCCTCCACCAAGGTGAGTGATCGATCGATCTTTGAATTCCTCTCCCTTGGAAAATTCGCCAGCAGCATTAAGCTTCCCTGCGATCGGCTGATTTTGTACGAGGTCCTCCACGTCCGCTGGCGAACCAGGCAACGCCTTCTGATGTCAGCCAGGAAAATTCTAACCAAGTCGAATGTGAACGAAACAAACGTGAGCGAAACAGTACCGTCACCACAAATGGATCTGAACGATCCACAGGATTCTGCCGAGCCAACATCGACCGTCATCATTGACGATCATTCTCGGTCATCAGATGTGACCGCGTTCACCATCCTGGTGGCTCTAAGCGTCTCCCACCTCTTGAACGATACGGTTCAATCACTGATCGCTGCGGTCTATCCGGTTCTCAAGGATTCCTACGCCCTCAACTACACTCAGATCGGGCTGATTACGCTCGCATTTCAATGTACTGCTTCGCTTTTGCAACCAATCGTCGGACTCTACACAGACCGTCGCCCGCTCCCGTTCATCCTGGCTTTAGGAATGGGGATTACCCTGTGTGGACTGCTGATGCTTTCGGTCGCCAGCAATTTCCCGCTCATCCTTTTTGCAGCAGCCCTCGTTGGCATCGGCTCAGCGGTTTTTCATCCGGAAGCCTCTCGCGTTGCACGTTTGGCATCGGGCGGTCGCCATGGCTTCGCTCAGTCCCTGTTTCAGGTCGGCGGGAATGCAGGCTCAGCGATTGGGCCCTTACTGGCTGCCTTCATTGTCGTGCCCTGGGGACAGAAGAGTCTGGCATTCTTTTCCGTGACAGCAGTCGCTGCCATTCTCATTCTTCTCCGCGTCGGAGCCTGGTATCGAGCTCATTTGGCGGAGCGGGTTTCAAAACCTGTTCGCGCCGTTTCTTCACCGGTCTCGACGACGAAAGCCGTGATGGCCATCACTGTTCTGCTTTGCCTGATCTTTTCAAAATTCTTCTACCAGACGAGCCTGACAAGCTATTACACCCTGTACCTGATTGAAACCTTCAACATCTCTGTTCAGTCAGCTCAAATCCGATTGTTTGTCTTCCTGGGAGCAGTCGCCGTCGGAACATTCCTGGGAGGCCCCATCGGCGACCGCATCGGCTTCAAGGCCGTCATCTGGGTCTCGATCCTGGGCGTCCTGCCATTCACACTGATCCTGCCGTATGCAGACCTCTTCTGGACGACAATGCTGACCATCCCGATCGGCCTGATCCTGGCCTCGGCGTTCTCTGCCATAGTCGTCTATGCCCAGGAATTGCTCCCCAGCCGCGTCGGCATGGTCGCAGGTTTATTCTTCGGCTTCGCATTCGGGATGGGTGGCATCGGCGCCGCCGTTCTGGGCTGGCTCGCCGACCAGACGAGCATCAGTTACGTCTATCAACTCTGTTCATTCCTGCCTCTCATTGGCCTGTTGACGATTCTGTTGCCGAATCTGCATCCCAAGTCCTGAAGAATATGTTTCGTCTCTGTAAGGTTTGGATCACTTTTTCGACTCTACTCCGTTACGACTTGGATACTGATGAGCGGAAGAGACGGAAAGAAACATAGTGGTTGAACTTTCAATTCTAGAACTGGGACGAGTCAGGCAAGGTTCGGATCGTCGTGCTGCCCTCGACGATGCGAGAACCCTCGCCCAACACGCAGAGAACTGGGGCTACAAACGTTTGTGGGTCGCTGAGCATCACAACATGCCCACAGTGACCACAGCGGCGACGTCGCTCGTGATCGCGCACATCGCAGCGGGCACGCAGACAATCCGCGTCGGGGCCGGCGGAATCATGTTGCCCAACCATGCACCCTATGTGATCGCAGAACAGTTCGGCACACTGGAAACACTGTTTCCAGGTCGCATCGATCTCGGCCTCGGACGTGCGCCAGGAACCGATCAGCTGACGCTCTTAGCACTCCGACGCGATCCCAACAACTCCGACAACTTCCCGGACGACGTCGAGGAACTGCAAGCCTTCCTCGCCCCCGCCAAACCCAACCAGCGGATCGAAGCCGTACCGGGATCTGGCACTCAAGTCCCGCTTTGGATTCTCGGCTCAAGCCTGTTCGGTGCACAGCTTGCCGCCCGACTAGGACTTCCCTACGGATTTGCATCGCATTTCGCCCCGCAGGCTTTAGACCAGGCGCTAAAAATCTACCGCGAGCAATTCAAGCCCTCAGCACAACTGTCCAAACCATATGCGCTGGTCGGCGTGAATATCATCGCAGCAGACACCGACGCCGAAGCACACCATCTCGCGACATCGCAACAAATATCCTTCACCGGCATGTTCCGAGGGGCACGCGCTCTCATGCAGCCCCCTATTGATGACATCGAGACGTATTGGACACCCCAGGAGAAAATACAGGTGTCACAGATGCTGGACTGCAGCATCGTCGGCAGCCACAAGACCGTTTACCACGGAATGAGGGCATTACTCAAACGAACCAACGCCGACGAGTTGATGATCGTTTCCGACGTCTTCGACCCTCAAAAACGCCTGCGCTCCTTCGAAATCATTGCTGAAACTGCAGGACTAGCCGTCTCTGCTAAATGATGATCACGCCCTCACTAGCTTATTAGAACCAGAGCAAACGACTGACTGCATGCTTACTCGCAACAGTTTGGCAATAAAGAATTGGGAGCGATCTGCTGTTCTGCTTCCGAGGAATTGTTGAGCGGCCCTCGTACAGCAATCCAGTGGGAATGAGTTTTTAGATTTTTGGATTGACAGAGTGATGTGAACTTATTTCAATCTCTTTCATTCCAATTCCTGCGCTCACTTCTCACGCTTCTCAACTCGATACGGGCCATCTCCATGCGGAAAGATTACCTGAACTTTCTGTGGATACCGCTGCGCGCTTTCTCACGGCATAGCCTCAGCCGCAGGCTCCGCGAAAGTCAGCGCCTTCATCATCGGATGGCTCAATTAGAGACACGCCAGTTGCTGTCTGCCACTTCTCCTGAGGATGAATTCGCAGCCCCTCCTGTTATTGAACAACCACCAGAGCCGCCACTCAGCCCGATGTCATCGGTCAATTCTGGCTCGGGCAGCGGGTCGGGAGAGTCTATGAGTTCAGGCAGTGGTGACTAAGGAAGCGCGACAGCCACACCACCGGCCCCTCCTTCACCAACATCTCCTCCTTCACCCCCAACATCTCCTCCTTCGCCGGAAGGGACTGGCTCAGGTTCTGGAGATGGAGGCAGCGGGACGGGCACAGGGACCGGAACGGGTGAAACGGAATTCCCTGAAGAGCCCGAACCGCCAGTCGGGCCACCCACGAGCACGGGCGATGGTGAAGAAGAAGAGGAAGAGGAAGAGGAAGAGGAAGAATGCGAATGTGAAGAGGACTGCGAAGAAGAAGATTGCGAATGCGAAGTCTGCAACGAAGAAGAGCCCAACAACGGAACAGATCCTCCCGGTGATGATGACGGCAATGGAGGGGACGGGGGTGAAGGAGGCGACGGGGACGGAGAAGGGGGCGACGGAGAGGGTGGAGAAGATGAAGGCGAAGGGGGAGGGGGAGACAACGAAGGCACCGGCGACGGAGATGATCCAGGTGATGACGATCCGGACAGCCCTGGTACCGGAGACGAAGGTGGCGACCAACCACCTGGCGGCGAAGATCCAGGCGACGGAGGTGGCGAAGAACCGGGCGAGGAAGACCCCGGCGACCCCACATCCCCTCCTCCCCCTCCAGGAGAACCAACATCTCCTCCACCTCCAGGAGGTCCCGGTGAACCGCCATCACCACCACCGCCGCCTCCCCCAGGAGGACCCGGCGAACCACCATCACCACCGCCTCCCCCACCAGGAGGCCCCGGCGATCCAGGTGGCCCCGACGAACCTCCGTCCCCACCACCTCCACCCTCCATCAACGATGAAGAGTTCTCGGTGGACGAGAACGTCTGGTGGCAGGATGACAATGACCACTCATTGGGTGGTTATAAAATTGGAAGGGTAGATGCCAGCAATGCCACGGAGTTTGCCCTCGGGTCTGCGAGGGCATTTTCCCATGAGGGAAATACACCTGGATACACCACCGGTCCATTTTCTATTGATAGTGAAGGATACATTTTCAAGAATACTGAATATGGAAACATTTTAAGTTGGTCCGATATTTTAAATTACGAAGATTTTGCCTATTGGGAAGTCTCTGTGATTGCTGTTAACAACACTGCGAATGCAAACGCGACTGTTATCATCCATATCAACGATGTGAATGAAGCGCCGACAACTGCCGATCACTCATATTCTCTCGTTGAGGGAACCTATGAGATGTACGAATTACGAACCATCAACGCGCGTGACCAGGATTTCGACGATCAATACAGCCTGACCTACGAGATTCTGACAGAAGATGCGCCTTTTCGCATTGAGTCTCGAGGCGGGGTTGGACATCTGATCGTGGATGGTTATCTGACGACAGCTCACCCTGCCTATAATCGAACGACAGGGCAGCTCGAAATTGAATATCGAGTCACCGATAGTGATGGACTATCTGCCAATGGAACGATTTATTTCGTTATTCATGGAACAGCTTACAAGCATTTTGACCGGCATGGCAGACAAGTCGGAGATGTTATCGGCAGGATCGAGGAGCCCGCAAGTAACGCCGATGTCACCTTTCAATTCGAACATCAACTCGATGGCGGGAACGATCCCAACGCTGGTCGATATACCATCGATCCGCAGACCGGTCAGATCAAACTGACCCAGGCCGCGCCCTATGCGTTCGGCGAATCGGACCTGTTAAATATCGTCATCACCACCCCAGAGGGCGGCAAGATATTTTCCACCGTCACGGTCGCCAATGAAAGTGAAGAGGCGGGAGTCGAGTTCGAGATCGGTGATTTTGATCCCAGCAGTATTCCCTTGAGCCGCATTGATACTCTGCTCGCCGAGCAGGGAAGCCTTGCGATCAATGAGAGAATGGTCGTCCAATATGACGACGCCGTCGTCGTGACCACGCCACTTGGGCATCTCGTTCTCAAACTGGTTTACAGAGCTGAGACTGCTTACAACCCGTATACGGGAGGAAGCACCACTTACGTTCCTTCCCACTATCAACTCGTCGGGGTGACACCAGCCACTTTTAGTCGACAGTCCGCTGCTGATATTTTCGTTAACGATCCTCAAACGATCGCTGCTCAGCAGACGCAGTTATTCGTGAATGAATTCTTGCTGGGACTCCTGCCCGGCGGTGCGACGCTTGATTCCTATTTGCAAGGTAACACGACCGGCGCGATCAGGAGTGGAATTGCTGACGTTCTCTTAACGTCTCTTGTCTTCGCGAAAGTCTTCAAGGCTGGGGCGACCGCGGTAACCACACTCGCGGCGATGAATGGCATTTACGATGCCGTCGATGCCTCGATCGAAAGTTATCAACTGTATCAGTCACTTCAGCAAAGCGGAGGACAGCTTTCATCTGGCCAGGGCATTCACGCCTCTGTGACGCTTTTACGTTTGATGGGCGTTACGGTTTCGGCTAGCCAGATCGACATGCTGGGCAAGCTGGAGACGTTTGGGAAGTATCGGCTGGAGATCGAGCCATCGATGATCGCCCCCTCAGGTTTCGCCTCACTTGCGAAGATTCGAATGGTGGCGAATCTCACCGGGAGTCAAGCGCGTGAAATCCTTCGCAAAAACCTTTCCGCGAGCATGTCGCCCACCTATCCGGTGGCGGCCCAGGCGCATCATATCTTTCCCTATGTTCTTCGCGATTCAAAACTTGGAAAGCGATTGCAAAGCTGGGGGATTGACTTGAATGGTGTCGAAAACGGAGTTTTCCTTCCTGGGGCTGATTATGCTGGTCGTGTTGCCCACAAGCATACCGGTCGACATTTGAAAACTTACACTACGTTCGTTATTCAAGAGCTTTCAAAATCAAAGAATAAGGCAGAAGCGATCGAGAAGCTCGAGTTCATTCGAGAACTGCTCTTGAATGGTGATGCCCGTGTTCGCTTACAAAATTAAAATCTAAAAGAGAAACAATTAATGTTTTTTGAGCTCATTCATTCTACCGAGGAAAAACGCCCAGAAATCAATTTCAGTACACCCACAAATTCATCCATCGACTGGGAAGAAGCATCTGCAGTAATTGTCGGTGACCTCCCTTTGGAGAACTACGTCCCTCTACACATTTCTATCAAAAGCAAATCATACGACAAATGGCATGGCTACTTGGATGGGGGAATGGGAGGAATGTTCTCTGCAGATTTTATTGATTCGTGGGATGATGACGAGTTCGAATACTACTCGTTTTTACCCGTTTTTCTGAATGCATCGGTCTATTATTTCCTAAGAAGAAATCAGCTCGTGGATTGTCTCGACCGAGACAGATCAAATTTGTTGTACTATAAATCCAATCCTTCAGAGATTATGACCATCAATGCTTTTGCATTTACTTCAACCGCTCCGAAATATCGATTCTTCTCGATTCCTGAGTATCCGCTACGAATCTTTGCATCACAAGAGCTTCAGGCGAGGTTTCAACGGAACCCGTTTAAGGGAGTTGCATTCGTACCATTATTACAGAAGTAACTTCAGATAGTAGACACTATCGGCTTGATAGCCAGAAATCAGAGCTTGCATGACAGTATTGGGCACAAAGAGCGCATTAGATATCGAATGACGTCGAGAGATTGCTATCACACCATCACCGAAGCGATGGGGCGATCCGGTTCGCCCTCATAACATTTGAAAAATCCTGAGACAGCCGGCCTCAGATCATCTATTGCGTTCTCACCAAAGCAAAATCCTGATCAGCTCAATCCAAACTGACAAAGCCCAAGGAGACAAAATGCTGGAAGAAGTCAACAAGATCGACATGAATATTGCGGGGACAGTTCTCGTCATCACGGATGCAGGTATTACCAGGGACATCAACGAACGGCGCGAACTGCTTCGAAAGAAGCTGCATTCTTACACTGTGGCTTTGACAAACTACCAACTCGCCGATCACATTCCTGACTCTCGTTCCGCCGTTATCGAAGTGATATGTGCAGACCCGCCAGAGGAGACTTATCAAGGAATTGATTCTGTTGAAGTCAATCCGCCAAATGGGCAACCATCATTCGTCATACCAGTTACTTTTACACATCAGCCGAACCCTTACGCTTGACTCCACAAGAAGACGAGTGTTGACCGCTAACATTTACAGAAATGGCTGCTATCACAAAGCTGTCAGATGAAAAATCAACAGGTGATTGCCATGCTCACGAGACGAGAGTTTTTCACTTGAGCGACACCCACCCCATGCACCTCACTGCCTTTGAAGTTGCCCCCACTGAGCACTGGTCTCTCTCGCCTGCGGAGATCAGTCGTGACTGGATGAAAGCCACTCCTAATGCCTTCGCAGAACGGTGTCTTCCTCTGCTCATGGCTAATCAGGCAGGGTGGGTAATCGGATGTCCGGCCGATCTTGCTGTTCTTTGGGACGGGACGCCGTCCTACCAGACCGGCATCAGCATTCAGTGTGCAACACCCGACGTGAACGTCAATCATATTGTCACGTCGCATTTCGGCAGCGGGATCATCACCTTTACAATTCCGTTTCTGTTCCGCACTCCGCCAGGAATCGGCCTGCTGGTACGCGGTGCTCCGAATCACTTTAAAGAATACTGCTGGCCACTGGAAGGTTTCGTCGAGACCGACTGGGCAATAGCAACCTTCACCATGAACTGGAAAATCACCACCCCCAGACGCCTTGTGACTTTTCAAAAAGGTGAACCCATCTGCTTCGTCCAGCCTTACGATCTGTCTCTGATCGAACAGATGTCACCAAAACGACTGCCCATTCACAGCGACCCTGAACTCCTCCAACAGTTCAACGCCTGGCGGGTCAGCCGGTCGAACTTCAACAGTCGAGATGACCGTGGCTCGGAGTGGCAGAAGCATTATTTCAAGGGCGAGAACGCCAACGGCGTCCGACATCCAACGCACCGCACAAAGTGCTCCGTAAAGCCATTCGCTGACGATACCCAGAAAACTAAGAGTCCATGACTCAAGCCGATAGGCACTACAATCCACTCATCACGTCATCAAGGCTCCCATGAAGATCTCGAGCTGGTCGGTCGGCGTCACCGTGGCACAGCGCGGCGAAGACACGTTGACCCGCACCCTGGAAAGTCTCAAGTCCGCCGGATTTCCTCAACCACGCATCTTTGCTGATGGCGACCTTTCGATTCCTGTTGGCTACGAATCAACACAACGCTCGCCTCGCATCGGTGGATGGCCCAACTTCTGGCTGGCTGTGACGGAACTTGCCGCAAGAGATCCGAATGCAGATCTCTATCTCATCGTTCAGGACGATGTCGTGTTCAGCCGCGAGGTTCGGAGTTATGTGGAACACTGGGACCTTCCAGAAGACTGTGGTGTGCTTTCTCTATTTTGCCCGACCTGTAACAACGGCCCTTTCGGTTTTCATACCATGCCCGGCGGTTATGGGATGGCCAGCGCCCAGGCGTTGGCGTTTCCGCGAGAAAGAGTCTTTGAATTTCTGGCTCATCCATGGACCGTGAACCACCGTCGTGCTGCTCCCAAGTCTCAACATTTTCGCGGCGATGGACTTCATCACATTGATGGTGCTGTTGGCGAATGGTGTCAACGAGCAAATCTGAAGGTCTACACCCATAGCCCCAGCCTGTCTCAGCACATCGGTCATGTGTCAATCATGTACCCCAAATTGAAGGGCAAGCTGGAGCGACGATTCTCAGATTCATTTCCTGGTGAGCAGATTGACGCCACTCATGTCTATCCTGAATTTGCAGCCCTTGCTGATCAATGGCGTCAATCAGGTGCTGATTTGAAATGGGCCCTCCCGGGGCAAGTCTGGGCAAGCATCTCGCAGTTCCTCAAACCAGGCATGAAGACGTTAGAAGCAGGTTGCGGACTCTCTACCAAGCTTTTTGTGAATGCAGACTGTCTGCATACCAGTCTTGAAAATGATCCCAAGTGGATCGCGCACCTCATCGGGACCTTTCCTGATTGCAGAAATATTGTCGTCCCGAGTCAACTCGTGGGCAATCCACTTTGGTACGACTGGACACCTCCGTCACAACCGTACGACCTGATTCTGCTTGACGGCCCTTCAGGCAACTACGGCCGCATGGGAGTCTTGCGTCAGATCGAAAAGATGACTCACGATGACTCAATCATCGTGATGGACGATTCGAAAAGACATCCAGAATCTCACGTCACCAAAGCCATCGCAGAGTTACTCGATTGGGGAATCCGCGAGTCGACAGCAGGGCATCACGGCTACTCGCTAATTGCGAGATCATTTCGAACTAGTTCGTAACGCGAACACCTACGCACTCTGGAATGGATCCTAACGCACATTGATCGAACTCAACGACAAACGAGATCTGGTGAAAACTGTCACCAATAGGGTAGGGCCAGCAATTCCTCTGTGAAGACCTTTCCAAAGCATTGTTAAATGTTGCGAGGGATCTGGTCAAAGGTGGTGAGGGCGTCGCGCAGGCTGTCTTCGATATGCGACGCCATGAATTTCCGGGCTTCCACTGCATCCTGATTCTGAAGGGCAGTGAGGATGTTTGCATGAGCGGTGAGAACCGATGTCAGGTGTCGCAGGTCGCGGTGATGGCTTTGGTCGCCGAAGGCTCGATTTCGCATTTGGACATCATTGTAGATCTTTGTTGCAATGTGGTTGTCTGCTGCTTCGAAGATGACAAGGTGAAACTCCAAATCAGCTTTGAGGAAGCCACTGAGCGGTTCTCCGGTCAGAATTGTCTGTTTGGAGTCGCGAAACTCAGCCACGTAACGGAACATTGTCTGGTAAAACTGCGAGAGTTGATCCAGGTGTTCGTGACTGATCCGCATGGCAGTTCGCTCTATGGCCCGGCATTCCAAGGCCAGGCGGACATCATAGATCTCAGCAATTTCGCGTCGTCCGGGTCTGGAAACATAAGTCCCGCTTTGAGGAACCTGGTACACCAGCCCCTCGTTCTGGAGTCGGCGGATCGCATCCCGCACGGGCGTTCGACTGAAGCCCAGTTCTTTTGCGAGCTTCCCTTCCGAGATCTTCATGCCTGTTGAAATCTTGCCATCACGAAGCATATTTCGGATACGGGAATAGGCGAGTTGACTCAGCGCGATTGGCTCTGGTTCAGAGGTAGTTTGCACGGCATTGTCCGTCTTGACTGGTTCGGATGGGCAAAAGTGACACTCCAGTTTACGTGATGGCATGAGCATGCGAAATCGGAAATTGTCGACAGAAAGCAGAGATTTTGGTCAATTTGAGAAAAAGCCCCTTAGAACAGGACATTACACTTGAACGAGTGTTGATGCATTGTTTTAATCTGGTATACCAGTTGTTTGATCTTTTCTCGTTCGTGCTGACTACTGGAGTCCAACATGTTCCGATTCACGTCTCGCAATCGTCTGTCTGGCAAATCACCTGCGTTTTGTCGCGTGCGACCTTCCGAATGCCCAAATGGGTTCACACTGATCGAGTTACTTGTTGTCATTGCTATTATTGCGACTTTGGTAGCTATTCTTTTGCCGGCAGTTCAGCAGGCGCGTGAGGCGGCGAGACGAACACAATGCAAGAACAATCTCAAGCAGTTCGGCATCGCTCTCCACAACTATCATGACGTGACAGGGACATTGCCGCTCGGCGGGACTGGCGCGGATGACAGCTATCCTCGAGTCAGCTGGCAGGTCCGTATTCTTCCGTTTCTCGAACAGGCGGCTTTGTACGATCAGCTCGATATGGCAGGACAATTGCCAGCGTCCAGTTATTCGACCTCACCTGCCCGGCACCGCGACGTTCGTTTTCAGATTCTCGCCGATGGCCGGCAGTTTCGGCAGGTTGCCATTCCTGGCGCGACATGTCCTTCGGATTCGTGGGGGAGTGTGAGAAATACCTGGGCGTTAGGGAATTACGGGGCTTCGTTGGGTTCACAAAGAGCCTCTTCCAATCGTCATACCGGGGTACCAGGCTGCTCGCCATTTGAAATCTATGCTGAAAAGACAACCGATTGGGGAACCAGCAGCGAGAAGAAAAATATCTCGGGAATCATCTCACGTCGTGGGGCATTGATTCGATTTGCAGACATCAATGATGGGTTGTCCAATACCATTGCAGTCGGAGAAGTTATTCCGACGTGTATTGATAGCCGTGATGTGAACATGGATCGCGGCAGCTGGTCAAGCTGCCAATCGATCTGCAACGCGGATGCGACGACCATTACTCCCATCAACGACTGCACGCCCTGTACTGTGATGGGCCCAAACAGAAGGACAAGCTATCAAACGTGTGCAACACATGACGCCGGGAACGCATATCCAGAGTCAGCATGGAACTTCTCACATGGATTCCGGTCCAATCATAAGGGCGGGAGCCAATTTCTCCTGGCGGACGGCTCAGTCCGGTTTCTAAGCGAAAATATTGACCATGCAGGAACTTATCAGCGACTTGGCGGTCGATCCGATGGCCAAGTGATCGGTGACTTCTAAGCTTGCTGGCAGACCTCTCTTTCGAACTGCGTTGCTTGAGATCTTGATGACTCTTCCAGATGGGAACAGATCATGAAAGTTTGTAGACGTTTAATATTTGTCGTGCTGACAGGATGTCTGATCGGGTGTGCAAAGTCAGATATGCCGGAGACAGCCCAGGCGAAAGGAATCGTCACTTACCAGGGAAAGCCACTCCCTTCGGCTAGTGTCATCTTCACTCCGCTGGCTGGCCCTATTGGAGTCGGGACGACGGATAGTGAAGGGCGGTTTACTCTCGTAACGCAGGGTCAACCTGGCGCCCTGCTGGGAGAGCATAAAGTGACGATTCAGGCATTCAAGGCTGTCGGCAATGTCGTCGCCACAACTGACGCCAAAACGGGAAATGAAGTCTCAGTACCAATGACATCAGCTATTCCTGAAAAGTATGGAATGCCTGCCAAGAGCGGGTTATCAGCGAAGGTGGAAAAAGACTCCCCGAACGACTTCACATTCGAGTTGAAGTAGATCAAGAGTCCTTTTGTGACTGGAGGAGATGCTTCATGTTCCGATTATCAAAAATCAGTTCACTTTATCTCGCAGCCGCATTATTTGCATTGGCAAGTGTCAGTGCCTCCGAACGTCCTGCAGTATCTGATTCCGGTGCTTCAGTTCGACTGAAAGGGATTCAACCCGAAGTTGACGTGCTCAAGCCGGGTGTTCTGCTGTTTTCCGATCGCGATTACCGAGCCTTGGAAATTCCAGACTCGCTGAGGGATCAGGCGTTCGTCCGCGGTAGCATCGAGCGCACAGAGTTCGTCGTGACTGCTGACGGCAAGTTGACTGTTCTCGTTCCGTATGTAAAGCATCCTGCGACGAAGTTCCAGGGGGTAACGCTGGAGAGGGCAGGGTACGTCCAGGTTCCTGACCCCGACAATTTCCAGCTGTTTGGTCCCCATGATTTTGAGAGAGTTTCGATCTACCAGAAGAATGTCGTAAAAGGAGAGAAGCTGTCTCTCAGTAAGTTTGCAGTCCTCGTGGGAATTCGAGAGGCGTCTGTCCTCGCTGCTCCCGACTGGAACCAGAATGATGGCGAGCGTCTGGAAAACGGAATCGTGCTGCCGTCGACTTGGCCACCAATTCACCTTGATCCAAAATCAACAGAACCAATGCCGGTTCCCTACTTAGAGCATCCGCCGAAAGTTCTTCCGATCAATCGGGGCAGGCAGTTGTTTGTGGATGACTTTCTGATCGAATCGACGGATCTGGTTCGCACGTTTCACAACGCAGAGAAGTATACGGAGAATCCCGTCTTTCACGCCGAGACGGCTGAGGAACTCGCGTCTTCCTCAATAGGAGAGCGCGGTCAGCAAGCCGTTTGTTATCTCGGACATGGTGGCGTTTTCTACGACCCGAGTGAACAGCATTTCAAGATGTTCTATACCGCTGGATGGCGTGGCGGACTGGCGCTGGCGACGAGTCGGGATCTGGTGAACTGGCAGCGTCCTCAACTGAATTCTGAAGGGACCAATATCCTGTTACCGAAGGGAATCCAATCCGTTGGCGGCGACAACTGTCTGTGGCTGGATCTCAATGCGAAGAAGCCAGATGAAAGACTCAAATTTCTGACGGATCGTGGCAAGCCGGGACATCAAGTCACGACTTCTGCAGATGGTCTTACCTGGAGTGAGCCCGTTTCGGTGGGACATGCCGGGGATTACTGCTCGTTCTTCTACAATCCATTTCGCAAGGTCTGGGCCTATAGTGTCAAGCGGGACGGGCCTCGTGGACGAAGTCGATACTACTCAGAGAGTCGCGAGTTCATGAAAGGGGATTGGTCTGATTCCGTTTATTGGACGAATGCAGACAAGCTTGATCGCCCTGAGCAGACAGGCAGTTATCCGCATCCCGGTGAAGCTCCGCAACTCTACAGCTTGAATGCGGTCGCATACGAAAGCTTGATGATTGGGATTCATTATATTCATCGCGGTCCCAATAATGGGCTATGCGATCAGGGAAAGTTTCCCAAGCTGACGGATCTCGAACTCGGCTTCAGTCGCGATGGATTTCACTGGCATCGACCTGATCGTTCTGGGTTCATTCGCGGTTCACGTCAGGAAGGAGCGTGGGATCGCGCTTACTTACACAGTACGGCTGGAGTCTTTGCCGTCGTGGGAGACAAGCTCGTCTTTCCGTATACCGGATATAGCGGCTCCTCGCCTTCTGGTGCACGCGGTATGTATACGGGAGCCAGTGTCGGACTGGCAACACTTCGACGCGATGGCTTTGCCTCCCTCGATGCCGTCGAAGCAACGGGAACTCTCACAACGCGTCCGGTCACTTTTGAAGGGAAGCATCTTTTTGTCAACGTCAGCGCCCCGAATGGTAAACTCCGCGTGGCTGCAGTTGATGAGGAAGGCCAGGAGATTGCCCCCTTCACGTTTGAAAACTGTCAGGAAGTTTCTGGAGATACGACACTGCAAGCTGTCACATGGAAGGGTGCTACAGATCTGACATCGTTACACGGAAAGCCCGTGCAATTTCGCTTCGAGCTGACAAACGGCTCGCTATATTCATTCTGGATCAGCCCGGATAAAACGGGACGAAGTGAGGGTTATGTGGCAGCGGGAGGACCAGGGTATCCCGGGACCATTGATACGGTTGGGCGCGGAGCGCTCGAGTGAGTAAGTCTATTTCATGCTGCATATTCAACGTCGGTCCATCATAGATAAGCAGGTAAATTCATGCGGTGTTTTTCTTCGAGTCGTCTGGTTGCATTCTCACTCGTTCTGGTGAGTACGGGACTGGCTGTGTCCAGCAGCGTTCATGGCAGTGAGCCTGTTTCACTGTTTGATCAGCGTACCAACGAGAAAGTCCAGCGGTTCACATTGATGACCCCCGACCAGATTCGTCAGGAGGAAATCAAGACCATGGAAGCGGTTGCGGATCTGGCATTGATCCCGCCTACTCTCAAAACGTCACCGCTGCCAAAGTATGATTACGATCAACTCGATTATGGCATGACGATCGGGATCGAGCGAACCCCCAAGGGACGGTTGTGGGCCTGCTGGGTGGCGGGTGGTGATAGTCCGGATGCGTATTTTGTCCTGGCAACGAGCGACGACAACGGTGAAAACTGGTCAAAGCCAAAGCTCGTCGTTGATACGCATTCCCCGTTGCATGCTCAACCTCGCAGCATTCTCGTGGGCAATCTCTGGACAGATCCACTTGGACGATTGTGGCTGATTTTCGATCAGTCCATGCACATGTTCGATGGCCGGGCTGGTGTCTGGGCGAGTGTCTGCGAGAACCCGGATTCCGATTCACCAACCTGGTCACAGCCGCAGAGAATCTGGCACGGCGTGACGCTCAACAAGCCGACGGTGTTATCGACAGGTGAGTGGATGTTACCAGTATCGTTGAACCAGTCGCCTGGATTTGGCCCATTCAAAGGATGTTTTGCAGAACTGGATCCGCTGCGTGGTGCACATGTCTTTGTCTCGAAAGATCAAGGAAAAACCTGGGAGCAACGAGGCAAGGTCTCGTATCCAGAACCGGACTGGCATGAGCACATGGTTGTCGAAAGGAACGATGGCTCGCTGTGGATGCTCGCGAGAACAAGAAACGGCATCATGGAAACGGCGTCCGTCGATGGCGGGAAAGTCTGGACAGCCCCTGCGCTTTCAGCAGTCAAACAACCCGCTGCCCGTTTTCACATTCGACGCCTGGCCTCTGGAAAAATCCTGCTCATCAAGCATGGCGACAAGATTGATCAACATGAAGGTCGGGTTCAACTCTCGGCATGGCTGTCAGACGACGATGGCAAAACATGGTCCGGAGGTCTCGTGCTGGATGAACGCAAAGGTGTTTCTTATCCCGATGGTTTCCAGGCACCAGATGGGACACTCTTCATTTCTTACGATCGAAACCGTGCGACCGATGGCGAGATCCTTCTGGCGAGATTTACAGAAGAGGACATCAAGGCCGGGAAACTCGTCAGTCCAAATTCCAGGCTTAAGATGTTGATCAGTAAGCCGCTGAAAGAGAAAAAGAGTAAATAAACAAACGTCGCGCACTCGCGTCGTTGAGAGTCGAACACATTTTCTGATGCCTGCGAACGAATTATGCTCAAACGCTTTACCGATCTCTATCCAGTCTGGATGCTGTTAACGACACTCGTTGCATTCTTCTGGCCACAGACACTGATCTGGTTTCATGGCAATTTGATTTCCGGGGCGTTGATGGTTGTCATGCTCGGCATGGGGATGACACTGACCGTTGATGACTTTCGTCGGCTGCTTCAAATGCCAGGGAGCGTCACATTCGGATTTGGTTTGCAGTACACGACGATGCCAATCCTGGCCTGGATTCTTGCAAATGTCCTGCAGCTCGAACCGGGATTGGCTGTCGGTCTGATCCTGCTGGGTAGCTGTCCAGGGGGGACTGCATCGAACGTGATTGCTTACCTGGCTGGTGCGGACGTTGCGCTATCAGTTGTTGTCACGATGGTCTCAACATTTCTGGCATTCATTTTCACACCCATGTGGTGTCAGCTTCTGGCTGGGCAATTTGTGGCAGTCGATGCCATTGGGCTTTGTATCTCGACATTCTTAATCATCGTCATGCCGGTCATGGTCGGTGTGTTTCTGAACTGGCGTTTTCCGAAGGCCGTTCAGCGAGTTTCCTGGCTTGGCCCGATTCTTTCTGTGATCGCGATCTGCCTGATCACCGGAGGGATCGTATCGTCGAGCGTCGACCTGTGGGCGGCTCATGCACTGAGGGTCGCGATCGCGGTGACTTTGCTACATATCTTTGGATTCATCGTCGGATACGTTGTCTCAAGGATAACCGGGCATTCAGAACGAATCGCGAGAACGATCTCCATCGAAGTCGGAATGCAAAACGGCGGGATGGCTGCCGTGATGGCGAGAAACCATTTCGCAGCCCATCCTCTGGCGACCCTGCCAGCGGTCTTCAGTGCCCTCATTCAAAATCTGATGGGCAGCCTTCTCGCCGCCTGGTGGCGTCAGAGCAAATCTGCTGCTGATGACAAGCAGGTTGTTGAGCAGTCGCTCATGCAGGCCAGCAGTCTGGAAGCAACCACGGAAGGACTTTCCACATGACGCTGATCTCATTGCCAACGACTTCGACACTCGGACGTCGCGGGATCTACTACTGGAAATGCGATCGTCCAGCGGCTTTTCACGGTACTCAAAGGGAGCGAGATAGCTCTTTGATCGAGCCAGAACTTCGGCGCCTGCTGGGTGAAGAGTATCCAGGGGCGGTTATTGATCTTCGTCATGGGCGAGGGCAGGGGAACCATCTCACCTGGGAAGCAACGATTGATCACCAAC
Source organism: Lacunimicrobium album (assembly GCF_052161635.1). GTDB lineage: Bacteria > Planctomycetota > Planctomycetia > Planctomycetales > Planctomycetaceae > SXPC01. Next base: position 2,779,298 of record NZ_CP197413.1, read on the forward strand.
GCTGCTTTATTCGAGTTGAGAACGGCCCCGAGCGAGATCAACACCTGGAAGTCGAATCACATGTCATGGATTGCGTGCGACAACGCGGTGTTCCGACACCCAAAGTCCACCGCGTCGATGTCTCGCGCGAACGTGTTCCGTTTGCCTGGCAGATGATGGACCTGGTCCCCTTCCACGATTTGAATGAAGAATACAAACAAGGACGCCTCAATCCTCTCAACGTTGCCTATGAGATTGGAACCGCCATCGCGAGGTGGCAGACGGTTCCTGTGACTGGCTTCGGTCATTTCGATCCGCATGAGATTCGATATCACAAACACCTGAAAGGCTATCACGAAAGCTACAGAGACTACTTCTTTCTAAACTGGCATAAACATCTCGATTATCTCGCGCAAAAACAGTTTCTCTCTTCAGCCGAAGTCCTCGCCATTACCAACGCAGTGGACAGTCATGAGGATCTGCTTTCGCTGACGTCAGGTTGTCTGGTCCACAAAGACCTTGCCTTCTGGAACATTCTTGGGACGCAGCAGGGCATCGTCGCCTACATCGATTGGGATGACTCCGTCTCAGCAGACGAGATGGACGATCTCTCACTTCTGGGATGTTTTCATGATGGCCCTGTCATTTCCAATGCGATTCTTGGATACCAGTCCATCCAGCGACTTCCGCAAGAATACGGCAGACGATTCTGGCTGCATCTGCTTCGCAACATGATCGTCAAAGCGGTGATTCGAGTTGGGGCAGGTTATTTCGATCGGACCGACAGCTTCTTTCTTTTCGGGTCCGGAATGACTGGAGCTGATCTGGTTCAGCAAACTCGAGCAAGGATCTTCCGTGTCCTTGATGGCTTGATTTCAGACGCGGAGATAGGAACTCTATGACAGGCCAACCGGATCGAACAATTTCTCTGGGAAGCTGGATTTCAAGTGCCTCGCCTGTCGTCACAGAACTGGCCGCCGATGCAGGTTTCGATTGGCTGTTAATTGATCTCGAACACGGGAGTGGAACGGAAGCTGATGTTCTGAATCAGTTGCGTGGATTTCGAGGAAGTCACACCCTTCCCATTGTCCGCGTCGGGGCAGCTTATCCCGATCTGATGGCACGTCTGCTTGACTGGGGAGCAGCAGGGATCATGGTCCCACATGTCGAAACCGCACAAGCAGCCAGAGATTGCGTCCAGGCCATGCGTTACCCGCCATTGGGACACCGCGGCGTCTCACGCTCGGTTCGCGCTTATGGTTATGGAAACAGGCCGTTTCCGGGCAACGATGGGCCGTCTGCTCCCCTGTTGATTGCTCAAATCGAAACAGTTCAGGCAGTTCTTATTGCGGAACAGATCGCTGCGGTCGATGGCGTCGACGTCCTGTTTGTTGGTCCTGCTGATTTACAGTGGGACCTCAAAGCCCATCCTGAAAGTCACATGGAAAGCTTCTCAAAGTGCCTGGAGCAAGTCGCTGTAGCGGCAAACCGCTTTGGAAAAAAATCCGGGCTATTAATCCGGGGAGATGATGATATTCGTCACTTCGTCGACATGGGATTCAGCTGGCTCGCCATGGAATCTGACTTAGGGATTCTCCGAGCCCATTATCAGAAATCGCTCGGTAGAATGAGAGAGCAGTTCTGTAAGACGAACGACCATTCAACTGTCACGCGAACAGAGTAACTCTGTTGCTGCCGAAACTATGCGACCAGTTTTGTTCGAGCTCAGAAGGCGATCCCCGGTTCTGGAAGACACAAAATGCCAGACGCCATCTCGCCTCTCATCCAGGCAGCCGAGTCGGGCGGGGCAGCCGAAGAAACTTCTTGTACTGACATAGACTCGCAAACGATCTTTTGACCTCCTGAGAGGTGCGATACTTCATCGTATTCCGTCGATCCAATGAAATATCAGCACCACTCAGCCGATTTTCAAAAACAGGCGATGACAGTTCCCGTTTGAGTTCGTAGAATGCGGTACGCCCTACCGACTTCTATCGGACTCTGGTTCAATTCATGTTTCGATATCTTCTTGCGAGTTATCTGCTGCTGATCGCCATCACGGGCGCTGCTCCGTGTTGTTGCACGATTGCACGCGCCTCGCAGGAATTCGCTTCTCTAGTCGGAACCAAAACGGAAGAGACTCCCTCTCGGCCCAGTTGCTGCCACTCCTCGGCCAGTCCATGTTGTGAAACGAAAGCTCCGACTGAGTCATCAGATGAGCCTGCTCCGAAACGCTGCCAATGCGAGAAAGCGTCTTGCGAAGCTGTTGTTCCTGAACAGACAGTTGTCACAGCAGAATGGTCACAAAACTTTTTGCTGAATCTGCATGCGTTACTGACATCTCCGATGACTTTTGATGTCACGACACCGACATTGCGATTGTCCCCGGACGGCTCGTTTGAACCCCTCCATCGCTCCGGACGCGATCTGCGCGTCGTTTACTGCTCTTGGCGCTGCTGATCGCCATTTTTGCGGACTCGACTCACAATCTTGTCGGTCTGCTCCCTCTTTACTTGCTCTGAACTGTCGTTGAGTTCGCACTAGAAACTCAACGCTTTGCGTCACTGCGTCCATTCTCCACGCGATCCTCAATCGCATGGTCCGATGCGTCACGCCGATTCTGACCGTCATCCATCATCAACACGCACGATGCGTCTTCGATAAATCTCTGGAGTTCCCATGTCGGCATCTCTCTCATCCAAAACCGGATTGGCTTTCGCGACCATCGCCTTGTTCATTGCGGGTTGCAATCAACAGCAAAGCGAATCCACACCAACCCAACCAGCAACAACCGACGCAGCCCCGGACAATGCTGCAATCCCCTCAGCGACTGTCGTCTCAGCATTAACGACAGACGACTCTTCCGAACACGGCCACAAAGCAGGCGACCACGGCGGGATCATGATCTCACTCGGACGTGACAGTTACCACGCCGAGGCCGTGTTCGAAAAAGGCAATGTTCTGCGTCTTTACATGCTCGGCAACGACGAATCGCGCGTCATAGACGTCGAAAATCAAACTCTCAAAGGCTTCGTCCGACTTGCTGGCGATTCCGATTCGCAGCCTTTCACGCTTTCACCTGAACCGCAGGATGGGGATCAGCCGAACCGTACTTCGCAGTTCGTCGGCGCCCTTCCTGAAGGGATGACTGGTCAACAGCTTGACGTCACGATCCCCAATATTTCGATTTCCGGCGAACGCTTCCGCATGGGCTTCCAGTCCGCATCGAAGCCTCACAACGAAGGCATGCCCGCAAAGGTCGCTGACGAGGAAGAACGCCAGCTTTACCTCACTCCGGGCGGGAAATATACGGAGGCGGATATCCTCGCCAATGGCAACACGACGGCCTCCATTAAGTTCGAAGGGATGATGTCCTCACACGACATGTCTCCTCAGCCCGGCGATAAGATTTGCCCCGTCACAATGACAAAAGCCAATCCCCAGTTCACCTGGATCGTCGGTGGCAAACCGTACGAATTCTGCTGTCCACCCTGCGTCGACGAATTCGTCAAAATGGCCAAGACATCTCCTGATGATGTCCTGCCTCCTGGCGATTACGTCAAGAAATCTGAGTAACAGTTTCGCTTCATCGACACTTATCAACGACCACATTTCAAGGAATACCTATGACATCGAAATTTATCGCTGTGGTGATCACAGCCTCACTCACGTTGACAGGCTGTGAAGCCGCAAAGCCGCCCACTCAACCTGTTCAGCAGACACCAGCAGAAGGCAAGACAGAGCAAGAAGGCCTCGCGAAGCTCAGCGAAGAAGATCGCGCTCTCGCCCTTGCGCAGAAATACTGCGCCGTTACGGGAGAACCCCTCGGCTCCATGGGCACACCGATCAAACTGATCATCGAAGACCAGCCTGTCTTCATCTGCTGCGAAGGCTGCGAAGAGCCTGCCAAAGAAGATCCCAAAGCCACACTCGCCAGCGTCGCTGAACTCAAAGCCAAAGCCGCTGCTGAAGCAGCCAAGTAATCTGCAGTCACTGTTCGAATTTCAGTATCTCGTGTTCACTTTTCACAAGGAATCGCCATGAAAGCCACACTCACCACAACCGCCTTACTCGCTGCTCTCTTCATGCTCGTCGGCCAGCTTCCCGCTGACGAAAAAGCAGCCTCGTCTGAACAACCAGTTGCACAGACTCTCGAAGACAAAATCAAAACTAACCTCGAGAAGCTCTCGGAAGGCGAGCGCAAAGAAGTGGAAACACAGCGTTACTGCCCATTTATGACCACCGTTCGTCTCGGCGCCAAAGGCATCCCGATCAAAATCCTCGTCGACGACAAGCCGGTCTACGTCTGCTGCAAAGGCTGCGAAAAAGCAGCTTTGAAAGACACTGCTGTGGCACTGAAAAAGACCGAGCAGATCAAAGTCGCCGTCGCTGCTGTCGCAGAACTCCCTGCCGCTGATCAGGTCCTCGCCGAAGAACAAATCTTTTGTGCGGTCGCGACCAGTAACCGTCTCGGCTCGATGGGAACTCCTCTCAAAGTCATGATCAAGGATCAGCCCGTCTTCCTGTGCTGCAAAGGCTGCCAGGGCAGGGCTCTTTCCGATCCAGACAAGACTCTGAAAGCTCTCGCCGAACTCAAAGCGAAAGTGAAACCAAAGCAGTAGTCAGTGACTGTTATCGGGAGTGCGAGACTCCGTTCGAGCCGCTTCATTGCATCGCGAAATGTCAACAGTGAAACGGACTGTAACGGCCTCGCCTCTCTCGATTCTCTGCACAACATCGATCGCTATCGAATTAAAGAACAGTTGCTACGAGTGACAGCGTCTCGGACGGAGCTTCGTCCTTCCGTTTCCCGTTTCAAAATCCTGTCGTCTTTCATCACCCAGAGCACCAACCATGCAAACCCGTCTCCTGCGAGCAACAGTTCTTCTGTTCTGGGCGACGGCATGCTTGTCCGCTCTGGCTCATGAAGGACACCAGCCTTTGCCGACCAAAGGTGTCGAGGTCGATGTCAAAACTGGCCACCTGACTCTCAGCCGTTCCGCTCGTAATCTTCTCGATGTTCAAACGGTCGAAGTCAAATCCGATTCCATGTCTCAATCCATGCGCGCCTATGCCCGCACTGTCGCTCCCTGGAATCAGCATGCGTTCGTTTCTTCTCAACTCCCTGGACGCATCGTCAACTTGGCCGTTCAACCTGGCGACCGAGTTCAAGCAGGTCAAAAGCTCGCTGAAGTCGAGTGCATCGAACTCCGCAATCTTCAATCGGAGTACCAGAAAGCGGAAAATGACTTGTCACTTTCCAGTCAATTGCTCGAGCTCCTCCAGTCGGCTTCCTTCGGCGAAGCTCTTCCCGGCCAGCGTTTCATCGAGGCCAAAAACACTCACCTACAAAATCAAAACCGACTCAGTGTCCTCAAAGCCAAAGCCGAGGCGTTGGCAATCACGACGACAGATCTCGAAACAAACAGTGATCAGGATGCGGTTGTCTTGCTCCCGATTTACAGCCCGATCAGCGGCACCATTATTCATGCCGATGTCGCTGTCGGTAAATTCGTCGAGTCGACCGAACACCTCTTCGAAATCGTCGATGCCTCTCAGGTCTGGGTTGTCGTCGATATCCTTGAGCAGGATTTACACCGCGTTCGGAAAAATCAGACTCTCAACATCTCTTTCATGTCGAATCCCCATCAACCCTACAAAGCCATCATTGACCACGTCAGTCTCTTAATCGACTCACAAACCCAGCAAGGGACAGCCTGGGCGAAAGTCACCAACATCGCAGGACCACCTGACATTCTCCCAGGGATGAATGCCAATGCGGAAATACTTCTCGACGATAGCCCCAGCAAGACTGTCATTCCCCGTAACGCTGTTTTCAGTGACGGTGCCGAGCGTTATGTCTTCGTCGAAGAAACTTCTACAAAGGAGACATCTGAGTACCGTAAGAAGCCCGTCGTCATCGGCTGGCAGACCAGCACCCTCGTCGAGATCAAGTCCAGCGACGTCTATCCTGGCGACCGAGTCGTCACCCGAGGCGGACACGAACTCTCCAGCCTGTTCTACCTCGGTGTTCTGCGTCTGAGTCCCTCAACTGCGAACTCCATCAACCTGCAACTCGCTGCGTTCAAAGAGCAAACCGTCGAACAAACATTGCGACTCGATGGCGTCGTCGAAATCCCTCCGCAACTGCGCACGTCCGCGTCGTCTCAACTCAATGGCAGTATTCGCGCGATCCATATCGACCGTGGCCAAACGGTCAAGAAAGGTGACGTTCTCGCCGAGATCGCCAGCCTCGATCTGCAAAACCTTCAACTCGAACTCCTCGCCACCAAGCTCGAACTCGATTTACAAACCGGCACACTCCATCGCCTCCAGGCTGCAAAAGACGCTGTCTCGCGGCGTAACCTTCTCGAACTACAAAATCAGGTCAACGCCCTTAACATTCAGTCAACGAACCTTCGACAACAGCTTCTCACCCAAGGCCTCACCAGCAACGACATCGATCGCGTCCTCGATACTCGCCAGGTCATGGCCGCTCTCCCCGTCCGAGCTCCCTCCGATGGGACTGTCGTCAGTTTCGATCGCATCCTTGGCCAGGTCATCAACGCCAACGAACCTTTGTTCGAAATCCATGATCTCTCTCAGGCACGCGTCCAGGCCTTCGTGCGAGAGAGCGATACCTCACTGGTACAAATTGGACAGCCTGCCCGGATCCGTCTCATCTCTCATCCTGGATTTGAAGCAGAAGGCAAGCTGTCTCGACTAGGTTCGATTGTCGGAGCTGACAACCGCACGCAATCCGTCTGGATCGAGTTCAACGAGTTCCCCGCGAACGAACTTCGAAACGGCATACTCTCCAGCGTTGTTTTGACAACCGATCATCTTTCCCCGACACCTGCTTTGCCGATCTCTGCTCTCGTCCGCGATGGTCGTCGCAGCTACGTCTTCGTCCACAAAGCCGATGGAACCTTTGAACGACGAAGCGTCCAGACGGGACGATCAGATGATCGCTTCATCGAAATTAAAGCAGGGCTGGCTCTCGGCGAGGAGGTCGCGATCCAGGGTGTCTCCCATCTGCAAACTGCGTACTCGGCCTTGAGGTAAGAAACAAGACGTCATGCTCAACTGGCTTATCCTCGCTTCGCTCAAGAACCGGGCTCTCGTTCTGATTGTCTCGGTGACTCTGATGGTCGGGGGCGCGATCAAGTTGCGGGAAATGCCGGTCGACGTTTTTCCGGACCTCAATCGCCCCACCGTAACAATCATGACAGAAGCCTCCGGCCTCGCGCCGGAAGAAGTCGAAGTTCTCGTCACCCGCCCCATCGAATACCTTCTCAACGGCGCGACCGGCGTGCAGCGCGTCCGTTCGTCATCGGGTATCGGCCTCTCGATTGTCTGGGTCGAATTCGACTGGGGCACCGACATTTTTCAGGACCGACAAATCGTTTCCGAACGGCTTCAACTGGCTCGCGAGCAACTTCCTTCCGACGTCAATCCTGTGATGGCTCCCATCTCCTCCATCATGGGCGAGATCATGCTGCTGGGACTTCGCTCGACGTCGGAATTCAAGTCCGAGGAAGAGCGACTCAACAAAGCGATGGAACTCCGCACCCTCGGCGAGTTCACTCTGCGCAACCGCCTCCTCGCCGCAGAAGGTGTCTCGCAGGTCACAGTGATGGGAGGAGTTCTCAAGCAGTATCAGATCATCACCTCACCTTCTCGACTTGCCTTTCAGGACGTCACCCTCGATCAATTGACCCAAGCCGCCAGCAAAGCCAACGTCCTGGCAGGCGGAGGTGTCATGGTTCGCGACGCCAGGGAATCACTCCTCCGCATCAGCGGCCAAAGCCTGACTCTCGAAGAAATCGAAGACACCCCCGTCCTCTGGCGTGAACCCGTCCCGGTCCGCATCAAGGACGTCGCTGATGTCCGTTTTGGTGGGCCTGTCAAACGTGGAGACGGCAGCACATGGGTCAAACTCCATCACGACGTGAACTCTGCTGCTTCGAATCCTGACGCCTACAAAACCGAACTTAGCGGCGGTCCATCCGTCATCCTCACCGTCCAAAAACAACCCGACGCTGATACACTCGCACTTGACCAGCGTATCGAAGAGATTCTCGATTCTCTTCAGCAGGAACTTCCACCTGATATCGTCATCGAACGGCGCATCTTCAAACAGGCCGACTTCATCGAAGCCGCTGTCGACAATGTCCTCGAAGCGATCCGCGATGGCGCCCTCTGGGTGGTCGTGATCCTCTTCCTCCTCATGGGCAATTTCCGAACGAGCATCAGTTCGCTTACCTCCATGCCCCTCTCGATCTTGCTCACAATTCTCGTCTTTGACTTCTTTAACATCACCATCAACACCATGACTCTGGGCGGCATCGCGGTTGCCATCGGCGACCTCGTTGATGATTCCATCGTCGATATCGAGAACATCTACCGGCGACTCAAGGAAAATCGTCTCCTCCCACTCGACCAGCAGCGACCCACCCTGACAGTCGTCTATGAAGCCTCCAGCGAAGTCCGCAATTCCATTGTTTTCGCAACCCTCATCGTCATTCTCGTCATGTTCCCCCTTTTCTCGATGTCGGGACTCGAAGGTCGCATGTTTGCCCCACTCGGCCTGGCCTACATCATCTCTCTGCTCTGTTCGCTCGTCGTTTCATTGACCTTCACTCCGGTCTTCGGCTCTCTCTTGTTATCCCGTGGCACGCGACTTCAAGAACGTGCTGACCCGATCCTTCTCCGATGGCTCAAACGCGCCGATACCCTCCTACTCAGATATACGCTTCGACACGCGACTCTTGTCCTCAGCCTCGTCGCCGTGATGGTCGTCATTTCCTGTACGAGCATTTTCTGGATGGGGGGAGAGTTCCTGCCTCCTTTCAACGAAGGCACCCTGACAATCAGTCTCCGCATGGAACCCGGCACGAGTCTCGACGAAAGTCAGCGCATCGCATCGCGAGTCGAACACCTCATTCTCGATGTTCCCGAAGTGATGTCTGTCTCCCGTCGAACAGGTCGCGCAGAACTCGATGAACACGCTGAAGGAGTCAACTCCTCCGAGATCGACGTCCAGCTCGCAGCTCATCAGGTTCCGCGCAAAGGCTGGTTCTATTCCTCCTTGCGTCTCATCCCCATCGCCCATTTGTGGTCCTTCGACACCATTGGCCGTCCACGCGAGGAGGTCATCTCTGATGTCCGTGACCGCATTTCGAGTATCCCCGGCGCCGCAGTCAACATCGGCCAACCGATCTCCCACCGCCTCGATCACATGATGTCCGGCATCCGTGCCCAGATCGCCGTCAAAGTATTCGGACAGGACCTGCGCGAACTCCGTACGTCTGCCTACGACATCCAGGAGAAAATGCAGGCGATCCCCGGCGTCGTCGATCTCCAGATCGAACCTCAGGTCGAAATCTCACAGGTCCGCCTCAACGTCAAACGCGAAGAGGCCGCTCGCTACGGCCTTGCTCCTGGCGATGTCGCTGCTCTTCTGGAGACAGCCTACAAAGGACGCGTCGTCTCGCAGGTCCTCGACGAAGACCGCTACTTCAGCATGGTCGTCTGGTTCGACGAAGCCTCTCGCAATGATCCTGACGTCATTCAGCAGACCATCATCGAGACACCGTCCAAACGACGCGTTGCCTTAGGTCAAGTCGCCGAAGTTCTCGACACCACCGGCCCCAATACGCTGAACCGTGAACATGTCCAAAGGCGCATCGTCGTCTTCTGCAATGTTCAGGACAGGGACCTCACCAGCGTCGTCAACGACATCAAGGCGGCCCTCGTCCCCGTCGAAACGAATCTCCGAGACCTCCCCGGCAGCTACCACATCGAATACAGCGGCCAGTTCCAAGCCCAGCAGGACGCCAGCCGACGACTCATCCTGCTTGGTACGCTGAGCCTCATCGGCGTCTTCCTTCTTCTCTGCAAAGCTCTCGAATCGTGGCAAGCTGCCCTGCAGGTTCTAGCCAATGTTCCTCTGGCAGCTTTCGGTTCCGTCATGACTTTGCTCATCGTCAATCGCCCTGAATGGTCGACCCTCGCGACCGCATCCTGGTGGGAATGGCCTCATATCTGGATCAGCTCAACCACTCTTTCGCTGGCTCACTGGGTGGGCTTCATCACCCTCATCGGCATCGTCAGCCGCAATGGGATCATGATGATCTCTCACTACATTCACCTCATGAAGCACGAGGGCGAGTCCTTCAGCGAATCGATGATCATCCGCGGCAGCCTCGAACGCCTCGCCCCTGTCATGATGACCGCCATGACCAGTTTCATCGGCCTCTTGCCTCTCCTCTTCGGAGCAGGGCAGACGGGAAAGGAAATCCTCTGTCCCCTCGCGCTGGTTGTCTTCGGCGGCATGCTCACATCAACCATTCTCGACCAGCTTGTCACGCCCGCATTGTTCTACAAATTCGGCAAGCAAGTTTACAAGTCGGATGAGAACTCATAATCACCCATGGTCTGTCCCTTGATCAAACTCCGACAAGAATAGCACAGCATCTGTCAGATGCCTGTTCTTCACGAATACTTGCGCACACACGCTGAAGAGTCGTCACAACGCTTGCGACGATGAAACTGGGTTTCGAACATTGGGAAGTGGAGAACTTAGAGCGGTAGGCAACCACGTAAGAGTGCCTTCGCTCTTCCGGGTTCAGAGAGAGCAGGGCGGATGTGTGCCTGTTGACTATTTAGCCACGCCAACGGGATCTCGCAGTGGGATCACGATGTCGACATTGAGTGGGTTTGGCATGGCCATAATTTTGTAGGGCGTTTCGATGGGGCCGAGGTAAGGGTTGAAAGATTTGCCAGGATACGCGGAAGCGTTGACCTTAATATAAACGCAATACTGGCCCGGCTGAGGAAGTGCGACTCCGTAAAGTCCTTCTTTATCGACTTTGGCGGAGATTGATGGGAACGACGAGCCGATCTGGTCGTAGCGGATAGCGCCCGTCTGGTCTTTGATTTTCTCGGCATCGACGATCTGCACGGTGATGGAGCCAGGCTTGGGATACTCTCCACCGACGACCACACGCCCATAGACATAAGGAAGCGAGGCGTCCTTGATTTCTGCGGGGGGCGGCGTGGGCGGGAACGGATTCTCTGCACGCAGAATACTGGCCGAATTTGTATTGGGAGTCGGCACATTGCCACCGCAGCCGCAGAACTGAAAACTCAACAAAGCGATCATGGTGAGTCGAACACGGGAGGCTGAGATCATGATCGGGATCATTCGTTGTTGGGGACAGACGTGAGCGATTTGCGATCGAGATGGAAACAAAGAGGTCCCGAACCTTGACTGGTCGGGACCTCTTGATTTGACGTGCTTAGAATTCTCCGACGACGTTTCCGTCATTGGCATTCTGGAGATTGTCGAACACGGTGTTATCGACGGTCTTCATGACAGTGCGGACAGAGCCGTCTCCAAGGAGCGCTCCGAAGGCACCACCAGAGTGTCGCGAACTCAATTGCGTCGCAAGTCGTCCGGACGTTGTCAGCAGGTAAGAATATTTCGCCTGCAATGGCTCGTAGCATGCGAGGTATTTATCAAAATCATTGACGATCAGATAACCGATACATGAATTGTTCTCATTGAGATATTCATCATATGTCTGACGACTCGGAGAGCCTCCCCCGAATACGTAGTACAGACTCTTCGTGACATCCACACCAGCACAGCGAATATTCGCGTATTGTGCATCGATCCGTTCTCCGACAAAGAGAGTGTTGGATAATCCGTCTGTTGCCAGGCTGGCCGATTTGGCGACGTTGACACCGAACATGCCGCGGTTCTTGGCTTTGACCTGATAGTCGGTTGCGGCAAAGCTTGTGCCGCCCCCGCTGTAATCAAGGCAACCTTCGGAGTCATAGATCGCAACGTAGTTACCAGCCCCACGCAAGCGAGTGGTCGATCCTGCACCTTCATCCTTGGGGCAACGATATGCCCGCGGCCACTTGTAGTCGGTCAGGTGGTCGTAAGTAGGAACTCGTCCTGCGACAAGAGCATAGGTATCAGCCATGGCCGGCTGTTCCATGTAGGGCAGGATGGCGACCTGCCAGGAGTAGCCACCAACGTTGGCGGTGGGGTCACCATCGATCAGACCTGGGGCGAATCGCTGATACGTTTCGTGATAGTTGTGGAGAGCCAGGCCGATCTGCTTCAGGTTGTTTTTGCAGCTCATTCTTGCGGCTGCTTCGCGCGCCTGCTGCACGGCTGGCAGAAGGATGGCAACCAGAACAGCGATGATGGAAATGACAACAAGGAGTTCGATCAGAGTAAAGCCATAATGCTTATGTCTATTCGACACGCTGGTGAGTGAGTTGGTTTTCATACAGCCTCGTCTATCCGATTTACAAACGACATGAAATGAGGACACAATAATTTGAAAATATGAGTGCAGAAAAGTGCGGAGCGGTAGCTTAGACATCTCCGTATCTGTGTCTTGAACAAGGGCTAGAAACTTGCAGGGCCAGAGCCAATCATGATGCTGGCACCGTTGTACGCGGCTATGGCATCCATGTTTTCCGACCAGAAGTTGACGCTGCCATCGCCTTGAGCGGCATGAACACCGCCAGCGTGTTTACTCGACCAGCCATATTCAGAGCGGTCCTTTTTAGGAACTGTCCCCATGCCGCAGGCTGTCACATAAACGTTGTCCAGACGGATCGTCGAGAGGCCCCATGACCCGATGCATCCCTCTGGATCTGTGAATGAGACGGCGACCTGGAACGTTGGGTGTGGGACGGTCGTCGCAGGATCCCAGAGTCTTGGTGCTCCTCCCCAGGCTCCTGGGTACATCGCCTGATCACGTTCTGCGAGCATTCGAACGTTGCTGGAACCTCCGGCTATTTTGTTCAGACTCACGTAGTTGAATCCGCCATTCATGTGATAACTCCCAGCGGCCGCGATCGGAGTACCACCATTCGGTGTGATGCTTGTTTTGGAAGCGATCGGAATACAATTTGATCCATCTTTGCCATACACCCTCGTTCCAGTGCCCCCGTCCGTTGACCAGATCGCGCCTGACTGAGGATCGGTTGGACATTGCATGACGGCAAGGGGCGTATTGAGCGGCTTCCAGCGGGTTGCTTTGTCAAAGTCCAGGGAATCAAAAAGCGGCCCCTGTTCCAATTGTGGCAACAATGCCACGAGATAACTCTTAAATCCCAGTCTTGTGGACCCAGTCTTCACTTCACTGTAGGCCGTTGGAAACATGGTGAACGCGTCGTGGTAATTGTGCATCGCGAGTGCGATTTGCTTCAGGTTGTTTTTGCAGCTGTTGCGACGGGCAGATTCTCTTGCCATTTGAACAGCAGGAAGCAGGATGGCAACGAGGGTCGCGATGATCGCAATGACGACGAGTAGCTCAATCAACGTAAAACCTTGGCGACGCATAAGCACTGTCTTTCGGAAAAAAGAGAGGAATTCAGACGAGAAAGGAAATCTCGCAAGGGGTGTGCCTGCGTGGCGCCGGGCGGTCATCAGACTTAAGTAATTACCACGAGAGCAGAATCTGTAACCAATTACAAAATAAGCAGTTGCGCAATCAATGCTTTGTTCTCAGTCCCAGAGGGTCGGAAAATACCCACCTCACCGGTGTCAATTCACTTGAATAAAAGATGCGCGTGCATCAACGAATGAGCAGCAGTTTGATGCAATGCTGCTGTGAACAGAGGCAGAGGTGCCTTGATGCGCAACAGAGAGGCGATACGAATCGCAGTTAAGCCAGCGGGGGCTAGAAAAGTCGTGCCATGCTCACAGCTTTGGGTGAGCATGCTGTTTCGTTTGACGTTGGAGCGATCAGAACATGCTTGCTCAAAGCCGCAAGCATGGCACTTTGGGAAGAAAACACGCTGAATTAAGTGGAGATTGGTATGAGAGGGAGTTGAGCGTGGATTGTTGATAGGAATGATGTGAGCAGGGCTCGGGCGTACTCTGAGCGAGGGTGGCGATTGAGTGAACAGGGGACAGGAAGTTGGCACTCAAGAAAGAGTGTTAGCGGAATTTGCGGTAGACACCCGGGGGGACGCCGACTTGTCTGACAAATTCCCGGCTGAGGTGGGCCTGATCGGTGAAGCCGAGGGATTCTGCGATGTCTTTGAGGAGAAGATCGTTTTGAGAATCGAGCAGTTTCTTTGCGCGTTCGATACGTGATTTAAGAATGTATTGCTTAGGAGTCATACCGACGGTCTGGCGGAAGAGGCGAGAGAAGTGGCAGGGACTGACGCCAGCGATTTTTGCAAGGACGTCGCGATCGAGTTCACAGCCGAGGGCACTATCGATGTATTCGAGAACTTGTTTGATCGAACGGGGCTGCAGGCGGTCTTCGGGCGAGGGCTCCGAGATTTTATGCCCGGCGTTGTGTAGGAGTCGGTGGCAGATCTGGTCGAGGATGCCATCAATTCGAGTTGAGCCAGCACGAGGAGCCCGGTGCTGGCCCGACTGGCAAATCGAGAGAAGTTGCTTGACGAGGACTTCGAGAGTTTCGTCGCGGAAGGCACTCGAGTGGAGAGGATCGAGACTGAGAGATTCTCCTGTCAGATCGAAGATACGTTGTTTGAGTGTATCAACATTGACCTGAAACGAAACCGAGTGAAATGGCCCGATACCTCGAACATACTGCTGGTTTCGAAGGTTGCCGAAGACGAACGTTCCGGGCTCATTCCTTCGTGAGAATCTCCCGTTACCGAGGTTGAACTGAAGTGGCGAACTCGCGGCAGAACGGACGAGCATCGAAAGCATGTATTCGTCGCCGAGTCCATCATCACAGACCGCTTCGCTGATAACAGATTCGATGATTTCAAATACGCCAGACGGGTCCCGGAAGATGTTGTACGCAAGCAGGCTATCGGAGAAATTGCGAATATGCTGCGGCCAATCGTCGACGTTTTTCGTCAACGCATTCTTTCTGGCGATGATGTGATCAAGATCGTTCATGGTCTGTTCAAAGACTCAACATGGGACGCAGTGAGGCTGACAGATTATATAAGTTCTGTGTGCGTATGGAAATGAGGAAGTTCTTCTGATAGCGCGCAATTGCTGAGTCAATGCGCACGACCCAGCCGAATTACCAAAGCTCTTTGATGCAAAATCGCTAACGACGATCACGCATCAACATCCGACTTCGTGGGCCAGTGCCGGCATGCATGGAGACTCGATCTCCGAGTCTCGCGATGGCCCTTCAACGCGAATTTTACCGATACCGCCTTTAATGAACATCCTCTCGAGTTCAAGCCTCAATCGCACTCTCTACTCTCATCAATAATCATTGAGGACTGATCACTTCAACAGTCTGGCCGCTGGCATATTGACTTGGCTGCGTCTGGACGACGAGATCCTTTTCACCCACGCCGCTGACGACTTCGATCTCATTGCCGCTTCTGAGACCAAGCAGGATAGGTCTGCGTTCGATCTTGCCTCCCACAACGATGCAACATAGCGTCTGGTCATTCTCGCGGATCACAGCCGATGCAGGGATCGTCAACACCCCCTGGCGCTGGTCCAGTTCGATGATCGCAGTGGCGTACATGCCGGGACGGAGTTTCTGGTCGGCGTTTTCCAGATCGATCTCGCATGTTAAGGATCGATTTGCTTTATCGAGTGCCCAGGCGGTCCGTGAGACTTTGCTCGTGAATCCCTGCGTTCCCAAGGCCTGGACCTGAATGGTGGCTGGATTGGCGTCAGGACCGATCTTCACATAAGCAGCTTCCATTTCTGGAACATCGACGCAAGCCCGTACGCGTTCTTGTGTCATCATCTCCAGAAGTAAAGACGCCCCGGCGCCGGAAGCCGGTTGGACAAAGTGACCCGTATCTGCCTGGCGTTTCGTAATCACACCATCAAAAGGAGCAAGGATCTCCCGGTAACGAGACATCGTTTCTGACTTCGCCAGACTCGCCTGGGCGACTTGAAGTCGTGACTGGGCAGCGATGATGTCCGCTGCATACTTTTTCAGGCTCGCCTGGGCTTCGCTTTGCATGGCCTGAGCGGCGAGAACATTGGCCTCCGATTCACGCGTCGCAGCTTCCGCTGAGCGAAACTGGTTGCGAGTTTCTTCGACAATCTTCTGATTGACGGCACCGGAATCAGCCAGTTGTCGGTAACGCTCCAGTTCCGCTCGCCAGCGCTCATACTCGCCACTGGTTCGGCCAATGCCCGCTTCGGCCTGCGCGACCTTGGCTTTGGCGGTCTCGACGACGGCGATCGCTCCCTGCTCAGCGGCTTTGGCTTGTTCAACTTCTGCTTGCGCCTGGGCGACCATCGCTTTCATCTGGTCCAACTCGTTGTCCATTTCCGGAATCCAAAGTCGAATCAGCACCGCATCTTTTTTCACCTGATCCCCAATGTCAACGAGCACTTCCTGCACATAACCGGGGACTTTGGCAAACAGCCCCGTTCGCTCGAACGCTTCAATGCGACACGGTTGAGTCGTCTTGATGCTGAGATCTTTGCGAATCGGAGGGAGCGCCCGGACTCGGTCGACAGTCTGCTTCGATTGCGCGGGCAGGCTGTTGGTCTGCGCGATGCTGGCCTGCTCGCAGCCACTGCACACAGTGAGCACGATCAGTAATGAAAACGATGACAGCAACTGGAGAAGGTTCATCGCAAAGTTCCAAACGAAAAAAGGTTCCGATAAATGACTGCTAACCCGCAACGGCCACTTCCCGAGTGTCTACAAAGTGTGGACTTTGCGGGTCATCGGGATCCAAAGAAGCGGAGTTCATACTGGCTCGTCCCTGCAGGATCGCGAAGATGGCAGGCAGAATCAGAAGTGTCGTGAACGTAGCTGCGATCAGGCCTCCAATCACCGCCCGTCCCAGAGGAGCATTCTGTTGCCCCGCTTCGCCGATCGCAAACGCCATCGGAAGCATCCCGGCGATCATCGCCAAACTGGTCATCAGGATCGCACGCAATCGACTTCCCGCCCCACCGACGGCAGCCTCTTTGACACCAATTCCTTCTTTACGACGCTGCTCGGCAAAGGTGACCAGCAAGATCGCATTCGCCATCGCGACTCCGATCGACATGATCGCGCCAATGAACGACTGAATGTTGAGCGTCGTCCCGGTCAGCCAGAGCATCATGACCACACCCGCGACGACCGCAGGAATCGCAGAGACCGCAACCAACGCCAGCCGGATAGACTGAAAGTTCGCCGTCAGCAGAAAGAAGACCGCAATGACCGCCAGTCCCAGACCAACGCTCAGCCCCGATTGCATTTCCTCCATCGGGGGAATCTGACCGCGCGTGACAATCTGAACTCCCTTGGGAGGATCGCCGACCGTGGAGATCGCTCGTTTGACCGCCCGAGCAACCGTTCCCAAATCAACTCCAGTCACGTTCGCCGTCAACGTGATCTGACGTCGCATATTGTATCGGTCAAACTGGCCGGGCATGGTCCCCGGGGTGATCGTTGCCACATCACGGACCAGAACCTGTCCTGCATCGGTGCTCTTGAGTGGAATTCGTCCGAGATCCTCGGAGCTGGAGGTCGTCGACACATCATCGGGCGTTCGCACGACCGGGCGAGGAATTTCAACCTGGACCTGATAAGCAATCCCGCTTTTCGGGTCTGCCCAATAGTTGGGAACTACGAACCGACTGGAACTCGTTGCCGTCACCAGCGCCCTCGAAACATCCACCGCCGTCAGCCCGGCGAGTCCTGCTTTCTCTCGATCCACGTTGACTTGAATCGTCGGATAATCGAGTGACTGGCCGACCTGCAGATCTCGCAGAAACGGGATCTGATGGAGTTCCTCTTGAAGCCGTTCAGCGTAAGCCCGATTGTCAGCAAAACTTGGCCCGCTGATCGCAATCTCGACAGGAGTCGGCGATCCAAAGCTCATGACTTCATTGACGATGTCGGATGGCTCGAATGAAAAACGCACGTCGGGCAGCTCTTGAGAGAGTCGGGCGCGGAGTCGTTCTTTGAGATCTTCATCGGTAACGTGAAGTCCATCCGCCAGATCCACGTACAGAATCCCCTCTTCCGGCCCGCGCGACCACTGGTACACCGCATTGACAGGGAAGTTCGAGTGAATCATGCCGACATAGCCCAGTGTCAGGTCCACGTTCTCAGCGCCAAGTTCCTCTTCAATCAGGTTCAACGCCCGCTTGGCGAGTGCTTCGGTTTTCTCAATGTGAGTCCCATCGGGGGCTCTCATTCTCAAGCGGAACTGCCCGGCATCAACGACCGGAAAAATACTCTGCCCCAGTTGGTTTCCTGCGATGCCGATCACAGCCGTACTGCCAGCCAGATAGATCACGATGACCAGCCATCGCACACGCACGATCCCACTCAGGAGCGATTCATACGCCTCTCGGAACCGGTCGAATGCGGTTCGATGATGCTCAGCGTTCCCATGTGTCTTCAGCAGCCAGACAGACAGAATCGGCACGAACGTACTCGATAAAAAGTAGGAGGCAATCATCGAGAATCCAACCGCCAGCGACAGCGGAATAAACATCGAGCGGGCGGCTCCCTGCATAAAGAACGACGACACAAAAACCGCCAGGATACACAGCATCGCGAGCAATCGAGGAATCGCGGTCTCAGCGGATCCATCCCGGACCGCGACCGCCAGCGGCTTGCCCCGTTGCAGGTGGGCGTGAATGTTTTCAATCGCGACGGTTGCTTCGTCGACAAGAATCCCGATCGCCAGCGCCAACCCTCCCAGCGACATCAGGTTGATCGTCTGGCCTGTGATCCACAACGCCAGTAACGCAATGATAAGTGCCAGCGGAATATTCAACACGACAATCAGAGAACTGCGCCAGTCCTGAAGAAACAGCAGAATCATCAGCCCCACCAGCACCGCTCCGAGGAGCCCCTCCATGACCACCCCTTCGACCGCGCGGGTGACGTAGATCGACTGATCGAATTCAAACGCTACATCGATCCCCTCGCCATCCTTGCCCAGCGCGTCCTTCATCTTGGGAAGCGCCCCTTTGATGTTGTTGATGACGCTCATCGTCGAGGCATCCGACCGCTTGGTTGCGAGGATATAGACCGCACGTCGTCCGTTGACCAGCGCGTAACCTGCCGGGGCATCCGCGGAATCCTGGACGTACCCGATATCTCGCATATAGACCGGGTGTTCCCCCATACGAATCGGGATCGATTCCAGCTGAGAAATCTCCTTCACCACCGAGTTGACGGGCACGATCGGATACTGATCGCCGATCACCAGATTCCCCGAGGGACTGATCGAATTGCCGCGCACGAGCGCATTGATCGCTTCTTCAGGAGACATGCCATACGACTGAAGACGCTTCGGGTCCATCGTAATCACGACCGTCCGCGCGCTCCCCCCAAACGGCGGAGGCGCCGAAACACCCGGCAGACTGGAGAACATCGGCCTCACGCGAAACAGCGCCAGGTCCTGAATTTCTGCAATCGAACGGGTATCGCTGGACAGGACCAGATAGCCCACCGGCACGCTCCCCGTGTCGAATCGCATCACAAACGGCGAAACCGTCCCCGGCGGCATAAACGCCTGAGAACGATTCACGTAGTTGATAGTCTCCGCCATCGCCTGAGACATGTCGGTCCCGGGATGGAAATACAGCTTCATCAGGGCCGTCCCCTGAACATTCCGCGATTCGACGTGATGGATGCCAGAAATGTAGAGGAAGTGATACTCGTAATAGTTCGTCAGAAAGCCTTCCATCTGAGCCGGGTCCATCCCCCCGTAAGGCTGACAGACGTAAATGACAGGCAGATTCAGGCTGGGGAAAATATCAACTTCCATCCCCTTGGGAAGTCCCTGCGGATAGGGAATCCCCAACTGTTCGGCCAACGTGTTTCCGATCGCCAGAAGACCGCCAAACGCAATGGCGAGAATCAGTACCATGACAGAGAGCGGTCGCGAGAGTGCCAGTCGTATCAGTTGCATAAACTGGAGAAAGCTTTCGTATCTGGTTGCCCGTCATGATGTTACCGATTTGGCAAACCCATCGGGCTTCGAGTATGGGACCAATGAGGCGGGAATGCAATTAAGTTGATTTTAGAATCTGCTTTTAACAAACTGCCGGACCTGTTCATGAGTTGTCAAAAAAAGCACGCCTCTTTTGGCGTAAGGTCTTTTCAGACATCGCTTTGCAGTGATGCCATTGGGTCGCTCTGTAATGAGAGCGTGCTGCCAACGTAAGAGTTGTACGACGTGTGGCGCGAAGAACGATTGATCCTCCTGCAACGGCCAGTCCGATCATAACGATGACTGACAGCACCGTGTGGATCAAGTCGGAGCAAGAGGAATGACCGTCCCAACGAAGAGCAGTAACTTTGAAAAATCCTGGCCGATCATGAGTAGCGCACTCATCCTCGCGATCGCAGGCTGCCAGGGAGGGGGAAATCGACAGCATGTCTCGTCGTCTCCCGTTCAAGGAACTCAAGTCGTCCCTGCCGGTGTCGCCACCTGGCATGCACCCGAATCACTTCCCGCAGAGATAACAAAGACCACATTCGAGCAGCCAACGGCATCCGACTCCGCCCCGCTCACCCTCGTCAGCGGGACTTCCTCCAGCGCATCCGAAACAAAAGCCGTCGACAATCCCGCCGCGCCCTCTGTCGCTGCTGCCCCGACGCCCCAGGTCTCTGAACCAGATGCCTTCGTCGTCCCCGGCATTGAGAATGCCGTACCGATCGATCTGGCAACGGCGCTGGCCGTCACCGCAGGAGAGAGCCCGCAAATCGGCTTCGCCAAGCAACGGATTCAAGAGTCGTTCGCGCGTTTAGAACGAGCGGAAGTGTTGTGGGTCCCCTCGATTCGAGCCGGCGTGAACTACAACCGTCACACGGGCACCATTCAAGATGTCGCCGGAAACGTCTTCGAAACCACGCGTAGCTCCGTCTACTCTGGATTCGGTGCCCAGGCCGTCGGAGCGAGTTCCCCTGCCGTCCCAGGGCTGGTCATGAACTTCCACTTGCGCGACGCCATCTTCGGACCTCGCATTGCCGAGCAGACGGTGTGCGCGCGTCGCTTCGGTGCACAAGCCGTGACCAACGACAATCTCCTGCAAACATCGCTGGCTTATCTCGACCTTCTGGAAGCCATACAGATCAAAGCCGTCCAGGAAGAAACCTTGGCCCATGCCGAACAGCTGGCCGACATCACCGGATCGTTCGCCAAGACAGGCGAAGGGCTTCAAGCAGACTTCGATCGCGCCAACACCGAACTCTCCCTGCGTCGCATCGAGATGCTGCGAGCCGTGGAAGGGACGCAGGTCGCATCGGTGAAGCTCGCACAACAGTTAAGTGCTCAACAATGCCAGTTTCTCATGCCCACCGAACCAGCGATGACTCCCATCGAACTGGTCGACCATACCTGCCCATGTGGCGACCTGATCACAACCGGACTCTCCTACCGTCCCGAGTTCGCTGAAAGCCGACACATCGTCGGCGAAGCCATCGAACGCTACAAACGAGAAAAATACGCCCCCTTCGTCCCCAGCGTCTTGATGGGATTCAGCTACGGAGGCAACGGCGGCTCGATCGGCAACGACATCGATAACTTCGGAGGACGGACAGACTTCGACGCCGCCGCTTACTGGGAGGTGAGAAATCTGGGATTCGGCGAAAAAGCGGCTCGACGTGAAGCACAATCCGGCGTCGAAATGGCTCGCTGGCAGGTTGTCCGTCAGATGGACCAGATCAGCGCCGAAATCGCGCAGGCCCATGTCGAACTTCGCTCACGTCGCTCTCAGGTCGACCTGGCTCAGCAGGCGATCTCCGCCGCACGTGACTCCTACCGACGAAATCAAGAACGAATTCAAGCCGGCCAGGGACTCCCCCTCGAGACCCTGCAGTCACTACAGGCCCTCAACAACGCCCAGCGCGAATACGTCCGCGTTGTCGCGGACTACAACCGATCACAGTTTACCATGCAGCGAGCCCTTGGCTGGCCAATTCAATAAGCAGAGTTTCAGTCCATCGGCTTCTGGAATGGATTCTTGAACTGTGCCGGGACTTCACCAGTCAGAGTTTCGAGAAAAGACCGGATCTTTTCGATGTCTTCTTCGCTCAGTTCCATGCCTAACTGCGACTTGCCCATCACCGCGATCGCTTCGTCCAGCGACGCCATGGAACCATCGTGGAAATAGGGAGCAGTCTGAGCAACATTGCGAAGCATCGGGACTCGGAAACAAGACTTGTCTTCCTCCCGACCACTGATCTTAAAAACGCCTTCATCAATCGTGGTTGAACGGGTGAGCTTCCAATAGTCCGTCGTTACGCCAAATTTTTCGACGGAAGTTCCTCCCAATAACCGCCCGGAATGGCAGTCAGCACATCCGACCTCCAGGAACAACTTCAGGCCTTCCGACTGCAGCGACGTCAATGCATCGCCTTCTCCCTTCAGGTACTTGTCAAACGGTGCAGGGGTCAGCAGTGTCTGCTCATACGCCTCGATCGCCTTCCCAAAGTTCTCTGGAGTCATGGGATCTTGCGCCGCTGGGAATGACTTCTGAAATTGCTCGCCGTAGCCCAACTTTGCCAATGTCGGAAGAACATCTTCGGGGCGAGTCCAGCCCATCGAACCTTTCAACGAACCTGTCGCCTGGGCGGCTCCTGATTTTCGATCCGCTAACCACCGCAGCGACGGTTGAAGCATCGAGTTAAAGACAGTCGGCGAGTTCCGCGTAGTCAGTTCCTCTCGCGCATCAAGTGATTTTGGCCGAGCATCCGCTCCGAAATCTTCGACCAGGTGACAACTCGCACAAGACACCCGACCGTTCAACGACAACCGCTCATCCCAGAACAGCCGCTGTCCTAATTGAACCATCGGTTGAGTAACCATTTTTTCATCAGGAGACTCAATTGTCCCGAACGCCGCTCTTGAGCGAGTCACCAGATCGTCGTCGGCTTCGATGCGGGTTGCCAGACAACCAACGGCAAAGGCAAAGGTGAAACCATATTGAAACCAATGTCGCATCAATTTACTTTCGGAACTGTCAGGTTTTTGAACAATGGATTGACTCGGAGATAAGACCAACAGGGCCGAGCGAGGAATACACTGTCGTTTCGTCTGGATTTTACCAAGTCCTTGAAGACTGAAGCATTCTATTCACGGATCCCCTCTGGGCGAACCCCAGCATCTTTAACCGGCGTGCCCTTGCGAAGCTGAAAATCTCCCGCTTCAGCATCACGGAACAAAGGGTCTTTTCCATAGCGTCCCTCCGTTTCCGGTGTGGGCAAATTTAGGCGATGACTATTCTGAGGAGCATCAAGGCGATACCAATGGTTTTGGGCAAAGCGGAACGTCTCCGGAGATGTGGCATCACCAACATTGACGACCGTCCGGACCTCTTCGGAATCAAAGACAACGAGGTTATTTGAAAACTCACCATTCCGACAGGAAATGAATTCCGCTCCCCGAGTTTCCTGCAGTATTCGAATCACCCAGCGAGTCGGTCGATAAATCGTATTGTAGCGCACCACCGCGCCGTCGACGCCGACAAACGCAATCGGCGACATCGAACCACTGAATGTACAATCTTCGACCAGGATGTCTCTGGCTTCGTAGTCAGCATCACGAGGACGGAAGAAGTCTCGTCCAGTGCTTCCTCCAATCTGCACTGATCGGCTACCAGAGTCGATAAACTGGCATCGTCGTACGGCAATATGCGCTGTCCCCCCTTTGGTCTGGACACCATTGCCTGGAATATCACTACGAAAACGCAATTGGCAATCTTTGATCTCTCCATGATGGCAACCGACCATGTCAATGGCAGAGCCAGCTTCGCCCCAGCGTTCGACTTTGCACCCTTCAATGACAAAGTTCTCCACTCCCGACAATTTGATCCCGTCATGATTCCCCTGCGGACCGATCTCACGCACCTGAAGCTGACTCAGGACAATGTTCAGCGCCGGATCGAGAGGCTTTCCCCCATCGTCGATATTCAGGCCGTTATCTGTTGCTCCACGCAAGATGAGGTGTCGCAGTTCAACGAAGCGAGGACTCGTCAGATGAATTGCTGTCGTCCCACCAACAATCTCGGGCGGATTCTGTGGATCAAGTGCAGCAAGAACAATCGGCTGCTCTTTAGTCCCACGCAACTCATTAAACGTCATCCCGCCACGATACTCGCCGGGAGCAATCAGAATTTGAGTCCCCGGTTGTGCACGCTGGACCGCGTTGATCAACTCATCACGAGAACGCACCTGCACTGTTTTGATTTGCCCCTCTGCAAAACACGGCCTGCAGAAAAAGGAAAGCAGAACGAGCAGAATCGTGGCTTGACCAAAGAAGGGCATGATTGAGGTCCAATTGACAAACCGGGAAAGTCGTTTTAGGTCCATTAAAGCAGTATGGTCTTCGAACAGCGTTCATTCCTAGACAATTCCTGCCAAGAGCGGGGAGGATGCCTGTTCCCGGATAACCTGCGCTTCACCACCACATGAATGACCCCGAAAGTCGTGGCATCGCGGCATTCTCGATCAGCCACAACCAACGCGGAAGCCCACACGACATGGAATCCAACATCGTTGACTCAAAGCCAGCCTCTCACAAAGAAAATCAAATCAAGCACGCCATGGCTTACGACTCGAGACGAGGCAGAACAACTCGACAAATCAACTCAGCAATCTCAAGACAGACTTCGACACAATAGAAAAACATTATGGAGCGATTCGGTCGGCTCAATCAGCAGCTGGAGAACTCTATGAAAAGCTCTCTCTCAGAAACACCGAAGTGTAGGTAAGCGGGGGGATAACGGGGGGAACACTCAGTTTTGCAAACTCAGCCGACCCCGGAATCCCTCTAAACTCTTGCCATTTCTAACCTTACCAAGTGCACCCCAGTGGATTCGAACCACTAACCTTCGGTTCCGTAGACCGATGCTCTATCCAATTGAGCTAGGGGTGCTTTCGCAAAAGCCAGCTCTCGCCAGCTCCTGGAAGAGGACATTATGTGCGATCACAGGGTTCGCTGCAAGTTACGCAGCGCTGTTTTTTACCACGTCCTCAGAAGGGGAGTAAGACGGCCAAAATCGCACACTGGGTAATTTCAGATAACTTTTCACGTCTCACAATCGTCACAAACCTTCCATGTGGTCAACTTCAGCCTGTTCCCTCAGATCCACAGCGTTTTCTAATCGGTAAATCCGACCCGGTCGCCGTCCATGGGGTAGGGTTGCCACACGGACGAACTGTCACGTTCAGGAAGAACAAAACGAGGGAGCGTCCCATGGAGGACGACGGTTAAAACTGGGGTTTCCGCAGAGAGGTGGACCGAATGAATATCGCAGAACACACAGATTCAATGCTCGTTGTTGATCGCCGCTCACCACGTCTTCGTTACGATCGACGCAACCGCGCAGAGCGTCGTAAAGACGTCGAGCCTGTCGTCGAAGTCGCTGTCGAAAAACGCGTCACCAGCAGCAGCGAACGTCGCAACAAAGTCGAACGCCGTCGCCAGATCGATCCAACGACCTGCGAACGCGACTATTCAAACGAAGAAATCGACTTCATGAAGGCCATCGACGATTACAAACGCCGCAGCGGCCGACAGTTCCCAACCTGGAGTGAAGTCCTCGAAGTCATCCGTGACCTCGGCTACCGCAAAACCGCTGAGCCGTCGCAAACGTATCACCAGGCTCAAGCTCAATCAGCTTAGCGAAATAAGCGTGCTGACGGCGCGTAAAGTGGGGAACACTGTCGTTTGACCAACAAACGCCGTCACAAATACGCGAATGCCGATCACAAGAAGGCCCGAACGGACAAACCTCCGTCTCGGGCTTTTTTCATTTTCTCATTCCGGCATTTTGCATGGGCATTTTTCTTTGTCTCAGCTAAGATAGATCGCACAAATCAACCAGTTTCGATTCAACGACAGCTGCCGAGATCTTCGTCTCGCGCCAGTAGCAGTCCCACGAAGCAATGAAGGCATTCGCGGTCCAATGGCTCAGTTCGTACTTCTCTCTGGCGGTGATGCAACCAGTTACGACCTCAAAGGAACCGAGATGGTTCTGGGCCGTCACCCTGAATGCGACATCGTTTTGCAGTCCAACATGGTCTCGCGCAAGCATGCCAGGATCATCATCGCCGGCAGTCAGGTCAGCATTGAAGACCTCGGCAGCGGGAACGGCACCTTCGTCAACGGCGATAAGACCGAAGGCATCCGACCTCTTCATCATGACGACCGCATCAAGCTCGGACCACTTCTGTTTCGTTACGACGACGGCAAAACCCCCACAGCCGCAGCGTCGGCCGGCAGTCGTCCCTCGGCCTTGGCTGGTAAGCCCGGCGGGAGCAATCCCACGGTCATCCCGAAGTCAAATCTCCTCAGTGGCGGACAGGGCACGATCCAGTTCGACCTCAGCAACGACGACGGCGCCCACACCATCATGGGTGCAGCTGATGTCGGTGGCGGCTTCGGTAGCCTCAACGTCAAACCCGAAGTCAAACTCAAAGCCATTCTCGAGATCAACCGTTCCCTGGCAGGAACCACCGAACTCGAACTGATGCTCCCCAAGATCCTCAACACACTCTTCTCCATCTTCCCTCAGGCCGACCGCGGCTCCATTCTGCTCAAAGACGACAGCGGACAGATCGTCCCTCGCGCCTTCAAACATCGTCGCGGTGACTCGGACGAATCGGTCCGCATTAGCAAGACGATCCTCAACAAAGTCCTCGAAGAGCGTAAAGGCATCCTCTCCGCTGATGCCTCCAGCGACCTTCGCTTCTCTGGCAGCGAGTCCATCTCAAACCTGACCATCCGCTCCATGATGTGCGTCCCGATGCTCTCTCTCGATGGTGAGCCGATCGGGGCGATCAACATCGACACCCAAAACCCCATCAGCCAGTTCCGCCCGGACGACCTCGACCTTCTCCTCGCTGTTAGCAGCCAGGCGGCTCTCAGCTACGAAAACACACGTCTCCTCGCCTCGCACGCCGAGAAGACCAAATACGACAACGAAATGCGCATCGCCCGCAACGTCCAGCGTGCGCTGCTCCCGGATGACCTCCCCAAAGCGGCTGGCTACGAATTCTTCGCTGCCTACGAAGCCGCCCAGGCCGTCGGCGGCGATTACTACGACATCATCCCTCTCGGCGAAGACAAGATCTGCCTGGCCTTCGGAGACGTGGCAGGGAAGGGCGTTCCCGCCTCACTCGTCATGTCGCGCATCTCCAGCATTGTCCGTGGAACGATCGAGTTCTTCAACGACGTCCAGACCGCAGCCAACCGCATCAACAACCACATGTGCGCCAAAGCCGTCGAAGGACGATTCGTCACCTTCGTACTCGTCATCATCGACATGAAGAACCACCACATGTCCCTGGTCAACGCCGGCCACATGTCCCCCATCATCCGCAAACCCGATGGCAGCATTGAAGAATTCTCCGACGCCAACATCGGCGTCCCACTCGGCGTGATTGAAGATTTTCAATACGACGTCGAAGATCGCGCGATCAATCCAGGCGAAACCTTTGTCATCTACACCGATGGCGTCAGCGAAGCCATGAATCATCAAAGCGACCTCTACGGCACCGAACACCTCAGAGACTTCATCCAGAAAGGCCCCGCCTCAACAACTGCCCTCGGAGAAGCCATCCTCAAAGACGTCAAACGCCACGCCGACGGCCGCCCCCAAAATGACGACATCACCCTGATGTGCTTCGGCCGCGCCGCGAATTGAAGTCTTCAATCCTTCTCCCCCGGGGAGAAGGTGGCCGAGTCGAACCTCTGGTTCGCAAGTCAATACAGTCGAGGTCGGATGAGGGATCTCTGCGAATTTCACGGTAGCAACAATTCCATTCCCGTCCCTTCTCCCTTGAGGGGAGAAGGTGCCCGAAGGGCGGATGAGGATGGGGCATAGGCACTTATCGAGTCCCAACATAGCAACCCGCAACAGGCACTGAATGCTCCAATCAACTCAACTCCTAACTAACGCGAAACGCACCGCAGACTGCCGCAGGAACTAAGGCATGTCGCCAAAGAAAAAACGCGTCGAATTCAAAAAAAACCGCGGTTCCAAAGACCGTCCTCGCTTCGATTCCAAACTCACCCAGGATGACGATTCCGCGCTCGAGCAGCTGACGTCCAGCGAACGCATGTCCGGCAAAGGTGATAAGACTCGCTACCGCACGATCATCGAAGATTCCGCAGACGAATCGACACTCCTCTCCGGACGGGTCATCCGCGCGATCGGCGCCAATTCCTGCACCGTCCGCACAGACGACGGTCACGACTTCACCTGCACGGTCCGCAAAGTCCTCCGTGCCATCGCTCAATCGACTCGCAGCGCTGTCGTCGCTGGAGACCTTGTCCAGCTCAAACAGACCGCCCCCAACGAAGGCGTCATCCACAGCGTCCGTGAACGCAAAGGCATCCTCAGTCGTGCCGCGAAAGACCGCCAGCACATCATCGCGTCAAACGTCGATCAGATGGTCATCGTTGCCTCTGCACGCAACCCCAACTTAAAACCTAACCTGATTGATCGCTTCCTCGTCGTCGCCGAAAAGCACGAGATCACTCCGATCATCTGCATCAACAAAATGGACCTCGCCGACATCACGAAGATCGAGTCCATCGCCAACGTCTACCGACACATCGGCTACGACGTCCTCCTCACCTCGATCCAGACAGGGCAGGGGATCCCCGACCTCCGCAGCAGGATGGAAAACAAGATCACCGTATTCACCGGCCAGTCCGGCGTCGGCAAATCATCGCTGCTCAATTCACTCCTGCCCGAACTCGCCCTGCGAACTCACAAGGTCTCGACCGACACCGGCAAAGGCCAGCACACGACGACTACCGCCCAGCTCATCCCCTTCGCCAACAACAGCTGGCTCGTCGACACCCCCGGCATCAGGCAAATGGAACTCTGGGACACCATCCCCGAAGAAGTCGAAGCCTACTTCCGAGAGTTCCTCCCCTTCGTCCCCAACTGCAAATTCCCCGACTGCAGCCACACCCACGAAGCAAACTGCGCCGTCAAAGCCGCCGTCGACGCAGGACACATCACCCCCAACCGCTACCAAAGCTACACCCGCCTCTACCAAGGCGATCCCCCCACCAAAGAAGACGAAGAAGAAGACTTCGACTTCTAATCCCGTCCCTTCTCCCTTGAGGGGAGAAGGTGGCAGCGCTTCGCTGACGGATGAGGGTGAGCTATAGGCACTCATTCGCTCCCATTGTCTTAACCGCGACAGCGTAATGTAGGGTGCCGGTGAGTCTTCGAACCGCACCAAATGCGTCCACACTTCACAGTAAACCCCGAACAAAAAAAGGCACCGATTCATCATCGATGCCTCTCTCAAATTCTCTCCACCCGCAAAGTCTACTTCTTCACCGGTTGAGTTGGCTGCATCTGCTGCTTCCCGATCATCGTCTCCGTGAACCCTTTCAGGTCCGTCCAGAACGTCCCTTCACCCGCATAGAACAGATTCAACTCCATATCGTCGGGCAGTCCGTTCGCAAACACCCATTTGTTATACGCCTGCGGACTTCCAAACGCCTCGACTGCCAGTTTGAACTTCTCAGCTTTCGCCTGCTCCATCAGCTTCCTGGACTCCGCACTCGCTTCCCCGAGGACAACCAGCGATTCCGACTCCAGCTTCGCGACTTCCTTATCAATCGCAGCAACTTCCTGCAGCGTCTTGGCAGCGATTTCCTGTGACTCCTTCTCAGCCTCCGCCATCTTCGTCCGCACCATCCGCTCCGTGTCCGCAGCAACTGTCTTAACCTCAGTCATGACTTCCGCAGTCGCACGACGCAGCAACGTCTCAGTTGCTGATGTCTTCTCTTCCTGTTGACGAGTCAAGTTCTTCTCTTCACTGATAAACGCCTTCTGAATCGGCTCGCGAATACTCTGCTCGATATGAATATTACGCACCAGGCCCATCAGCAACGTGATGTCGATTTCTTTCAGTTCCTTTTGAAACTGATCCGACACATCCTGCTGGAAATCTTGACGCGTATCACCGACGAGGAACTCTGCTGAACTCAACTTCGATCCCATGTTCCGACAGATACTGGCAACCTTCGGCATGATGACCTTCGTCTGCACCGAGTCGACGTTCCCGTACTCACCAATCACTTCAGCCGCCTGCTGGGGAGTAATTCCCCAGACGGTCGTAAAGTCCATGTGCACAGGAAATCCGAAACGGTCCGGGAACGTGATCCCGCTTCCGTCATTGAGAATAATTGGCTCGCCAGCTTCATCGAACATGAATCGGCCTTCGTTATCCGCCTTGAAATTGGCGGCCAGAGTCAACTCACGAAACCCAATGTTGACGATATCAATCTGCTGCTCTCGAGGATTGATCGGGTAGTTCCCTGGAGGAATGGTCTCATTCTGCAGACCAGTTTTCATCCCGCGACTCGTATCGGTCACCTGATTGGTAACGACACCAACGAACCCGGGAGCAATCTCGACCCAACCAGCATGCTTGGTCTGTCCACCACTCTGCACGGTTTCCGTTGAGATCACTTTCACATCATACCCGTACGGATTGATCCGATAGATTCCTGGCCCCAGCGTCTTACGCAGCGTTCCCTTGAACTCCGTCTTGCCAAGATCACCTTCAACAAGAATGACTCCCGCTGGAGCAGACTTACCAATCTTCGAAGTCACAATCCCGACTTCACGAGGCTTAACAACCACATCATCCACAATCTCCCGATCCCACCAGATCGGCGAGTAGAAGTGACGCCCGGGCCCCTTCATATTCTCGATCACACCCTTCTGCTCAGGATTCCCGCTCTCATCGACCTTGGCGAATTCGCCAGGCTCCGAGTTACTCAAAAAGTACCCCGGCAAAAAGGGCAGGGGAGCACCCTTATACGTCAACAGCAGACTCTTGCCCGCTGGGACGTAAACCAGATTGATCGTCCAACTCACAAAAATCCACGCCATCACAATCAACAGCACAACAGCCATGACCGAAGGCCACAAAGCCCGAGCCGCCATCGAATTCGTCTTCGTAAAGTTCTCGTTCATATCTTTTCTTTATCTATTTAGCCCCCGGCGAGTCGCCGGGGGGAGTATTCGTCTTTGTCCCTTCTCCCTTGAGGGGAGAAGGTGTCAGCGCTTCGCTGACGGATGAGGGTGGGGCATAGGCACTCACCCGCTCCCATTCACCCAACCACCATCAGGCACTCATTCTTAGTTCGTCAACTTTTCTTCTCCGCGACCTCTGCTCAACTCTGCGGCCTCTGCGTTCCAACCTCTCCGGTCTCACGCAACACCCACTCTCAATTCCCCACATCCGTCACCGGCACCGTTTTCGCCGGCTGCGTCTCCGTCGGCTCAAACGTCTCGAAAATCTTCATGATCGGACTGTCCGCCGTATTCGCCATAATCTTGCGATAACTCGACGCCATCTTCTGATACAGAACGTAACGCGAGAACTCGTCCCCATTCCCGCCAAAGGCAATGACGGCATTCTTCCATCCCGAAGCATCTGCTTCATTCTGGAATCGAATCACATCCGCTTCCGCTTTCCCGCGAGATCGAATCGCTTCCGCCTCGTCTTTCGCAGCAGCCAGCTTGAACTCAGCGACCGCCTGACGCTCATTCACCTTCGTCAACGCAACTTCTCGCTTCTGATTCGCCTCGGCCATGATCTTGGCAATGTCCTGATAGGTCTTGCCCAGTTCGTCTTCCTGGTTACCTTTTTCGTCCTGCGCCTTTTTCTTCTTCTCAGCCTCCTGAGTCGTAATTTCCTGCTTGAAAGTCTCTTGAATCTGTACAGCCATCTGACGCTGACGAATCTGCTCGGCAATCGGCTGCGGCGGATACAGATTCTTGATCGAGACCTCCATGATGGTGATCCCCAGCGGCATGCAACGTTCTTTCAATGTCTGAAAGAACTGCTCCTGGAAGACCGAACGATCCGCCGTGTCACTCCCTCCGACCAGATCACGTCCCAGAAACTTCGAACCTTCCACACGACAGAAACTTCTCGCAAGCGGCAGAATCACCTTATTGGCAATTTCTTCCTCAATCGAATCCCCGTTCTGATGATCGTTGAACATCACATAGACTTCCGCGACTCGATCCGACTGCACGTGAAATCGTACGTTCCCTTCCACGCGAATCCAGAATCCATCCTTCGAAGGAAACCCCATGTCTTTGTTGGCTTCCATGCTCAACGTGATATCGCGTGTATTCAGCAGCTCAACACGAGTCTCATACGGATTGAAGTAATACGTCTGGGCATCCAGCACATTCTTCTGCACCCCACGGAACCCCGGATCCGACAGTAACGAATTCGGCGTCGTCGGCATCGGTCCATTCAAGTCCGTCACAATCCCTTTGTAACCCGCTTCAATCACAATCGGATCATACAGCTCGAGTTCAAACAAATACGGATTGATCGCATAACGCCCCGGCAGCAGATAACCCGGCACAACCCCCTTACTGAGAACCCGCTCATCGATTGCTTCTTTCGTCGGATCGACCTTCGCCAGGTACTCACTATAAGACAGGTCATCCCCCGTCTTGGAAATCAGTACGCCGATCTTCCCCTGCGGGACTTCCTGCATCGGGATGATCTCCCAGTCCCAGTAATACGGGACCATCATCTGCCAGCCCTCGGTCAGATACTTCTTCTGAATCCCTTTATGCTGATCCGTCGGAGCAATCTCATCGCTATTGCTCAGATCCAGCCCCGTCCGTCGGATCAGAATCGCAATATGCCCCCGCGGAACATTCACGATGAAGTTGGCATAAAACACCGTCGTCGCCAGCACCACAAACACCGCCAGCGCAACGAACACCCCCAACGAAAACCGCGACCCACCCGAACCAAATTTCGCAAACTGTCCCTTAGCCATCGAACGATTCCTTATCCCGCAATACTTGTCTTATTTTGTGCCCCTTCTCCCCCGGGGAGAAGGTGGCCGAGTCTTCGAGGTCGGATGAGGGAACTCTGCGAAGTTAACTAAGCTCCCGCGCAACGTCCCTTCTCCCTTGAGGGGAGAAGGTGCCCGAAGGGCGGATGAGGGTGGGGTATAGGCACTCGTTCGTACCCATTCACTCAAAACACACAAGGCACGTTTCTCTTGGTGAGGTGACGCAAAGCCCCACCCACCCCACAAAACGCACCGCTCCCCCATTGGATCACGCAATTCCAGTTTCGTCCAAGAATTTCCCGTAAGTCCATCTTTTCACCCGTCTTACCCGACTTACTCAACAGGCAATCACCACTCTGATACCCCAACCCCTCGAACCGTCTCAACCGCTACC
The DNA here is from genome assembly GCF_052161635.1 of Lacunimicrobium album. Classification (GTDB taxonomy): domain Bacteria; phylum Planctomycetota; class Planctomycetia; order Planctomycetales; family Planctomycetaceae; genus SXPC01. Next base: position 2,812,446 of record NZ_CP197413.1, read on the forward strand.
TTCTCACTTCCCCCCCTCGGGTGCCACTGGCTATGCCAGTGTTCTCCCCGGATCGACGTGAATCTGCGACCTCCACGTCAACTTTCCCGCCCACCCAACCACTACAGCCCTCACAGCCCCCCGCCTCCCGCACCTCTTATCCAATCAGCAATCCTTTCGTTTCAGACAAACTCTCGCAGCGTTCGATATCTCTCGTGACCAGACGATCTTCCCCGATCGTTTCATCTTCACACAAAGCTCGCGACAGGTGACGTCATGGAATACGAACTCATCATCCTCGGAAACACCCTCGCCGCCTGGCAGGCGACCGCCGAAGCCGCGCTCAAAGGTCTCCGCGTCGCTCTCGTCACCGGCTGCCCCGCAGACTCCGAACACCCCTCCCTGGATGGCTACGACCTCGTCGCCCATGCCCGCTCGCTCGTCAACGAAGTCACCTTCAGTGACGACGAAGAAAGCATGTCACTGGCCATGCCCCTCCAGCGCTGGCAGCGATTCCAGCAGCAGCTCCGTCGCACGGCCCTGCGTGAACTCCGCGGGACCCTCGACTGGCTCGAAATGATGCGCGTGCCCGTCTACAAGTCGAACTATCGTTTTCGCGATCATCGCCATATTCAACTGGACGACCGCACTCAGCCGACCCTGACCGCCGAGCGATTCCTCCTCGCCCAGGCCTCATCGTCTCAGCCTTCGTCCAGCTGGCCTCTGCTCCTGCAGATGCTCTCGAACAACGCGATTCGCCAAAGCAAACTCCGTTCCGCCCTGATCACACTCGACGACCTCTTCCAATCCGACCTGACCACACTCCCGACCGTCTTGACCCGCGATTCCAGCAGCGTCTCGCGTCTGTGCTGGCTGTGTGAACTGGCGTCGGACCTGCAGATCGTCGCTGCCGATCAGATCCGTTCGATTCAGTACCGCGAAGACGACTCAGCTTACCCCTACCTCGTCATCACCAACGACCGACGCGAGATCCCCGTCTCTCGTTTCCTGGTCGAAGGGGACCGCCACATCGACTGGACCTCCTGCAACCTCAACGCCGCCGACGTCATGGCCGACGACCGAGGCATGCTCTGGTCCGACCCGCGCCAGCAAACCACCAACCCATCCACGTATGCCCTGTCACACCTGACGAGCAGCTTCACAGATCAAACCCTCTCCATGCCCCAGCTCATCAACCAGCTCTGCATGGAACTCCACACCCACTCCCCCCGCCCCCACCTCTTCGAAACCAAACTCCACATCCCCCGCTAAAAGGCGAGCGGGGGGTGTAAACCCCCTGTCCCTTGTGCATTCAAAAAACAAAACGCTCAGAGTACGACACAGCCCCCACTCCAGCGAAGCCGCCCGGCCAATTACCAATTACTAATTACCAATTACCATCCTCAAACCCAAACTCCGCTCCCTCATAAAACTTCCCTCCCCCAGTCGCCAACTTCACAATCCCCTCCGCCGGCTTGAACCGCGCTCCCACGCTATTCTCCAGCTCCTTCAGCCACCCGTGAATCCGCGCCAACCCAAACGCATCCGCCGTCTTCAACGGCCCCCCTCGAAACGGCGCATACCCCGTCCCCAGCACCATCGCCAGATCCGCCATCCAAGCCTTCTCGACCACCTGCTCATCCAGGCACTTCGCTGTCTCGTTGATCAAGGCGAGCACGCAGCGTTTTGATAGCACCGTCTCCAGCTTCGACGGATCATCATGCGCATGCTCCGGCCCCGCCAGCGCCGTCTTCCCATGATCGTGGTCGTGATCATGGTCATGATCGTGACTATGTGGCGGCTCAAAATCCGACAGCACATCCGTCAGATCAATCGGCACGGGATGCTCTCCTTTGTCATGCCCATAAAACCCTCGCCCTGTCTTCTTCCCCAGTCGCCCAAGCTCGACCAGCTTCGACAACACACCCACCGTCGGTGACTCCCCACCAAAATACGGCTCCATCGTCTTCGCCACATGCAGCCCGACATCCAGCCCGATCTGATCCAGCAACTCGATCGGCCCCATCGGCATCCCAAACTTCCGCAGCTCCCGATCAATCTCCGACGAGACATTCCCTTCACACAACAGCCGCACACCTTCATCGAGATAAGGCATCAACACCCGGTTCACCAGAAAGCCCGGACTGTTCTTCACGACCACCGGCACCTTCCCCAACCGCTTCGTGACTGCGACTAACCCCGCCAATGTCTCCGGCGATGTCTTTTCTCCTTTGACAATCTCCACCAACGGCATCCGATGCACAGGATTAAAGAAATGCATCCCCCCCATCCGCGTCAGATCACTTACCGCAGACGCCATCTCATCGACCGACAGGGCAGAGGTGTTCGTCGCAAAAATCGCATTCGGCCCCAGTCTCGTCGACAGCTCACCAAAGATCTGATTCTTCAGCGCCATCTTCTCCGGCACCGCTTCAATCGCCAGATCCGCATTGGCAACATCACTCCACTCCGTCGTCACCTTCAAGGCCTTGAGAAGAGACGCCTTGTCTTCATTCGACATCCGCCTCTTTTCCACCAGCTCATTCAACGTCGACTCAATCCCCGCTCGGGCTTTCATCGCAAACTCTTCATTCGCTTCCTTAATCACGACTCCATACCCACGCGTCGCCGCCAGCTGCGCAATCCCCGCCCCCATGATCCCACCACCAATGACCGCAATCTGCTTCACTGTCGGCCCATTGTTCGAAGGCGATACCCAGTCAACGCCGCTCCGAGCCCGCTCACGCTGATAAAACAATCCCAACAGCGATCGACACGTCGTCGAGAACATCAACTCCCCGAGCGCCCGACGCTCAAACGCGAATCCCGCCTCGCGTCCCTGCGTGTATCCCGTCCTCACCGACTCCAGCACTTTCAAAACAGCAGGGTAGTCCTTCGCCTGTTTGGAAACCTTCTTCTGCGTCTGCGAAAACACCAGCCCACGACCAACCCCGGTCTGATTCAAAAACCATTGCATCCAAGTCCGCGAAACCTGACGAGGATTCTCCCCCGCAGCCACCTTCCTCACAAACTCATCCAGCTTCCCATCAAACTGCTCCGGCGAAGCCGCCCCATCGACGAGCCCGACCTTCACCGCTTCCTTCGCCGACAGCTTCTTCCCCTGCAACATAATCCCAAAAGCAGGAATCAACCCCACCAGCCGAGGCAGCCTCTGCGTCCCACCCCACGCCGGCAGAATCCCCAACTCCACCTCGGGCAGTCCCAACCGTGTCGCGCTATCTTCCGACGCGAACCGGTAATCACAAGACAACACAAACTCCAGCCCGCCTCCCAGACAGACCCCCTGAATCGCCGCAATCGTCGTCTGCTTCAACCCCTCCACCCGCGCAAACAACTCCTGCCCAGCCCGCGACGCCTCTTCCGCCGCAGCTGCATTCTTGATCCCCCCAAACTCCTTGACATTCGCCCCTGCAAAAAAGCTCCCCGCCTTCTTCGACCGAAACACCACCGCCTTCGTCGCCGCATCACTCGCCAGCGCACTCACCAGCCCCGACAACTCCGCCATCACATCCTGACTAAACACATTCTGCGACTGCCCCTGCACATCAATCGCCACCATCATCACCCCGCCATCCCGACGCTCCACCCCCAAATGCCGATATCCCTGCCCACTCATAGTAGTCCCTCTCAGTTAGTAATTTATTTTCTTCTCGACTCCCACAAAGAGGAGCCTCATATAGTCCCTTCTCCCTTGAGGGGAGAAGGTGCCCGAAGGGCGGATGAGGGTGGGGCATAGGCACTCATTCGCACCCATTCACCCCACCAGCATCAGGCATTCATTCTTAGTTCTTCATCTTTTTCTCTCCGCGACCTCTGCTCCCCTCCGCGCTCTCTGCGTTCCAACCCCTCCGAAGCTCACGCCACCTCCACCCAAACCGCATACCCTTGCCCCCCACCCACACACAAACTCGCAATCCCCCGCTTCTTCCCTTGCTCCTTCAGCGCCCGCAACAACGTCAACACAATCCTTCCCCCGGTCGCACCCACGGGATGCCCCAGCGCGATCGCTCCTCCATTGACGTTCAACTTCTCCTGCGGAATCACCCCAATCGGCTGCGACCGCCCAAAGGCGCTCTTACAAAACTCCGCCGAGCTCATCGCCGCCAGACACCCCAGGACCTGCGCCGCAAACGCTTCATTGATCTCGAACAACTCAAAATCATCCAGTTTCATCCCCGTCTGACGCAACAGCTTCTCAATCGCATACACCGGCCCCAACCCCATGCGCGAGGGATCACAACCCGCGATCGCATATCCCTTGATATACCCCAGCGGCTCCACCCCATACGCCTTCGCATGAGCCGTCGACGTCACCGCCATCGCAACGGCTCCATCCGTAATCGGACAGCTGTTCCCCACCGTCACTGTCCCATCCTGCGGACGGAAGTACGGCTTCAGCTTCGCTAAGGATGCCAATGACTGCCCCTTGCGAGGCCCGACATCCTCACTCACCGCTTTCCCGTGATTCATCTCCGCCGGGACAGGGGCAATCTCGCCCGCAAAGAATCCACGCGCCTGAGCTGCCAGCGTCCGCTCATGGCTCTGCAGCGCAAACGCATCCTGTTCTTCACGCCCGATATGAAAGTCCTGCGCGACTAGCTCTGCCGTCTCTCCCATATTCAATCCGCAACTCGGGTCCGTTAACCCCAGCTTGATCGCAACGACAGGATCGAGAAACGAGGGTCGAAACTTCAAGTAATGATTGGCCCGGTCGAGGAAAGACTTCATCTTCCCCATCTCAAGAAACCAGCGCGTCGCAGATCGATTCCACAACAGCGGAATGTTCGACATCGACTCCGTACCACCCGCCACAATCAGCTTGCTCCCGCGATCCCGCATCGCCTGCGATGCACCGACCAAAGACTCCATCCCCGACGAACAATTCCGATTCACCGTATGAGCAATCCGATCAAACGGCACCCCCGCAAGCAGCGAAATCACCCGTGCAATATTCGCCGAGTCCGCCGGCCCCGAGACATTCCCGAAGATGACTTCATCCACAGCCGTCTTCTCAATCTTGAGTTGAGAGAGCAGGGCAGTCACCGCATGGACCCCCAACTGACTGGCCGTCACTCCGCTCAGCGTCGAGTACGACTTCACAAACGGAGTCCGGACTCCCCCCAGAATCACCAGCGGCTCTTTCGCCAACTGGCTTGCCCACCCGGTAGTCGCCTGGGTTCCGGTATTCGCCTGGGATATTGTTGAACCGTCTCCAAATCCACTATCTATCGCCGTGGCTTGAGTCATTGCGCTTCCTCCGCCGCTGGTGTCAATCAAAGTGTTGTCACCCAATTATACGCCCCCACCCCCACCAAAAGCACGACCACCCGTTCTTTTTCCCGATTCATACCAATTTCTAATTTCCAATTCCTAATTCCCTCTTTTCAACAACTCCCGCACCGCCAAAAGATCCCCCGGCAGCCCCGCTTCAAACTCCATCCACGTCCCCGTAATCGGATGCCCAAACGCCAGCTTCGCCGCATGCAGTGCATGTCGATCATGCGGGAAGAACGTCTCGAACTCCTTAAGCAGCGGATCCCCCGGCCAGTCCAGTGACTTGAACTTTCCAAACGCATCATAAAACGCATCCGCCACCAGAGGATGCCCAATCGACGACAGATGCACCCGGATCTGATGGTTCCGCCCCGTCATCGGCGTCGCCGCCACCAGCGTATGTTTCGGATATCGTTCGATCACCTGGTAACGTGTCTTGGCTGGCTTGCGGTCGACAGTATTCGCCCTCGTCGACATCAACACATGCCCCTTCCAGTTATCCCTGCCAATCGGCAAATCAATACTCCCCTCATCGCTCTTCATGACCCCCTCGACAATCGCCAGGTACGTCTTCGAAATCCGATGCGCCTGAAACGCGACCGAGAGCTCCCGATGCGCAAGATGCTCCTTGGCGAGCACAATCAACCCGCTCGTCTGCCGATCCAGCCGATGCACAATCCCCGGCCGTATCAACCCTTTGATCGGCCCCGTCTCATCCAGGTAGTTCTGCACGAAGTTGCACAGCGTCCCATTCTGCATCGCCCCCGTCGGATGCGCAATTACCCCTGGCTGCTTATCAATCACCAGCAGCCACGCATCCTCAAAAACGATTCGTAACGGAAACGCTTCCGGCTCCAGCAACTTATCCGGCGGCTCAATCAAATCAATCGTGACTTCTTCCCCCGTAAAGACCCGACGCGTCAGAGGAATCTGCTCCCCCCGAATCCGCGCCGCCCCCGCACTCACCATCCGCGCGATCCGCCAGTCCGTGTAATTCCTCAAATGCTTCGACAAAAACGAGTCGACACGCCCCCCGGACAAATAGGGCTCCACACAAAACGTCACACAATAAGGCCGTCCCATGAATCCGCGATCAACTCAAGCAATTTCGATGACACTGACCGCTATCACTCAACAGCCAGCAACCGACCATCATAGCGATCTCACACGAAATGTCCCCGCAGCAGAAGTATCCAGACTCGCCATCCACTTGTGACCAGACATAAAAAAACGGCCCGCAAAGGAGCCGCCTTCTACCATACATCAGTTTGATCGCATCAATGACTCAGCTCGTCGAGCCCGCCTGCACAGAACTCTCGTCCCGCACAACCAACGGCCCCTGACAGAAATTGCAGCAGACCTCAATATTCAAATACCCGGTCCCGATTCGCAATCTTTGGGCACAGTGTGGACAGTCCGTGTAGACCCCCAGCCAGGGCAGCTTCCCGGACTGAACTTCAAACTCGAAACCCATATCACAGAAATTACACTGAACCGCCTGTCCCAGATATCGCTGGCTGATTTTGAGCGCCTGTTGACACGAAGGACATCCCACCAGATACCCGATCGTCGCGACTTCGATCGCTTCCACGACCGGTTCCTCGGGCAATTCTTCCCCCGGTGCCAACTCTCTTAACGGAATGAACTCCGGAACCTCCGCATAAGCAGGCGCCAGATCCGAATTCAACAAGGCCCGACATTCACGACAGTGAATCAGGTTCGGCGGCATATCGACACCACAGTCTGGACAAAGTCCACCAGGCCATGCAGGCATTTCGTCACCCCTTCATCAATGCAGACAGAATTTACCGATTAGTCGGAACGCCGCAAAACAATACATTGCTCGTATCATTCTGAGACCATAGAGAGTAAATACACTCGGTAAATCTCAGGTTTCCCGAATGTTGAGCGCGACAACCGTTCTAAGCGGCAAATTCGGTTCCACTTATTCCGCATCCACCGCAATCAAATGCGATTCTGTCCGGATCACCATCTTGCCCGACGCAATCGCAGGCGTCGCACACGATCCCTCACCCAGTTCCGTTCTCCCGAGCACCTGAAATTCTCGTCCCAGCGCCAGGCAAACCAACTGCCCATCTTCACTGACCCCATACAACTTATCACCGACAACCACCGGTGAAGCACTGAAGTTCCCCGAAACCCGCCCCGTCCACAATTCCTCCCCATTCGTCAGGTCGAGCCCGCGCACTACCCCACGATCGCACCACAAATACAATATCCCATCATAAGCCACCGGGGTAACCACATACGGCAGATTCTTATTCAGCGTCATCACAGGCTTCACCGCCCCCACCTTCATCCCCGGCTGATGCCCGATGCCCAACAGAGTCTTTCCATTTCCGCCCGAACCGCATTGCGTCAGAATCATGCTGCCCGTCAACACCGGCGACGCAACGATTCGCTCTGACAACCCGCTCGAAGTCGACCACAGCATCTTCCCCGTCTTCGGATCCAGCCCGGAAATTCCGATCGCATTAGCAGGACAGACGAGTTCGTCCCGATCCCCATTCTTCAACACGCAAGGCGTCGCATACGTCGCCCGGTCAGACTCTCTAGCCACTTGCCACACCGTTTTCCCGGTCTTCTTGTCCAATCCGAACATCAAGCTCGGAGTGTCCATCTCCATCGGCACGATGAGCAGATCCTCGTACACGATCATCGAAGCTCCCGGACCATGCTGAATCTCAATCGCCCCGAAATCTCGCTCCCAAACGAGATTCCCTTTGAGATCACACGCCACGACGATCAGATGATTCTGATCATAGAACTGGGCATAGACCCGCTCCCCATCAGCGGTCGGCGTGCTAGACGCAGAGTGATTCTTGGCGTGCAGCGCGATCTGACCTAATTTTCGTTCGTACGACCACAACGCGTTCCCATCCGCAAGTCGATGCGCTTCCAGAACCCGCGTCCCGTCTGCTTTCGCAGACGTCGTATAAACTACGCCTCCATAGATCACCGGAGAGGACACCCCAGCCCCCGACAGCGACGTCTTCCACCGAAACTGCTGAGAAGTCCATTCAGGTTTGAACTGGTAATCCGCACTGATTCCCTGGCCATTCGGTCCACGAAATCGCTCCCAGTTGACCTGCGCCGTCGCCTCGCTCGCAAATCCCGAACAAAAGCCACTAAATAAGAAAAGCGTTAAAATCGCCTGTCGTGAGAGCATATCGAGCGTCCTTTGCAACGGGATGTCTAGGCAGGGCAGGGGAGGGAGGATGTGTTTGACTCAAACTCAATCTCGCAGACAAGTTTCGGATTGCGTCACGTCCTGAGACTTCATCAACCTCGTCAGTGTCTTGAAGGTGTCCGATCGGATAGGATATCCTTAACAATTCGCAGGATACCGGTGAATGTTGAGTGAATCAACTACTCATTTCATTCACCTTCTGCGTATCGTGACCACGGGCCAGGTTGCGACTCATGATGGAACTCGCAGATTCGAAGACCACTGATGACATCGACAGAATCAATTAGCCCGACGACATCGAATCCCAGCAAGCCATCTGATGACGAAGCCTTTCTGCTCGTCAGTGACGGTCAGTCCTGGGGCAAGATGTATAAGCTCAACCCCGCCCAGGTCGCGACCATCGGACGCGGTTCCAGCAACCGCATCCTCATCCTGGATGACATGTGCAGTCGCAACCACGCGGAAATCTTCCACATCGACACCGGCTGGTTCATCCGCGACCTCAAAAGCCGTAACGGAACTCTCGTCAACGGCAGCCCCATTGATCGCGACTTCTCCCTGAGTGGCGGCGAAGAAATCCGCATCGGCTCCTATCAGCTCACCTTCGAACTCTCAGTCGCCAACTTCCAGCAGCGTCCTCCCAGTTCGGGCGCAGATCGCACGACCGAAATCAAAACAGGCGATGACAGCGCCAAACAGGCCCACGAGATCGTCTCCAGACGCTCCAAAACCCGCTATCACGATCCCGATGCCTTCGCCAGCAATGAATCCCGGCAAAAATTCGGCGAAGAGTTCTCCCGTCTCTACAAGCTCGCCCTCAAGATGAGCACCGTATCGACGACCCAGGAACTCTCGCGCATGGTGCTCAATCACCTGATGACCTTCCTCGGCGTCGACATCGGAGCCGTCCTCCTCTTCCCTGAAAAACGCCCCGGCGGACGCGAACCGATCCTCGATGGCCCCCTTCGCAGCCAACGCCTCGCCGTTGTCGCATACGAAAGCAAAGAGGAGATGCCCTACCAGCGGGTCTCAGCCTCCCTGTCGGAAATCGTCTTCGATACCGGAGAAGCCATCCTCGCCCGCGACATCGCCACCGACTCACGCCTCGCCACCCGCGACAGTCTGGGCCAAATCCAGGCCAAAAGCGTCATCTGCACCCCCATTCGTCGCGGCGAACAGGTCTTCGGCCTCATCCACCTGTACACAACCAACCTCGATAACCAGCTCACAACCGAAGACCTCGAATACACCCTCGCGCTGACCGACCAGTTCGCCCAGATCCTCCTCACGATGCGCGACAGGGAAGTCCTCGAAAAAGGCCTCCAGGCCGTCGTCAACGAGAACCGTCATCTCAAGGCACAACTCGAACTCGAATCCGAAATCATCGGCTGTAGCCCCGAAATTGAACGCCTGAAACGCGATATCCAGCAGATCGCGGAAACCGACGCCATCGTCCTCGTCCGCGGCGAAAGCGGGGCAGGCAAGGAACTCGTCGCCCGCGCCATCCATTACAACAGCCACCGCAAAGCCAACGCCTTCGTCTGCCTCAACTGCGCCGCTCTCTCGGAATCCCTCCTCGAAAGCGAACTCTTCGGTCACGAAAAAGGCTCCTTCACCGGCGCCACAGGACGAAAAATCGGCAAGTTTGAAGCCGCCGATCAAGGCACCCTCTTCCTCGACGAAGTCGGCGAGATGAGCCTCTCAATCCAGGCCAAATTCCTCCGCGTTCTCGAAGGCCATGCCTTCGAACGCGTCGGCGGCAACGCCCCCATCAAAGCCGATGTCCGCCTCGTCGCCGCAACCAACCGAGACCTCGAATCCGCCGTCCGCGAAGGCCATTTCCGCAAAGACCTTTACTTCCGCCTCCATGTCGTCGAACTCGTCGTCCCGTCTCTTTACGAACGCCGCGATGACATCCTCATCCTCGCTGACCACTTCGTCGAACGCATCGCCGAGAAGAATGGACGCATCGCCAAACACTTCGAGCCCGACGCCGTTCAAATGCTCCTCGAATACACCTGGCCAGGAAACATCCGCGAACTCAAACACACCGTCGAACGTGCCTTCCTGCTCAGCAGAAGCGACAAACTCCGCGGCGAAGACCTCAAATTCTCCCAGCTCGAAGAGGACTTCTCGTCCGCCGCACCACGCCCCGCAATCGTGTCGGGCGATTCCGCAGGCCTCTCCCTGGAAGCCATCGAACAACAGCACATCCTCACCGTCCTCGATAATCAGGGCTGGAACAAATCACGAGCCGCTCAGATCCTGGGAATTGAACGTTCGACACTCGACCGCAAGCTCAAAAAGTACGGGCTGAACAAATCCTGATGTGTGGAAAATACCGCTTGAAAAACGAGCAAAAAGTCAAAGTTCTTACTTCGATTTGTCCGATACATGCCCTCAAGGCAGTGGTTAATCCAAACACACCTCTTCACCACTGATCTTGCCCCAAATCCCACCTCAAGATACCTTCCACGTCTTTTCCCAAAAAACAAAATAATTTTGTTGACTTTTAATAGTACCTACTCAAGAATCTCTTCGTTGAGTTCATGAGCCGGACATGTCGTGTCTAACGTTTGGTCAGACACCTGTACGAGTCGTTTTGGTAAGTAATTCATTGTGGCAGTTGTTTGTGTTTTTTGCTTTGAAACCCGAATTCATGAGAGTTCATTACGATCTGCGACGTTGAGGCTGAACTGATCAGCGGTCGTGTGATTCCGGGTGGATGCTAAACCAGACCCTTTCGCCTTTCCCATTTACAATGGTCACGTTTTTTATTTGTTTGAATGGAGACTTGGAACATGTCTTCTGTACATGAATTAGATGACGAACTCGTGGAGTCTTCTGCTTTCGAAGTGGAAGAAATTGATGAGTACGTCGATGATTATGATCTTGAAGCCTATCTCTCACGAGGAATCGACCCGATGTTGCCAACAGCAGCCAAACCCGGATCCGAAGAGAAAGTCCTGATGTTGTCAGCACGATACGCTGCTGGCATCCCACTGTGGCATAACGCCGATTGCTACGATCACGGCCCAGGCGTTGCCGCCGAATCGACCGAAGCCGCCGAATTCGAAGAAGAAGTCGAAGTCGAAGAAGAATTCGAGTTCTAAACAAAGCCTCTGGTGACTTTCACCAGATCAAGCTGATTCAATAAAAAACCCGCTGATTTCACAGCGGGTTTTTTATTGCGCTCACCACAACCTTGGGATACAAAGCGCACGTCAATTCATGCTGTCTGTCTCCCCAAAGTGCCATGCTTGCAGCTTCGAGCAAGCGTGCCTTAATTCGAATCGCAATTTAAGCCAGCGTGGTCACAAAAGTCGTGCCATGCTCACAGCTTTGGGTGAGCATGCTGCTCCGTTTGACGTTGGCGCGTTCAGAACATGCTTGCCCAAACCTGCAAGCATGGCAAGTTGAGAAGAAGACGCGCTGATTTAAGTGGTGATTGGCAGTATCAAGCAGGGCACAGTGATCTCAACCTGCTTTTATAAAAAACGCCTCCTGGCGGCGCGCAAGGTGGGCAACCCCATCGTTTGACGTCCAAACGCCGCCACCACGACGCGGACGCGTCTCAGTCGACGATTTCTGTGATCTGAAGTTCTCGGGTGCCGCGTGGCGTCTCGACAGTCACCTTGTCTCCGACTTTATTGCTCATCAGCGCCTGAGCTAGTGGGCTCGTCGTCAGGATCTTCATCGGCTCAGAGTCATAATCCTCATCACCAGGTCCGACGAACTCATACTTCTCTTCGTCGTCCCACTTCAGATCTTTGACGGTCACCGTCGATCCGTACGTGACAACCCCCTTGGGCATCGTCGATTTATCGACGATATAGCAGCTGTTCAGCTTCGATTTCAGCTGATTGATCTTCGCCTGGATCATTCCCTGACGTTCACGCTGACCGTGATACTCAGCGTTTTCCTTCAGATCCCCCTCGGCGCGAGCATCCGCAATATTCGCCGTGCACTCAGGCATTTCCACATCTTCGAGGATGCGCAACTCTTCCTTGAGCTTGTCAAAACCTTCACGCGAGATGGGTTGTCGATCCATAGCTGCAAGTCTCCCGTTGGAGAGTTCAAAGTTTCATACTGCAAAAACGTCTGCCGTCTGGAACGCACTCACCAGCCGCTGCAAAGGGTGCCCCATGCTGAGGCAGGCTGCCAACAGACGGATAAAGGTCGCCTGCCGTTCATTCAAGACAAAAAAAGAAACGGCTCGTCAAACGATTCGTGATTAACCGGCATCCCAGTTCACGTCTCAATTTGTCCAGCCGTGCCTTCTGCCACATTATAAGGCCTTACGTCATGGCTTGACTACTCTGAATCAGAAAAAGTCCCGCACCGTTCTCAACTGGGGAATACCAATACCAGTTTTAACTGCGCGGCCTACCAAACCGTACGGCTGGCTTTGAACAAACCTGCCCCACTTCAGCCAGTTGCAAGGAAAAAGTTGGAACTCATACCAATCCCGATTAAACCAGCGCGGCCACAAAAGTCGTGCCATGCTCACAGCTTTGGGTGAGCATGCTGTTTCGTTTGACGTTGGAGCGTTCAGAACATGCTTGCTCAAAGCCGCAAGCATGGCACGTTGGGAAGAAAACTCGCGGAGCTATGTTGTGATTGGTATCAGAGGGATCACTGCCAAACACAGGACGCAGAGAAAATCCCCTTTTCGTCATCGAGATCCCTCCTCAACTTTCGTGAAACGCCCGCCTCAGTCTTTTGACCCTTTTCCACCTCCGCGACCTCTGCTCCCCTCCGCGTGCTCTGCGTTCCAGTCTCCTCCTGTTTTCTGAGCGGTCTTGACGGGAATCAGCGTAAGTCCAATAAGCAAAAATGCCGAAACCGCCAGTCGCAACACCTTTCCTGCTCGAAAACTTGTCACTTGAGTCTGTTCGACTGATCGACCGAACTCTACAATCCGAGAAGTTTTATGTCCCAGGGCACTCTCCCCGCAAACGCCCGTCCGGGATCAGATCGACATACTCAGGAGGGCGACGATGGCTATCAAGGGACTGGCACAATTCCGATTCAAACACATCATACTCACCCTTTGCGCCCTGACTCTCTCGCTGAACCTCAGCGGCGTGACGTTCGCCCAGGCGGCTGCTCCGCCAAAAGAATACCAGCCCGCTGTCCCTGATTCTGCACCGATCACGGACCGCGAATACGAACAGTTCGCAACATCGCTCGAACAGGATATCTACGCCGAGCCCAACGTCGACTTCCAGAAGTTCTGCAACATGGACTGGCTGACCCAGCGCGTCGCCGGCGATATGGACCAGAAAGACACCAAAATCAAAGACCTGATGGCCGGCTGGAAACAAGGCTATATCCAGTCCAACCCTCTTTCACTCATGCAACAGCTCGTCCGTGATGGCGGTTCGTACGACTTCCTCAAAGTCCTCGATAGCGCAACAGGCAAACAAAGCAAACGCGTGATCTTCCGCATGGTTCGCCCAGACGGAGGCTACAACTACCACGAATTCCTCCTCGCCAAATCTCCCGATGGCAAGGTCCGCGCCTACGATATCTTCACCCACCTCAACGCCGAGTTCCAATCCGAAACTTCCCGACGCCTCCTCCTGTATTACATCCAGCAGAACGAAGCCAAACTCCTCACCGAAATCTCCGGCACCGAAAAAGCAGAACTCGAAAACGTCACCAAACTCCAGCAGATGGCCGAGTTCAACCAACTCAAACAATACGAGAAGGCTCTCCTCGTCTATTACCAGATGCCAGAACAGACTCAACAACTCAAGCACGTTCTGACCATGCGTTTCACCGCCGCCTTCGGCAAAATGGACCATGAAGAGATCATCAAGACCTACGACGACTTCCAGAAAAAATATCCCGCCGATAACTGCCTGAACTTCCTCGGCGTCACCTACTTCTCTTCCAAAGGCGATTACGACAAGACCATCAAATGCCTGGACGCGATCAGCCAGGCCATCAAAGGCGATCCCTTCCTCGACATCAAAAAAGCCGAGATGTACGAAGCCAAAGACGAATACGCCACCGCCGAAAAAATGACCCTCGCCGCCCTCCAGCAGGACTCCAGCCTCATCGACGGCTACTGGCTGATGATCACCATCTCCCTCAACCAGGAAGATCACGCCAAGACCCTCGAATGGCTCAAAAAGATCGACTCCCAGTTCGAAATGGACTGGAACGACATCTCCGCCGTCGAAGACTACAGCGAATTCATCAAGTCCCCCCAATACAAAGAGTGGACCAAATACCTCGCCAACAAACCCAAGAAGAAGTAACCCAGGCGCGAACATCAGCGTCCATCGCGCCGTCATTCTTAGTCATGAGTCGAGTGTCATGAGAAAAAGCCTCCCGAAACACCTTCTCCACCTCATGACTCACGACTCGTGACTCACGACCAACGCCCCATGACTCCCGTTCCCCCGTCCGGCTAAGCCCTAAGCCCCAATCCCTAAGCCCTATACTGCAATGACCACAGTCGCCATCCTCGGAGCCACCGGCTACACCGCCGTCGAGCTGATCAAAATCCTGCTGCGACACCCGCACGTGAAAATCACCGCGGTCACCAGCCGTCAGGATGACGCCACGCCGATCCAGTCGGTCCACCCGTCTCTGTACGGCCGCATCAATCTCAACTGCGAGAACCTCTCTCCCGAACAAATCGCCGAGCGTGCCCAGGTCGCCTTCTGCGCTCTCCCCCATACTGCCAGCATGGAGATCATTCCCAAACTGCTGGCCCTCGGCGTCAAAGTCGTTGACCTCAGTGCCGACTACCGACTCCGAGACCCCGGCGTCTACGAAACCTGGTACGGCCACGTCCACACCGACCCGACTCGCCTCGGTTCCACCGTCTACGGCCTCCCCGAACTCTGGGCCGAGAAGATCCCCGGCCATGACCTCATCGCCAATCCCGGCTGCTACACCAGCACCTCCATCCTCGGCTTAGCCCCGCTGCTGGCTGGTGGCTTCATTGAACCCGAGAACATCATCATCGACGCGAAGTCCGGCGTCTCCGGTGCCGGTCGCAAACCGAAGCTGACGATTCACTATCCCGAGTGCAACGAAAGCATCTCCGCCTACAGCATCGGCAACCACCGACACACCCCGGAAATCGAACAGGTCCTCTCCGACGCCTGCGGCAAACAGGTCAGCGTCATCTTCACCCCGCACCTCGTCCCCATGGACCGCGGCATCCTCGCGACCATGTACGCCCGCCCCGCCAAAGAAGCCACCGAAGAACAGCTACTCCAGGCAATGCGCGACTACTACCAGGGCAAGCCCTTCATCCGCGTCGTCGAACACCTCCCCGGCACCAAAGACGTCGCCTACACCAACTTCTGCGACATGACCGTCCGCCTCACCCGCGGACACGTCCTCGTCCTCGCCGTCATTGACAACCTCATCAAAGGCGCCTCCGGCGTCGCCGTCCAAAACTTCAACCTCATGCAAGGCTACGAAGAATCCACCGGCTTATTGCCATAATTCTTCTCAAAGGCGAGCGGGGGGTGTAAACCCCCTGTCTTCATCCCTTCCCATTTCTCATCTCCATTCCGAATCCCCCACCAAACCAATGACCAACGCTTCAAACTCACTTCGCCTCCCCCTCGGCTTCCAGACCAGCGCCCGCGCCTGCGGAATCCGTGGCGACGTCGGACGCCTCGACCTCGCCTTGTTCTACTCCGAAGTCCCCGCTGTCGCAGCCGGCGTCTTCACCACCAACGCCGTCAACGGCGCCCCGGTCAAAGTCTGCCGTGAACGCCTCCCACGCTCCACCGCCCGCGCCGTCATCATCAACGCCGGCAACGCCAATGCCTGCACCGGTACGCAGGGGATCAAAGACGCCAAAGAGATGACCGCCAGCCTCGCCGCTCAAATCGGCTGTTCTGCGGAGGATGTCCTCGTCTGCTCGACAGGCGTCATCGGCCGCTTCCTGCCACTCTCTAAAATCACGACCAACATCCCCGAACTCTGGTCCAACCGCGGCGGCTCTCCTGACCACCTCGCCAACACCGCTCAAGCCATCATGACGACCGACACGGTTCCCAAGGTCGTCACACGCGAAGTCCCCATCAACGGCAAGACAGTCACGATCACCGGTGTCTGCAAGGGCGCCGCTATGATCGCCCCCAATATGGCGACCATGCTCTGCGTCATCATGACCGACGCGGTTGTCAGCGAGGAGACTGTTCAACCTCTCATGACCGAAATCGCCAACAACTCCTTCAACAGCATCACCGTCGAAGGCCACACCAGTACCAGCGATTCGATGATCCTCCTGGCAAATGGCCAGTCCGGCGTCTCCATCACCGATCACGTCGAACTGAAAGACGCCCTGCAAGCCGTCGCTTCCGAACTCGCCCAGAAAATCATCCGCGACGCCGAAGGGGCAGGGCACTTCGTCACCATCAACATCACTGGCGCCCTCGACTCCGCCCACGCCAACCTCCTCGGCAAGACGATCGCCAACGACGCCCTCGTCAAAACAGCCATCACCGGCAACGACCCCAACTGGGGCCGCATCGTCTCCGCCTGCGGCCGAACTGGTAACAACCTCACCGAAAACGACATCATCTCCCTGTCGATCAACAACCTGACCATCTTCGCCGAAGGCGCCCCGACCGACGAAGACCTCTCCAAAGTCTCCACCGCGATGAAAACCGGCGAAGTCGTCATCGACCTCAAACTCTCCCTCGGCTCAGGCCAAGCCACCATCTGGACCTGCGACCTCACCCAGGAATACGTCCGCCTCAACGCTGACTACACGACGTAATTCCATCCCTTCTCCCCCCGGGGAGCGGTATTAAGTCCCTTCTCCCCCGGGGAGAAGGTGGCGGCGCTTCGCCGACGGATGAGGGAACTCTGCGAATTTCGTAAAGCCCACATTCCTCCTTGATACCTTCAACGGAGCCCCATTTCCGTCCCTTCTCCCTTGAGGTGGAAGCAAGGAGTTCGCTCTCGCCGAGAAGGCGAGAGTGAACGACGCGGTAGTCTTCTCAGGAATGGTGCCCGAAGGGCGGATGAGGGTGGCGCATAGGCACTCATTCGCTCTAATTCCTGATTCGACACCAGCGTAAATCAGGCTGCTTCGATGGCTCCAAACCGCACCATACGCCCCCACCCCGGGTGCCACTGGCTATGCCAGTGTCTGCATTTACACAACAAGCTGACTTCCACATCAACCAACCGAGGCCACACAAACCCAACATTCTTCTCCCACATCCCCCCTCAAACTTCTCCCATCCCCCTCCACCCGATAAGATCGTCGGTTGACTCATTCACGACGGCCACCCGTCGCGCACTCTTCTCTCTCGGATTGGATTCCTCATGTCGGCTGTGATCGATGTTCCTTCTCAACAGGAGCGGGAACAACGCATTCATGAACTCGGAAGCGCGCTCTGGAAAACCCTTCAGCACCGCAAACCCTCCATCTTCGAACGCCGCTGGCTCGAAGAACGCCTCCTCACATGGGCGCTCTCTGATGAATCCATCAAGGTGCAACTCTTCCGCTTCCTCGACGTCCTCCCCTCGCTCCGGGATCACGTCGCCATCAACCAGCACCTCAACGAATTCTTCGAGGACATTCGCGCCCATCTCCCCAACGCCACGCGCTTGGGCCTCGAACTGACCGACAACAACAGCATCCTCTCCCGCGCCCTCGCATTCAACGTACGCACCAACGCCTCCCGCATGGCCCGACGCTTCATCGCCGGCAGCACCCTTCTCGAAGTCGAACAGACTCTCAAGAACCTCCGCGACAAAGGCTACGCCATCACCGTCGACCAGCTTAGCTCCTGTAGCCTCACCGAAGACGAAGCCCACACCTACCAGACGCACTGCATCGATCTCCTCAACCACCTGTGTCACGATTTCGAACGCTTCCCCGAAGCCCCTCAAATCGACGCCGACGACCTCGGCTCCATCCCGCGCGTCAACATCTCCCTCAAGCTTTCCTCGCTCGATCCCAACTTCTCGCCTCTCGATGCAAATGGGACTAGCGAACGGGTCAAAGACAAACTCCGCCCGATCTTCGACCGCGCCATCGCCCTTGATGCCTTCATCAACTTCGACATGGAAGAAACCAGCCACAAGCAGCTGACGATCTCCATCTTCAAACAACTCCTCGAAGAAGAGGAGTACCGCGACTCCCCCAACTTCGGCATCACCATCCAGGCCTATCTTCTCTCCTCAAGTGATGACCTCGAAGACCTCCTCGCCTGGACGAAAAACCGGGGCACGCCGATCTCCATTCGTCTAGTCAAAGGCGACTACTGGAATCACGAAACCACCCTCGCCGCCCAACGCGGCTGGCCATCCCCCGTCTTCACCCAGAAGTGGCAGACCGATACCAATTACGAAGCACTCACCCGCTTCCTCCTCGACAACCGCGACTGGCTCAAACCCGCCTTCGCCAGCCACAACCTCCGCAGCCTCACCCACGCCATCGCCTATGCCGAGCAGCACGACATCCCGCAATCCGCCTACGAGCTCCAGCTCCTCTACGGCGTCGGCGATGAATTCGGACAAGCCCTCGTCGAGAAAGGCTATAGAGTCCGTATCGACGCCCCCTACGGCGAACTCATCCCGGGCATCGCCTACCTCGTCCGCAGACTGCTCGAAAACACCTCCAACGACTCGTACCTGAAGCATTCCAACAAGGCTGACATCCCTCCGGAAGTCCTCTTCCAGGCACCAGCCCCGACAGAATCTTCAACCTCCACCAGCACGCCTGGTCACATCGAGTCTTCCAAACCATCCTTCGGAATCAACAGCCAGGTGAATCCCGATATGCTCTCAACCGTCTCTGATCCCCAGAAACTCACTTTCACCAACACCCCCCACACCGACTTCAGCCTCGAAGCCAACCGCGACCGCATGAAGAAGGCCCTCTCCGACGTCCGCGATCAGTTCGGCAGTGACTACTCGCTCATCATCGATGGCAAGTCCTACGAAACCCGCAACCAATGGACCACCGTCTGCCCCTTCGATAAAAATCTGACTCTGGGCCGAGTCTCCCTCGCCAACAGCGATCACGTCACCGACGCCGTCGAAGCCGCCAAACGCAGCTTCGTCACCTGGTCGACAATGGAACCCGACTACCGCGCCGAATATCTTGACCTCATCGGCTCTCAACTCGAAAAACGCCGCTTCGACCTCGCTGCCTGGATGGTCTACGAAATCGGCAAGACCTGGAAAGAAGCCGACGCCGACGTCGCCGAAGCCATCGACTTCTGCCACTATTACGCCGTCCAGATGCGACAAATCGCCCGCGAATACGCCCACAACTTCCCCGGCGAAGACAACTCACTCCTGTTCCGCCCCAAAGGCGTTTCCGTCGTCATCGCCCCCTGGAATTTCCCGCTGGCCATCCTCACCGGCATGGCCGCAGCCGCCCTCGTCACCGGCAACACCGTCATCATGAAACCAGCAGAGCAGGGCTTCATCATTGCAGCCAAGCTGATGGAAATCATCAACGAAATCGGCCTGCCGGAAGGGGTGATCAACTTCGTCCCCGGCGCCGAAGAAATCATCCCCGAACTCGTGGGCAGCCCCAACGTTGACCTCATCGCATTCACCGGAACGCAAGACCTCGGCCTCGAAATCGTCAAGCAAGCCTCCGACACCAACCGGCGCCAGCGCTCCGTCAAGAAAGTCATCGCCGAGATGGGCGGCAAGAACTCGATCATCATCGACACCGACGCCGATCTCGACGAAGCCATCGCAGGCGTGATCGAATCCGTCTTCAGCTACTCAGGCCAGAAGTCCGCCGCCTGCTCCCGCATCATCGTTCTCGACGGCGTTTACGACGCCTTCACCAAACGCCTCAGCGGCGCCATCGACCGCTTGAAAGTCGGCCCCTCCGATGACCCCGGCACCAACATCGGCCCCGTCATCGATGCCCGTGCCATGACCCGCCTCGAAGAAGCCATCACCCGCGGCCGGGAAATCTATCCCGTCCTCATTTCCCTCGACGTGACCGATCTCAAAGAGAAAGGCCACTACGTCAGCCCCACCATCTTCACCGACATCCCCGCAGACGACTCTCTCGCCCAGGACGAACTCTTTGGGCCCGTCGCCGTCATCCTCAAGGCCAAGAACTTCGACGAAGCCCTCAAGCTCGCCAACAACACCCGCTACGCCCTCACCGGCGGCGTCTACAGCCGCTCACCCGCCAACCTCCAAAAAGCCCGACGCGAGTTCGACGTCGGCAACCTCTACCTCAATCGCCCCATCACGTCCGCCATCGTCGACCGCCAACCCTTCGGCGGCTTCCGCATGTCCGGCATCGGCTCCAAACCCGGCGGCCCCGACTACCTCTGGCAATTCATGACCTCTCGCACCATCACCGAAAACACCACCCGCCAAGGCCTCCCAAAATAATTCCCCTCCGAAGGCGAGCGGGGGGTGTAAACCCCCTGTCCCCTGTGCCCACTGCTACCAACACCCCTCCGAATACGCCCCTCACAACAACTTCAGACTTCCCCCCGGAAAGCCCACCCGTTCACGGCTGGGTGAGCACAGCTCACAAGACACGCACCCGTACGCATCCACTCTCCATCACCCCACCTTTCCAATCCCCGACCACACACCGTCACCCCTCACTTCTTAAAATACCCATCCGCAAAATCCAGATACCGCACCCAGTCATACTCCAGCAGATCATGCTTCCCCACCCGCAGGTGATACCCATTATACGCTGAAATCGGCACCTCAGCTGCAGGCTGCTCCGTCTCCCGAATCCCCTCCAGCCCATACAGTTGGTAAACAGGATTCGCATTCCACAGCGCCAGAAACTCACCCTTCGGATCCGCCCACTGGTCCTCGGTCGCACTCGCCACATAAACCGGCCGAGGGGCAGCCAGCGACAGCAGCTCATGAGCATCAAATGGCAGCTGATTCACATCTTTGCCATACTTCTTATAGTTGCCACAAAACCAATGCGGAAACGCATCATTGATTCGACCAACGGTCTCACCATACTGTCGTCGTGCCAGCGAAGCTCCCCCGCACCCCGAATCATTCGAAATCACGATCGCCGCCCGAGGATCATTTGCCCCCGCCCACAGCGACGTCTTCCCCAACCGAGAATGCCCGAGAAAAACGATCTTCTCCCGATCAATCTTCGGCAGCTGACACAAGACATCCGTCACACGCGAATACCCCCAAGCCCACTGCGAAATCGCCCCCGGCTCCGCCCCCTCTGAAATCTTCACTGCTTTGGCATCATCTGGATAAACCGCCTGATAATGCACTGTCGCAAGCGCGTACCCTCGCTTCAAAATCACCTCGACCGGAAACCGACGAATTCGATCCCCTCTCGCAATTTCCGACGTCAAAACAACAGCTTCCCCCGTCTTCGGATCGCGTGACGCCCAAGTCGCCAGGTGAATCGCGGGATCGGGGTGAACTGTATGATTCCCCAGAAAATTGAAATTCAAAAAGACCGGCACTGGTCCCTTCATCTGATTCGGAACGTACAGCAGTAACTCAAACCGCTTATCCGACGCATCCCCATGCGGCTTGATCTCAATCTGCATCCGATGAGCCGTCCCATCGAGTGCCTTCTCATCCTCTTCAAGAACACTCCAGGTCAACTTCCCCGAGTTCGCAGGCACGGGTCCGAACATCTCTTGAGCAAACATTTCAACCAGTTCAGGCCGACGAGATTTTTCCCAGACGCCTGATGTCGTGACTTTCGTCCCATCCTGCATCACGAGCACCTCAGGCAACGTATACGCAGGCACCTTCGCTTCATCATAGTTCGGAACAAACTTCTCCTGCGCACTCAGCAGAGCAGGGGACACAGCAAAACAAGCAACCGCAAACAGACCCAGAATCGATCGACGCATCACAGACTCCCATCAAAGAATATTGATAGAGCCCAGTGTATCATCACGTTCAAAGAATGAAACTCACGGGCGACTCTTACGAGTAAACGGCGAACTCTTCGCCGGCGAGAATCGACTCGCAGGATTCGCCACCTTCTTCTCATCTTTATCAACACTCACAACCCGCTCTGGCGAAGCCTTCGTAGTCTCTTCCTTCTTCACATCCGCCACCTGCTCAATCACCTCAACAGCCGGTTCCGTTCGCTGCGGCTTCCCCTTCACCAACAGCTTCATCCCGACCTGCAGACTGTCCGGGCTCGACAGCTGATCCTTATTCAATTCGTAGATCTCACGAAACTTCGCGGTCGATCCCAGATGCTTCCCCGCGATAGAAGACAACGTCTCCCCCGACCCGACGACATGATAAACCACGTCCACATCACGATCAGTCATGGTCGCTTTAGTAGCAATTGTATCCGCTGGACCGCCCACTCCCGCTTTCGCAACTTCGGTTTCCTTCACCGTACTTATCGGATTAGGCGCAAACTGATCCCCTTGGTAAATCAGACTCGACTTCCCAAAGTCAACAACCGGCACAACCGCATCACTCTTCGCAGCCGCAATCGGAGCCAGCGGCAGCGGATGCTTGCTCATCTGGTCCTCGACGACCTCAGGATGACGTAGCGATGGCGCACTCGGCTCAGCCGTCAGACGGACCCCGATCGCAAGGAAAAATCCAAACAGGATCATCCCCAGGGCAAGACCGATTTTTGTTTCAGGTTGCATGATGGATCACAACACTCGTCGCGCATTCGCAACGGGCACATTCAGAAGTTGTTCAAACTCATGAACGGCATGCAGACCATCATTGGCAGCGGCATGTCCGGACGCAATTCAGCCCCGTCCGTGGTGGTTACTCAATTGATATCTATCGGCAACTCCCGACCTCCAACTGAATGCAATTTCGACATTTTTTTCAGCCCGACCCAGCCACCTGAAACTCCGAGACAAAGCCCCTGTGTACTCCCGTCCCCGTTCTTCATCTGATCGCATCGTCTCAACAACCACATAAACACTCCTTCATCACTTCCAAGAGAACCGCAAAACCCCAAAAACACTCCTTGCAATATATTTGCATTTGCGAAACCATTGCGATACACTCACCGTGATCACACAGTCCCCCCGATGCACCATGCATGCTCCTGGAGAACCCCATGCTGACTCCTGACCATTCCCATTCACGCCCAGCGTTCACTCTGATCGAACTACTGGTCGTCATCGCGATTATCGCGACCCTAGTCGCAATACTCCTTCCCGCTGTCCAGCAGGCCCGCGAAGCCGCTCGACGCTCCACCTGCTCCAACAACCTCAAACAACTCGGCCTCGCCCTCCATAACTACGAAAGCACCTTCTCCGCACTCCCTTTCACTGGCGTCGCCTCCAGCTTCTCCCCCCAGGCCCGCATCCTCCCCTACATCGAGCAGGGCAACCTCTTCGATAACATCAACTTCGGCCTCCCCGTCTACACCGGCACCGGCGGCAACACCGTCCCGAACCCCGTCTTCGTCAACCTCTTCAAAGAAGTCATCCCGGTCCTCCTGTGCCCCAGCGACTCCGGCCCCACACAATACACCGCAACCCTCGGCCCCACCGGCAGCCAGACCGAATACACCTTCGGCGCCATCAATTACATGTGCAGCAACGGCTCCGGCACCAACACCTTCTACGACGACCGCTACCGCACCGACGGCCCCTTCTATCAGAACTCCAGCGTCTGCTTCAAAGACTTCACCGACGGCCTCTCCAACTCCATCGTCATGACCGAAGCCGTCCGCGGCGACGGAGTCGATGCAACTCTCCCCACAGGCACCTTCCCCAAACAACCCTATTCAAAGATCCTCGCCGGAACCTCAGGCACCAGCGGAGCAGGCCCAGCGACTGGCGGTTACATGGGCACCGGCGGCGGCTGGCCCTCAGGTGTCATCTCCAATCCCGACTTGCTCAACGTCGCGAATTCCTATACCTCCTGGCGAGCAGGACAAGCCGGTTCAGGCCGAGGCATGTCCTGGCTGCGGGCTCTCAGTGCCAACGTCCTCACCAACGGTTACAACACCCCCAACAGCAAATCCCCCGACATCACCCTCCACGGCAGCGGCTTCTACGGCCCTCGCAGCTACCACCCCGGCGGCGCCCAAACCCTCTTCGCCGACGGCTCCGTCCACTTCCTCAGCAACAGTATCGACACCAACATCCACCGAGCCCTACACTCCATCGCCGGCAACGAAATCACCACCAACTACTAATTGCCTCCTCCGACGTCCCTTCTCCCCCCGGGAGAAGGTGGCCGAGTCTTCGAGGCCGGATGAGGGACCTCTGCGAATTTCGCAACGCCCCATAGCTCCCTTCTCCCCCCGGGAGAAGGTGCCCAACGGGCGGATGAGGGCATCGCGCCAACAATCTTCCAAAAAATGAAAAGAACATCGAAGGCAAAGCAAAACCCTCACTCTCGTCCCTTCTCCCTTGAGGGGAGAAGGTGTCAGCGCTTCGCTGACGGATGAGGGTGGGGCATAGGCACTCATTCGCTCTCATCCCTCAATCGACACCAGCGGAAATCAGGCTGCCAGTGAGCCTCCGAACCGCACCAAATACATCCATCTAACCCCAACAACACGGATCTCCCCATGAAACACTACCTCCTCCTCACCATCACTCTCCTCCTCACCACAAACCTACAAGCCGCCCCACCCAAACCCCCGCGCATCATCACCCGCTTCCTCTGGCAGGACGCATCCACCCTCTCCGTCCACACAGCCGACCTCCTCGCCACCAGCCCACTGACACTCAGCCCAATCACCACCGTCGCCAACTTCCCCAAGCTCGACCCCGAAAAGCAAACCCTCGTCCAGATGGAAGCCTCCTCTGGTTTTATCCTCGTCGGTGTCCGTGACGAAGACGACGGCAAGTACCAGTCCGGCTGGGTCCTCATCGACACCGGCGTCGACGAAGAACCTCACGGCGATCACTCCCACTGGTACTACCGACGCGCCCCCAAAGCCATCGCCCAAGTCCTCAACGACAAGCAAGGCAACCCAGCTCACCTCTACCAATACGACGGCGTCTTCTACATGGCCAACGACAAGAACGACGGCTTCACCCGCTTCGACCCGAAAGACCTCAAACCAACCGACTCACCCGCATCAATCATCTCCCGTGCCGCCTTCCACAAGGGCGGGGGAGGGCACATCACCCTGGCAGCCGTTGACAATAAGACCGCCTTCTCCACCTGGATCGACCGTGATGGCGAGAACAAAGGCCGCGTCGACGTCGTTCGCCTGACTCCCAAAGGCAGTACCGACATCGCCGCCTCCTTCCATCTCCCCACCGGCGGCATCCACGGCGCCACCGCCTGCGCCGGCAAAGTCTTCTTCGCCCCCTCCGAAGGCATCTGCTGGACCGATGGCGTCTTCACCAGCCAGCCCCCGAAGGTCAATCACATCGACCTCGGCAAGGACGACCTCAACGAATCCCGCCCACGACGCACCGGCGCCTTCAATACCTTCCAGAACCGCTACGTCGCTTTCACCTCCGGCAAAGGCGAATCAACCCGCCTCCACACCATCGACGCCACCCAGCCCTCCCTGCCACTCAACACCATCGACCTTGCCTTCCAACCCGACGACCACGCCTCCAGCGTCGAAATCATCAAGTACCGCCAGTCCTCCCCGCTGGCCTTCATCTTCCATGATCACGAAGAAGAATCAGAAGTCGCAACGCCCTGCAAACTCTCCGTCATCAAGCTCGACCCCAACAACGACGGCAACTGGCAGGATGCCAAACTCGAAAAATCGCTCGAAGTCGGCCCGTCCAAACTCGAAGGCCACAACGGCCACCACAACATCACCTTCGACCAGGCCAGACGCTACGCCGCCTTCACCAACCCCGGCGACGGCACCCTCACTCTCCTCTCCATCGAAAGCATGAGCATCCTCCAAACCCTCCCCGCCACCAAGTCTCCTTCCAAAATCATCGCTGTCCCGTAACAAGCCGTTGAGAATCATTCATCCGGACGAACAGTGAATCGTCGTTCCAAAAACACAGTCAGAAGGAATTCACCACAAAGCCACGGAGAACACAGAGGAAGACAGGACATCGGGATCTCTCGCCTCCCACCTCCGTGACCTCCATGCCTCTGTGGTGAACCTGATCCCCTGGCTTCGAAAACTGCTCCTCCTGTTAAGATAGGCCTGTTTTCCCCACACTTTTTCCACATCCTTCACCGATTCTTATCGCTTACCTAACCAGATCTTCAGATGACAGGCAGATACTTGAAGCAGATGGGCCACAACACGTTGTCTCAATGATGAGATAACAAAAACCAGAGTTGCCCTCAGCCACCAGGGATCGGCCGGATGTCTGTTCGTATTCGAACTCTCTTCCTCAGCGACCTCCACCTCGGCTCTCGACACTGTCGAGCCGACCAGTTGCTCGCATTGCTCAACCGCTTCGAGCCCGAAGCCATCTACCTCGTCGGCGATGCCATTGATGGCCGCGAACTGACCCACCGCTGGCGCTGGCCCCAGGTCTACAACCAGATCCTCGCCCGCTTCTCCGAACTCAAAGACCGCGGCACCGAACTCTTCTACACCCCCGGCAACCACGACGAATTCATGCGTCACCTGCTGACTCATGTCCCTGCCAAGTTCCTCACCAGCTCCATCAAGATCGCCCCCGAGTTCGTCCACATCACCGCCGACGGCAAACGCCTCCTCGTCATCCACGGCGACCAGTTCGACAATCACGAATGCCACTGCGGACTCGTCTCCAAGCTGACCGCCTTCATCTACGACAAACTCCTCCACGCCGACCGCTGGCTCCGCTGGACCGGCTACTCATCGTCCCGTTACGACAACACCCTCTCCAGCTGGCTCAAAAAACGCCTCGGCAAACTCCAGCTGTTCTTCAACGAATATAAAGAGAAGCTGTCCGCGCACGCCATCTCGCGCCAAATGGACGGCATCCTCTGTGGCCACATCCACCAGCCCATGCTCGACACCACCGGCAAAACCGCCTACCTCAACACCGGCGACTGGCTCGAACACTGCTCCGCCATCATCGAAGAAGATAACGGCCACCTCAAACTCATCTTCTCCGACGACCTCTCCACCTACCCCGACGACGACCAGTTTCACCCCGCCCGCAACGCCACCATGTCCCCCACCAAACCCGACTTCGAAGCCGTTTAACCTCATAGGCGAGCGGGGGGTGTCAACCCCCTGTCCCTTGCGCTCCCTGCCGCCAACACCAATCCGAGTACGCCAGACAGCAATTCTTCACACTCTTTGTGCTGAGCCTTGGCAGACCTCACGTCATGTGGTCAATCTTCGCCAGCTTCCCTTCCTCTCACCCCGCAATCTCCCCCCGCCTTCCCCAATCCGCACACACCCTCACATCCGATCACCCCACCTTCCCGGATTGATCCTTTCCAAACCGAAACCGCTGTTGTAACATTACCGACGTGCCGCGGCCGCGTGTCACCCATGCTGACCAACGAAAACAGTCCGACCAGGGAGGTCGACGGGACTTCGAGTTCACCCGGTGGTCAGTTACTCCTTTCTAAAGCTCAAAGGTCGACTGGTTCATGCATCTTTCTCAGATCGAGCCACAAAATAAACTTCCCCGCACCTCAAGACGACGCATTTCCGGTACGCTCCGAAAATCTCTCGGTCTGGATCACGTCAGCAAGGCGTGGTTCAAGTTCGTGCACGGCAGCTCGCTCGTCTACAACACCTGCTGGGAAGATCCCCGTCTCGACCACGTCGCGCTGGAACTTTCCGAGAAGGACAATGTTCTCGTCATCACCTCAGCTGGCTGTAACGCCCTCGATTACGCCCTCGCCAATCCAAATCACGTCTACACCGTCGACGTGAACCCCAAGCAGAACGCGCTGCTCGATCTCAAACTCGCCGCCATCAAACACCTCGAATACGACGACTTCTTCCAACTCTTCGGCAAAGGATCCCACCCGAAGTTCAAGCAGTTCTATCAGGAGAAACTGCGAGCCGAACTCCCCGAAGCTTCTCGCAAATTCTGGGACAAGCGTTCCAAGTTCTTCTCCGGCAAAGGCCAGCGCCCCAGCTTCTACTTCTACGGCTCATCAGGCATGTTCGCCTGGTTGATCAACATCTACATCGACCGGGTCAAAAAGATCCGCCCGGTCATCAACGAACTCCTCGCCGCCGAGACAGTCGAATCTCAGAAGGACATCTATCAGCGTTATCGCCTGCGTGAAACGATGTGGACTCCCTTCCTGAAGTGGGCCATGAAGCGCGACACCACCCTCGCACTCCTCGGCGTTCCTCGGGCTCAACGCAAACAACTCGACCGCGATTACCCCGGCGGAATCCTCCAGTTCGTCGTCGACAGCATCGAGACCGTCTTCACCGAACTCCCCATCAAAGACAACTACTTCTGGCGCGTCTACCTGACTGGCCAGTACACCAAAGACTGTTGCCCGAACTACCTCACCGAAGAGGGCTTCAAGAAGCTCAAAGGTGGTCTGGTCAACAAGGTCTCAACCCACACCAACACACTCCTCGGCTTCCTCAAAGAAAACCCAGTGACGATCAGCCGTTACGTGCTGCTGGACCACATGGACTGGCTGGCCGAAGTCAAACCCAAGATTCTCGAAGCCGAGTGGCAGGCAATGATCGACCGCGCCGCCCCCCAAACCCGACTCCAATGGCGCAGCGCCGGCCTCTCCGTCGGCTTCGTCGACCCGATCTCCGTCAAGATCGGCAACACCACCAAGAAGCTAGGCGAGATGTTCGAGTACAACCAAGCCCTCGCCGACCAACTCCACCCAATCGACCGAGTCCACACCTACGGCAGCTACTACATCGCCAACTTCGATAAAACAAAGCACAGCTAATCGTCCCTTCTCCCCCGGGGAGAAGGTGGCCGAGTCTTCGAGGTCGGATGAGGGATTTTGCGAATTTCGAATTACCACGATCTTCGCAGCACCAAATGCACATTCGAAGGTGATTCGACTTTCATTGCCCATTTGGTGCGGTTCGCAAAGCCTCACCAGCACCCTACACCAAATCGATCCCTGCTGACTCTTCCCAACTCCGCGACCTCTGCTCCCCTCAGCGTCCTCTGCGTTCCAACCTCTTCCTCCGACGAATTACGATCCCATGGCCCAAGCCTCCTCCGAACCCGGCTCGCTCAAGACACTCTGGCACATCGCCGCCCACCGTGTCAAAGGCGATAGCCACGAAGAGCGCCTCGAAAGCTTTTACAAAGGCCAGGCCTCCTGGTACGACTCGTACCGCAAGAAGCTCCTTCACGGCCGCAAAGAGATGTTCTCCTCTCTCCCGGTCAACGATGGCGACACCTGGATCGACCTGGGGGCAGGGACCGGCGAGAACGCAGAACACCTCAAAGACAAGCTCCCACGCTTCAAGCAGGTCTATCAGGTCGACCTCTGCAAACCTCTTCTCGAAGTCGCCTCCAAACGCATCGAAGCCAACAACTGGACCAACGTCAAACCTGTCCACCACGACGCAACGACTTTCATCCCACCCGAAGGGCAGGTCGATCTCGTCACGTTCTCTTACTCACTGACGATGATCCCCGACTGGTTCGCCGCCATCGATCACGCCTACAACCTCCTCAAACCCGGCGGAACCCTCGGCGTCGTCGATTTCTATGTCTCACGCAAATACCCCGCCGAAGGCATGACCAAACACAGTTGGTCGACCCGCACCTTCTGGTCCACATTCTTCGCCTTCGACAACGTCTTCCTGACCGGCGAACACCTGCCGTACATCACGAAGAAGTTCAAGATCGAAAAACTCCACGAAGGCCGCGGCAAAGTCCCCTTCATGCCCCTCTTCCGCTCCCCCCACTACTGGATCATCGCGAAGAAGCCTGAATAGAAATTGGGAATTGGAAATTAGAAATTGGTGGAGAGCCAATTCCCACGCATTGCGTCACACGGCTGCAATCCAACGATTCCGGCTAATTTCCAATTCCTATTTTCTAATTTCCATCTCCCATGGCAACCATCTTCATGAGCATGTCCGGCGAGGGAAGGGGACATGCCACCCGCATGTGCTCACTCACCGAAGGTCTCAAGCAGAATCACCGCATCGTCCTCTTCGCCCCCGCGGACGCCTATGCTTTCCTCGCTCCCCTCTATGTCGATAATCCCCAGGTCCAGGTCGTTGAACTCCCCGGCTTGATCTTTCATTACGTCCAGGGCAAGCTCGCTGTTCTGACCTCGATCTACGAAGGCTTCCGCTACCTGCGAGAAACCCTCGACCCGCTCGTCGATCTGCTCTGCGAATGGATCGAACGCGAACGCCCCAGCCTGATCGTCACCGACTTCGACCCCGCACTCCCTCGCGCTGCGATGCGCATGGGCGTCCCGTTCATCAGCTTCACCCACCAGCACTTCCTCCTCGCCAACGACCTCTCCTTCCTCCCGCTCGATCTCAAGATCCACGCCTGGACCATGAGCTTCGGAGTCGCCGCTCATTACCGTGGCCAGTTCCTGACGATCGTCTCCTCGTTCTTCAAAGCGGACCTGCGCAAAGGCTACGAAGAGACCATCCAGGTCGGCCCGATGATCCGCCCCGACATCCGCAACGCCGTCGTGACGGAAGGCGACTACTTCCTCTCGTACCTTCGCAAGAAGACTCCTGACTCCGTCGTCAACGAGATCGTCAAAACCGGCCAGCGCGTCCGCATCTATGGCATTGGCGAACGAGAGCCGGTGGGCAACGTCACCTTTCATGCTGTCAATCCGCAAGACTTCGCACGCGATCTCGCCGGGACGAAAGCCATTCTCTGTGCGGCCGGCAATCAGCTCCTCGGCGAATCTGTCTTCCTCGGCAAGCCGGTGTTCGCCATGCCCGAGGCCGCTCACCATGAGCAGCAGATCAACTCTCAATTCCTCCGTCGCATGGGCTGCGGCGACTTCGTGACGCTCGAACGCTTTCGTGCCGAACAGTTCTTACGCTTTGTCGAGAACCTCGGCGAATACCGCCGTGTCATCGAGTCAACCTATCGTGGACGCGAAGGAACCGGCGACGTGGTGCAGATCATCAAGACCTGCCTGAATTCTGAAACGCTCGCCGCTGCTCCGGCGCGTCAACTTGTGGGTGGATGAAGTTTTCATCAATTCCGTCAAGATTTGGCGGTTTCCTCTTCATCCGGTTTTCTTCACGCCTCTATTATTCTTAAAGAGTTCTCCCTCATCGGGTTCTGAAGACTCCTCTTGTCAATCAGCAACTCGGCTGGTTAGATTCATCGGATCGACTGGCTGGGCTCGCGCTGAGAGTCCATCCCGAACTTAAGCAGGGCACACATTCTTTTCTCCTCAGGAAGGTTTATGGCCAAGACGCTCAAGACACACCGGCACCCCGAGGACCACGTCGATCTCGACTACGGGATGACGGGGGATATCCTCACTCGTCCGACGCTGGTGCTCAACCGCAGCTGGCAGCCGGTTCGGATCGCCTCCGCGGCCCGCTGCATGATCATGCTCTGGAACGGCACCGTCAAAGTCGTCGACCCGGAAAGCTTCCAGCTCTATGACTGGCACGACTGGTCGAAGCTCCAGCCACGCGATGGCCAGGCCACGATCCGCACGGTGCAGACCGCGCTCGTGGTCCCCGAAGTCGTCGTGCTGCAGGAGTACGACAAGATCCCCGTCAAGATGGTGACCTTCAGCCGTCGCAATCTGTTCCGACGCGATCATTACCAATGCCAGTATTGCGGCAAAAAGCCCAAGACCACGGACCTGACGATCGACCACATCACTCCCCGCTCCAAGGGAGGAACGTCGACCTGGGAAAACTGTGTCCTCGCCTGTATTCGCTGCAATACAAGAAAGGGCAGCAAGACCCCCGAAGAATCCGGCCTCAAGCTCAAACGCACCCCGATACGCCCGACCTGGACAAGACTGTTCGCTCCTCCTCAAAACCGGATCAGCAGCTGGTCAAAGTTCATCAGCGAAGCCTACTGGAACGTCGAACTGCAAGAATGACCAACGCATCGGATGTGAATCCGATGCGTTTTTTGTTGGCCTCTTACAGGCGAGCGGGGGATGTGAATCCCCTGTCTTAATCCCATGTTATTTATCAACACTTGCAACACGCATAGCCTCCAGCCTTCCCCGTCCTGAAAGGACGACTTCTACCAGCCCAGGATGAAATCCTGGGTTTCTGTGTGAGAAAAAACGCCCCACCCTGAAAGGGTGGTTTCATCTGTGGTATGGAGCGATGTCACGACGTCGTCAAGGGAGAAAGTTCGTCCGAGTTGAAGATCAAGTGGATGTAGATCTTCGCCAGGGATTGGGCCATGTTGGAATTCGTGGTGAGCGACCCTTACAGGGTCGGGGTAATCGTATTGATCGAAACCCAGGATTTCATCCTGGGCTGGCAGAAATCGTCCCTTCAGGACGGAGAAGTCAGATCGATTCTGTGCTGAACGGGATTGGTTGCGCCCTCCCCAGTTGCTCCTCTCCAACATTTGTTCTGTAATCAAATACACACTCAAGGAGAACGCCATGCGACTGACTCTTCAATCCTGCCTGCTGCTCATCATCACTACATCTTCCCACCTCCTCGCTCAGGAGAAGCCGAACTCGAACACCGAGTTTGCCATTGTCGCTAACTCGATCGATCACAAATCGATCTTCGAAGCCGCTGAGAAAACCAAAGACGATCCCAGCACCACCGAAGTCAAAATCGATGGCACGACACGCGCCCGTTGGGTTCCCATCGCTGTCGACTCAAGAAGACAACCAAAGCTTGCGGCCAATGGAAGCGACATGCTGATTCGCCAAACCGAAGTTGCCGGCAAGAAACGAAGTGAAGTTTTACTGCTGGTCGATGCCGCAGAACCTGAAACGATCAATGGCAAACATCTTTCGTCGGTGAAAAAGTCTTTCGACTCAAATGGTGGCACAGCTATTGCGGTCGAACTCGATCCACCGGGCGGGAGAACGATGGAACTTTTGACAACCCGGTATCGTCCCACAAAGACAGGCCGTCGACGCCAACTGGCAATCGTCCTGAACGGCGAAGTCCACTCTGCTCCCAGCCTGAATGATGTCATCAGCAATAGCCTGATGATCACAGGTCTCTTCACGGAGGAAGAAGTTGACGAGCTTGTAAATAGCTTGTCTCGGTAATGTTGGATTTGCTTTAATAGCCACCATGAACATCCGCCTGTACGAAGACCATGATTGGCCGCAAGTCTGGAACATCCTGGAAGGGATCTGCAGGGCGGGGGAGACGTATGTTTTTTCGCGGGAGATTACGGAAGAGCAGGCGAAACAGATCTGGATCGGGACGCCGCAAGCGACGTTTGTGGCGGTTGATGATGATGGCCGGACGGTGCTCGGGACGTATTATCTGAAGGCGAATTTCCCGGGGCAGGGGGATCATATTTCGAATTGCGGCTACGCGGTGGCTGCGAATGCTTATGGTCGCGGGGTAGCATCGGCGATGTGCGAGCATTCGCTGGGGCAGGCGAGGGAGCGCGGGTTCAATGCGATGCAGTTCAACTATGTTGTCTCGACGAATGAGCGGGCGGTCAAATTGTGGCAGCGGTTTGGGTTTCAGATCATTGGGACGATCCCGAATGGGTTCCGGCATGCGACGTTGGGTGAGGTTGATGTCTTTATCATGTATCAGAATCTCGATCATGGCGACTCTTGTTGATTTGGGAGTGAGGGGTTGGTAAGGTTCGCAGAGGTCCCTCATCCGACCTCGACTGTATTGACTGGCGAACCTGAGGTTCGACTCTGCCACTTTCTCCCCGGGGGAGAAGGATCAAGGATTACTGTTGCGTTTTGAGTGATCCACAGCACACTATAGAGCGTCCCCTCGAAAGCACCTCGATGCGAAAGGTTTTGCTCATGCTCGCCATGTTCGTGCGCTGCGGACTGTTCTTGATTGTCGTGACGGCCGCCTGGCTTGCTTCTCCTGGCATCGAAGCATCCGAACTCGGAACTGTCAGTGAACTCGCCCCCTTCGGACAGGTGCGGCTCGTCGATGAGATCGATGTGACTGCTGCGAACGGGATGACGGAATCGCCGCAGCATGGGAGTCGCGTTGAGGAGATTCTGGGGCGCAAGACCCGTGTTGTGATTCCCAACGAGAAGGAAGCCAGTTACGTCACTTGGCGAGTCGGGAAGGGGAAGGGGCTCAAGCCGGGGGCTGCTTATGTTCTGGTGGTCGATTATCCCGAAGATGTTGATCGCAGTTGCATCGTGATCAATACAGGAAATGAAACGGCGCGAGGGTTTCATACCGGGAGCACGGTGGGGGATGCGCTGCATGCGAAGTATGTGAACGGCCTGGTGGAATCGTTGAATGTTCCTTTGTCGAAGACCTGGAAGTCCTGGACGTTGATGTTCCATCTGCATGACCGGTTCTCGGACAAGGGGCTTCTTCGAGGGCCGGAACCGCGGACGCTGGGGCCGGAGGATGGCTTTGATGTGACGGTGATGCAGTTCTCGTCGAACAATGATCCACTCTCGGCTGGGGCTGCGGTTGGTGGGCTTCGTTTGTATGAAGTTGTCGGGCAGGTCCCGAAGCAGACCATTGTGTTCCCTCCTGAGCATCTGCCGCGACGTCACCTCTTTTGGCGGGAAGAGATGGCCGATGGAGTGATTGATCAGAAGAGTCCCCAGCTGGGGATCACGCAGCCGATTGACTGGTATCGTTACAAGGCGGGCCAGATGCACTTCCTGGGAATGAATACCTTCAGCAAAGACCTGCTCGAGTTCGGGGCCTGTCAGCATTGGGACTCGACGGCTCATGGAGGACATAACTGGGTTTACTTTGACGAGGCGACGAAAGGGGTCTGGGATCAGGTTGTCACGTTGATGGGGCAGGAGGGCTTTGACATCCTCCCTTATTACGAATACTCGGGCAGTAAAGGGGCACACAGCCTGGGGCACGAGCGACATGCCAAGCCGTTGACGCGGGATGATGCTTACTCGCATATCTCCTGGATCGAGAATGCCAATGCGGATATCACCGAGCCGGAGGCGCTCGCGGATTTCTGTAAGATGCTGGACATCACGGTCGTGAAACCTTCTCAACGCGCGAAGTTCGTCGGAGTCTGGCTTCGTCCGCGTATGCAGATGCCGGTCAGTTTTTCGGAGGGGGCGCTGGTTCGGTTTGCCAAAGATAATGGAGGAGGTGTTATCTCGCGTGAGGATCTGAAGACGAATCCTGAGCTGTATGAGAAGTACCTGGGGTGGTGGCATTTGAAGCGTCGTGACTTCCTGGTCGGAGTGCGCGACTATTTGACGAAGGCCGGGCTGAAGGATTCGATCGTCCTGTATACAGGCTGCACGGCTGAGCCGGGGGTTGGGTTCCACACTTGGGAGAAATTCCTGCCGACGGATCAGCCGGACCGCTGGGCGGAGATTTTTAAGTCGCCTCAGCAGAAAGCCAGTAATGGGGAGTGGATCAAGCCGATCACGGTCAATGATATTGTGGATCGCCAGATGTATCGCAAAGGGCTTGTTTCTCCCGGGATGAACTGGGGATCGTGGGAGGTTCAGCATTGCCAGCCTGCTGATGATCCTGCGAACTACAAGCAGACAGACGGGGTGATGCTGTCGCATGCGTTCAATCGCAGTTATACGGTCGCTGATCCGAAGACGATGGAAGACTTCCGGGCGCCAGCGGGGTTGGCGATGATTCGACATTATGCGCTCAATGAGCACATGGTCTTTGATGCCAACGACCAGCAGAAGATGAATTACTTCGTGTGTGACATGGAACGAGCTGGACCTTACTGCATGATGGCTGAAGCGATCGCGATGGCGAATGGTGATCCTTCGATGATTGGCTATCTGGTGGGCGCGAACTTTGGTCGTGGGTTTCCGGAGTATGTGCGCCGGTTCAATGCGAACTACCTCGCGCTGCCTGCGTTGCCGAGTGAGCGGTTGACGGAGGCATCGGATTCGAAGGACATCGTCGTGCGACGCATTCACACAGACAAGGATGGCGACTGGCTGTTTGTGGTAAACACCTCGATGCACCCTGCGAGCGCGAAGGTGAATGCAGGGGATGCGAAGTGGACCGAGATTGTTTCCGGCAAGCTTGTCGGGAGTGAGATCGATGCGGAACTGGAGCCGTTTGAGCTGCGGAGTTATCGGGTGCAGCAGTGATGGTCGCTGGGAAGCGCCAGCGGGGAAGCAAGAGCGGCTGAAGGGAATCGAACCCTCATCGGAAGCTTGGGAAGCTACTGTGTTGCCATTACACCACAGCCGCAGTGTGCTTATTAACGTATCGGGCATGCTGCCGTTGGTCAAGGGGGTGAGGTCGCACATATTAACGTATTGACGGTGAGCTATCTTTGATCTCCGGGACGAACACATTTCCAGATTTTTCCCAGTCGTCTTCGTTCGTCAGTACTGATCAGGCCGCGATCTTCGAGTTCTGACGCAATATAAATACCAAAGATCTCTGCAGGAGTAGGTGTTTCTTGAACGTCATCATAGAGAATGATCATGCAAGGCAGCTGATTATTTTCGGGATCATGACGATTGGGATCATCACAGAATTCGTAATTGCCGACGGACAGTTCGGCATTGGCGTAGCAGGTCCAATAACCAAGCGACCTCAATTCTTTGATATCGTTAATCAGAATGTCTATCCAAACTCGTTGAGGATCACTATCTCTTCGAAGCTTTGCAAAGGTGATACCGGGAAAGGTAAGCAGAAGCTTTTTAATCTCCTCTAGTGATTGTGGTGGCGTCATTTTTCGACTTGGCAGTGAGTCAGATTACGAACTTTCTTAAACTGTCGCGGTGATCATTTTACTATTTTTTCTTACTTGGATGTCAGCTGAAATCAAAGACTCTTATTTCAGAAGTTCGATCTGAGCTGTCAACTTGGGCTTCGGTTGCATGTTTTTTACTTTCATTTAAGAGTTTGTGTTGCTTATGAGTGGTAGCTGGTGGAGGAGCATGACGATGCTCGCCCAGAGGAGGACGAAGGCGAGGGAGATCCAGCGTCGCCAGCGGGAACGTGGTTTGGGGGGATCGGGAGTTGGTGTTGCGGTCATTGGTGTTCTTAGGGTTGTTGTTTTAAAAATCCAGTTCGGAACGGTTTGGGTTTCGACTGCTTGGGTCGTTGGTGGTCACATCGGAGCGGGCATCTGAAGCGGAAGACACAGACAGGAATGTCTGTGCTACCGGGATGTCCTTAGCACTGGCTGACTTTTTCATGGTCCACCGCTGAAGAACAGTGTTCACGACGAGGGGCTGCCTCGTCGGTCCGATGATGCTGAGGGTTGAGATGGTAGCGGACCATGCCCTGTGATCCTGCGGACGTATGGAGTCCTTGTGAGAGGGCTCGCTGTGTCGGCTGTGGGAGAGTCGTGGGCATGGGACGTTGGTTCCGAACTGGGGTGAAGAATAGGGCTTGGGGGTTGGGGCTTAGGGCTTGGGGGGAGGTTTTTCTGGGGGTTGGTTGTGTTGTTGAATGTCTGTTTGTGCCTATGCCCCACCCTCATCCGTCAGCGAAGCGCTGACACCTTCTCCCCTCAAGGGAGAAGGGACGGAATGAGAGCGCTATGCAATTCGCAGAGGTCCCTCATCCGGCCTCGACTGTATTGACTTGCGAACCTGAGGTTCGACTCGGCCACCTTCTCCCGGGGGGAGAAGGGCACTCGGAATGGAGTGGGATTTTGCCTTCGGATGTCTTTCGAATTTATAGATGGCTTGTTGGCGCGATGCCCTCATCCGGCCTTCGGCCACCTTCTCCCGGGGGGAGAAGGGAGTTCGGAGAGCGATGCGTGCACTTCACTTGGCTCTCTACTCTACCGGGAAGTGTTGCGCGGTTGGGGGGTGGTAGACAGCGTGTTTGCGATGTTGGTGAGGGGGGAGAATGCGGAAGGTGTTGGTGGGGTGAGGGATGAGGTTGCGCGATATTGAGGAGGGAGTTTTAAGACGGGCAGTCTGAGAATCATGTTTCGCAATTTACGTGTGAGGCGAGAAGCACTGGCATAGGCAGTGGCACACGAGCGGGCCGGAGTTTGTACTAACCTGGTTCGCCACGCGGAGAAGGCAGCGCGCAAAAAAACACCCTGCTTGTAAGGGCAGGGTGTTTTCTGTTGGGAATCAAATCAGATCAGGCTGGGATCAGTTGCAACCGCATGGGGCTGCAGCTGGGGCACAGGCTGAGGCGACTGGGACTTTGCAAGTGATGGTTTGTGGAACCATTTTGCAGACCTGGACGTTGATTTGTTTTTCGACTTGAACTGGAACGCAAACGTTGGTGGTGATGGTCTTCTGGACTGGCACGCACTCGTTGACGGTCACTTCGTAGGTTTGCTCTTCAGGAACGTATTCGCAGACGGTGACCATGCGAGTACGAGTTTCTGGTTTGCAGACGGTGACGTTGTAGCTGTATTCCTGAGTTTCAGGAACGCAGTCGTAGACAGTGCTGGTGGCTGTGCGGGTTTCGGTTTTGCAAGCCTGGACGCAGTAGGTGTATTCGACCTGCTCGTCGACCCAGTCGCAGACCGTGACGGTTTGAGTACGGGTTTCTGGTTTGCAAGCCTGGACGCAGTAAGTGTACTCAACTTGCTCATCAACCCAGTCACAGACGGTGACGGTTTGGGTGCGAGTTTCTGGCTTACAGACGGTGACGTTGTAAGTGTACTCTTGATCGACGCACTCGAATTCACAGACGGTGACGGTACGGGTACGGGTCTCTGGTTTGCACAGAGAAACGGTGTACTCGTAAGGAACTTCTTCGGTGACGCAGTCATAAACAGTCGCCGTACGGGTACGGGTTTCTGGATGACAGGTGGTCACGTTGTAAGAGTACTCTTGCTCAGAAGCCTGACACTCGTAAACGGTGTAGGGGCATTCTTTGGTTTCACAGCCGGCAACCCAGACCTTCTTGCAGCAGGTTTGTGGCGGGCAGCAAGGGTTGGTGGATGGGACTTCGACGGTTTGAGTTTCCCAGTGTCCTGTGTTGACAGAAACAGTGCGGGTCTTGGTGACAGGAACGCGGTTGTAGACCGTGCGAGTTGCGGTCTTGGTCTCGGTTGATGGGACCATGACGGTGTACTCGGTCGTGACTTCACGTGGGACCTGCTTCATGACTTTGCGGGTCGCGTTGCGGGTTTCGGTGTAAGGGACGTTGACGGTGTAGGTCTGCTCAACTTCGCGTTGAACTGGCTTTTGAACCTTGCGGGTCGCCGTGCGGGTTTCAACAGTTGGAACCATCACGGTGTACTCGCGAGTTTCTTCGCGTGGCACGGCCTTCTTGACAGTGCGGGTCGCTGTCTTAGTTTCGGTGTAGGGAACCATGACGGTGTACTCGCGAGTTTCTTCGCGTGGGACGGCTTTCTTGACGGTGCGGGTACCGGTCTTGGTTTCCGTGTAAGGAACCTGGACGGTGTACTCACGCGTGACTTCGCGTGGGACCATCTTGTTGACCGTGCGCGTGGCGGTCTTGGTTTCCGTTGACGGGACCATCACGGTGTAAGTCTGCTCGACTTCTTTCGAGACAGGCTTATTGACGGTGCGGGTGCGAGTTTCCGTCTTGGGATGGTTTTCGTAAACGGTGATGGTGCGTTCTTGAGCTTGAGTCTGATACTCGGTGACCATGACGGTGCGAGCTTCTGTGGTCATTTGAGGAACCATGACGGTTCGCTCAACTTCCTGGTAGGTTGGAGCACAGGCAGCAGGGGCAGCAGCACCACAACCATTTTCGACAACTGGACCGCAGCCGCTGTCGCAGCAGGTCATACAACGCTTGGGTCCGCAGCTGCGGTGTGCCAAGCACAACAATCCTGCCTCGGTAGGGACAGCAAACACTGCTGTGACGACCAGACCGAGGGCAATTTGAAACGCCCGACGAATCATACTCAATGCTCCTTAAACTAGATGTGGAATGAACTGGCTGGCGATCTTGCGAAGAGTTCCCAGACTGCGTCATCCAACGTTGGCAGCCTTGCCGATTGCATTGAATGGGTAATTTGGGGACTATGAGGCTATACAGTACCACGTCTTAAGGCGTTTTCCAGAAGAAGCCTTGGGAGATCGCTAAATTTTCAGACATTCTGGACGGGGTCTGATGGCTGGATTGCGTCGGGAGGTATGATGAGTGCGAAGTTTGTCGCTTTGGCCGCGAGCGATGACGGGGTTTGAGTGTGACGGTCGTAGAGATTTTGAAGCTGATTGTGATGAACGAGCAAGTGGAAACTAGTGTCCCGATGAGGTCCGAACCGCTGTTTCATGTGGTGCTGTTTCAGCCGGAGATCCCGCAGAATACGGGGAATATTGGGCGAACGTGTCTGGCGATCGGGGCGAAGCTGTGGCTGATTCGACCGCTGGGTTTTCATCTGGATGAAAAGCATTTGAGACGAGCGGGGATGGATTATTGGAAGCATGTGAATTGTGAGGTGGTGGATGACTGGGAGGACTTCGTGGCGAAGTGTCCTTCCAAGCGGATCTGGTGCCTGACGAAGTTTGCCACGAAGCTGGCGTGGGAGGTGAAGTTCGAGCGGGGGGATGTGTTGCTGTTTGGGAGCGAGTCGCAGGGGTTGCCGGCGTCGATCCGGGATGCGGTGCCGGAAAGGCGGGTGAAGCTGCCGATGCTGGAGGATGTGCGGAGTCTGAATCTGGCGAGTACGGCGACGGCGATTGTGTATGAGGCGATCAGGCAGACGGGCGGGTTGGTGGGGGAGTGACAGAAACGCCTATTTTTTCTCTCCAACAAGTTCTTCTACCCAGGTAATAAGCGTCTCTCCGAGATTTCCTGTCACACGACGCCGAATATGACCTTCTGCATCGACAACGAAATACGTGGGCCACGCCGCGATTCGCCATTGATGCGATGCTGGCCCGTCGCTTCCATCAGTTACGACAGTCCATTCAAGACCATCTGCTGCAATCTTCTTGCGGACTTTCTCCAGTGATTTTTCAGCGTCACTGTTCATTTCGATGATGACAACGGATTCTCTCGGAAACCTGTTCAGAATTTCTTTTTGAATAGGATGCATCGCGACACACGGACCACACCAGTGTCCGGAAAACGAAATGATGGCAATCTTTCCACGGATGGTTTCGTGAAGGTCAAACTCATGGCCTTCGATTGTCTTCCCTTTTGTCTCGGGCACGGTTTTCATGATGGCGACTGGGCTTCGAAGGTCTTCCAGTAGCTCGGTCGCGTTTTCGCTGTTTTTGCCACGATAAGTATGAACTTCCGGGTATTCTGTGATGACCTTCTCCAGCAACTTCTCTGCGTTTGCTAACGCTTGAAGGTCCCCATTTTCTTCTGCGTCTCTCTTCGTAAGTGCAGCAAACGCGAACAAAGCAGCACCACGGACGCCAAAATTGGGATGGGTATCGGAAATTTTTAGGAGCGCTGAATTGAGTCGCTCCGAGCGGCGCTTGATCAGCTCAGACATCAGCAATTGAAGTTGATGAGTGTTTTTAAGCGTCTTCGCATTGTCCGAAAGGAGATCGAACATTGCATCAAAATCTTTGCCAGGAACGCCTTCGACCGATATCCAAATCAGGCAATCGAGCCATAAATCGTCATTGGAATGCTCTTTCGCCAATTTCAAAAAGCGAGTTGTGTACTGCGAATTGATCTGCTGCTTCCTGTTTACTTTCTCTGCTTTTGAGAGTTCGGAAGCGTCGTCGACTGATTTTGCCTCAGTCTTCCATTCCGCGTACAAGACTCCATACGGAGTTACAGGGCGTTTGCCTTCTTCTGCAGGCAGAGCGAATGCGACCATGAGAAGGATTGCAGTCGTCGTCCCAGTGAGCAGTCGGAACATCTTGTGGTCCTATCCATTCATCATGCGTTCAAAGGACAAGTGAAATCTGAATATTGTTATAGCACGCCATTGCTGGAATTAAAAACAGCAAGAAGTTCAAGTTAGAATCTGCGTCCTGCAATTCAAAAACCCCTTACTGAATTGGGAACGCACGCCGGGGATTCCTTACTGGGAAAGGAGGGAATGAGGTCGGATTTTGAAATGCTGGCTTGCGGCGATCATCGTGGAGTGTGGCGACGATGTTTCCATCCGTAGAGAACAGCAGACCACAAACCGTCGAAGCGGTAGGTGAGGTCGATGTAGTGTTGGATGACGTAGAAGGCGAAGTAGTAGAAGCGGCAGAAGCTCCAGATGGCGACGATCAGGAAGAAGGCGAACTGGAGTGTCGGGTTGGACCAGAGGAGGTAGCCGGCGGCGAGGAAGCCGGTGAAGAGGAAGAGGGTGGCTTTGATGATGATCCAGCGCGGGGTGAGGTCGGGCATGGGGGGACTCGCGGGGGAGGGGATCGAGAGTCAATCAGCAGAGTCGATTTGTTGTTGGAACCGTGATGTGAGATCGGCACTGGCATAGCCAGTGGCACCCTGATGATCATCTCTGAGCTCGCACTGCTGGGCAAGCCAGCAGTGGCACACCTGGGGTATGGGAGCCAACGTCGAGTCGATGTTGGTCGGGTTTGATGCGGGTGATCGTTTGAGGAGAGCGAGTTCGCGCGGAGCGGTTGGTCAGCGAATGAGCGCGGATGGATTGTGCGAGCGGTTTGCCCCCCGGTGGGTCACCGGGGGCTAAATATTTTAGACCATGTCTAAGCGGCGGTGTCTGCGGACGGGGGGTTTTAAGCATTGGCGGCAGATGCCGTAGACTTCGAGACGGTGGCCTTCGAGGAGGAAGGTGTTCTGTTCGGCGATCTGTTTGATGAGTTCGGAGATTTGTTCGTTGTGGAATTCTTCGAGGCTGCCGCATTTTTTGCAGATCAGGTGATCGTGCTGGGGGTAGCCGTAGTCGTGTTCGTAGATTTCGCGGTCGTTGTTGCGGGCGACGCGTCTGAGCAGGCCTGCTTCTTCGAGTTGGGAGAGGGTGCGGTAGACGGTCGAGCGGGAGACGCGTTTGCTGTCTTTGCGTCGGGAGAGGCGGTTGACCATTTCTTCAGCGTCGAAGTGTTCGTGATCAGAGAAGACTTCTTCGATGATGATTTCACGTTCGGGAGTCAGGCGCATCTTCTTGGTCGCCAGGAACTCACGGAATTTCTCTTTGGGGGTCGCGGAGACTTCAACACTACCTAACACGGGATTCCTGACTCTTTGATTCTGGCGAGAGATGGGAAGTTGATATTGGTATCGGCGGAGTGCGCTCCCTGTTGGTCGCGGCTCTGACGGGACTCGATATTTATGGTTTGCGTTTTTTGGATCGAGGTTTGTCGTCATCGTCCATGACACTGTCGAACATGCGACTGAGGGCCTGTTCGAGCTTTTCATCGGTATCGTAGGTGCCGTTTTCGATCGCGGCTTTGATTTCCTGGAGTCTTTTTTCACGAGGAGTCAAGCCGTCATCCGATCCGGGGTTTTGATCTGGTTCATCGGGTGATGACATCATAGGGGCCAGATCCGATTCGTCCACTGCGAGCGAGACAACGAGTTCACGAGCCGGGAGAAAAAAGTGAGCAGACGATCATGAGACAAAGAAACAAACACAATTGAGTGATGACGGGGGGATTTCATGAGTATACGCGGGGGGACGCGGGCACATCAACACGTTTCTGTGGGATGAGCGAGCGTTGATGGGTGAGCAGGTGGGTTGGGGAAGCAGGGGAGGCGGAGACGCAGTGCGGTTGCCGATGGCACCCGATGGGAAGAGGAGAAGGGGGAATTGGGCTTTGGCGTATTCTGAGCGGCAGGGTTCTTGAGGGTCGTTAAGACAGGGGGTTCACACCCCCCGCTCGCCTTCAGAAGTTAGTAGCTGGCGGATGTGGGGGATTGGTTTTGGCGGATGTGGGGGGTTTCTCGGCGGACGATTTCGAGGGCCTGCTGGATTTGGGTGGCGTTGACGTCGAGATGGGTTAAGGCGCGGATGCGTTGGCGTCCCATGGCGTAGAAATGGAGGCCGTGATTTGACATCTGGGCGACAAAGTCGGTGGCGGAGCCGACGGTCGGGTCGACTTCGAAGAAGATGATGTTGGTTTCGACGTCGTCGACGTTGATCTTCAAGCCGGGGACCGTCGCGAGGCCTTGGGCGACGACTTTGGCGAGTTTGTGGTCGTCAGCTAAGCGGTCGACATGATTTTCGAGGGCGTAAATGGCGGCGGCGGCGAGGATACCGACCTGACGCATGGCTCCGCCGAAGACTTTGCGGAAGCGTCTGGCCTTCTGCATGTCTTCTTTGTTGCCGACAAGGATGGAGCCGACGGGGCAGCCGAGGCCTTTGGAGAGGCAGATCGAGATCGAATCGAGGGGATCGCAGATATCCCGGAGGGTATAGCCACGGGCGACGACGGCGTTGAAGACGCGGGCACCGTCGAGGTGAAGCTTGAGGCCGCGGTTGCGTCCCCATTCACAGACGCGGAGATATTGATCGAGTGGATAGGCTTTTCCGCCGCCGATGTTG
The DNA here is from genome assembly GCF_052161635.1 of Lacunimicrobium album. Classification (GTDB taxonomy): domain Bacteria; phylum Planctomycetota; class Planctomycetia; order Planctomycetales; family Planctomycetaceae; genus SXPC01. The sequence continues at coordinate 2,857,182 of NZ_CP197413.1, forward strand.
GTGGTGTTTTCCAGGCAGAGGAGGCGCGGGGTGGGGAAGTGGATGCTGGGAGGGCGCCAGGCTTTTTCGAGTTCTTCGACATCGAGCATGCCGAAGGAGCCTTTGACGTGTTTGCAGGTGACGCCGCTGAGCAGGGCAGGGCCGCCGGCTTCGTAATTGGCGATGTGGCCGTATTCTTCGATGTAGAGTTCGTCACCGGGCTGGCAGTGAACCTTGACGGCCAGCTGGTTTGTCATGGTTCCCGAAGGAGCGAAGACGGCGGCCTCCATGCCGCACATTTCGGCAACCATGGCTTCGAGGCGATTGGTGGTCGGGTCTTCTCCGACCATGTCATCTCCGACGACGGCGTGGAAAATGGCTTCACGCATGGCGGGCGTGGGCTTGGTTTCTGTGTCGCTGCGGAGGTTGATGTCTGGCGTTTTGTGGGTGGTGTTCGTCACGGTGTCTGCTGCTGAAAGCGTCGATGTCGGAGCCATAAAGTGCCATAGAGCGGAGTCTGGACGCGTGTCACGAGGCGGTGAGTTGCGTTCCTGGCTATGCTTTTCGAGAATGAGGATGCGGAACGCGGTCTATTATAGGAAACGGCGTGACGTCGGTTGAGATCATATTCTGCCTGGCAGGAGATCCAATCGTCGTTTTTGGGAATTTTCTTGCGGGACTCGTCGAAAAACGACAATTTCGCGCACAAAACTATCAATCGGCGGAAAGCCATATTTCCACGGGACTTACATGTCAGCACAGGGATCAACAAACGCAAATTCGACCAGCGTCAGCGGACTCAAAATGAACGTGATCGATGCACGTCAGGAAGGGTCGTTGAAACAGTTCGCGGAACTGCGGGACAAGCTGAGCCCGGATGGGAACGTCGTCTCGGAAGCGGGGAAGGCGCGGACGATTGCGTTGTTCGGCGAGCCACTGACGCCATCGCAGGTGGTGGAGCGGATCTGCAAGGATGTCAAGACGCGCGGGATGGCGGCGCTGTTGGAGTACAACAGCAAGCTGGATAAGAAGGAGCTCTCCGCGTCTGAACTGCGAGTCCCACAAGAAGAGCTGGAAGCGGCGCACAAGGGAGTCGATCCTGCGTTTCTGAAAACGATTCGTTGCATCGCGGATCAGGTTCGTGAGTTTCAAGCGGCGATTCTTTCGACGGATGTGAGTCTCACGCGTCAGAAGGGCGGGGGGACGATTCAGCTGGGGCTGCGTTACCTGCCGATGAAGCGGATCGGGATTTGTGTGCCCGGGGGAGCAGCGGCGTATCCTTCGACGCTGTTGATGACGGCGGTGCCGGCACAGGTCGCGGGGGTGAAAGAGATTGTCGTCGTGGCTCCGCCGACGCCGTTTGGGAGTTACAACCAGCAGCTGCTGGCAGCCTGTCACGAGATCGGGGTGAGCGAAGTTTATCGCATGGGGGGAGCGCAGGCGGTCGCGGCGATGGCGTATGGGGTCGAGGGGATCGCGCCGGTGGATAAGATCGTCGGGCCGGGGAATCTGTTTGTCGCGCTGGCGAAGCGGTTTGTGTTCGGGCAGGTCGATATCGACAGCATCGCAGGGCCAAGCGAAGTGATTGTGCTGGCAGATGAGACGGCGCATCCGGATTACGTGGCAAGTGATCTGATTTCGCAGGCCGAACACGATCCTGGGTCAGCCGTGTTGATTACGTGGCATGAGCCGCTGGTCGCGGATGTCATCAAGTCGCTGGAGAAGCAGTTATCGCAGTTGTCTCGTGGCGATCAGGCGACACGCTGCCTGAATGAGTATGGGGCGTTTATTATTGCGAAAGATGAAGACCATGCCGCAGCGCTGACGGATGAGCTCGCGACGGAGCACCTGCATATTTCGACGAAAGATCCGGAAGCCATGCTCGCGAAGGTGCAGAACGCGGGGGCGATCTTTATGGGGCATGACACGCCGGTGGCCCTCGGGGATTATGTCGCAGGGCCGTCGCACGTTCTGCCGACGGGTGGCACGGCGAGGTTTGCCAATGGGCTGTGTGCGAATGATTTTCTGAAGCGGTCGTCGATCATCGGGTATGATAAGAAGGCCCTCGCTGCGGATCGGGATGATGTCGCGATGATGGCGAATACGGAGGGGTTAACGGCGCATTTGGCGAGTGTGGATGTGCGGTTGGGGCGTTGATTTGCTCAGATCTCATGTAGCCTGTTGTCGATAATCCGAGTAGAATTCGACGTGACAGGTTTTATGGAAAGTGAGTTTTGCGATGGCTGGTATTCAGAAGAAATCAACGAGCAAAACACAGGCGACAAAGGTCTCTGGCGGCGTCGGTGTGTCGAAGAAACGTCCTGCGACGCCCAGTGCCAAGAAACTCTGGACGAACCGACGTAGCGGGAATACAAAACTGCCTCCGATCGCGGTCGGTGATCTCAAGCCTGATCATCCTGAACTTGTCGCTGCATTTGAGGAATTTTTAAAGAAGAGGTTATATGCCGCCAAAGGCGACAAGTAAGTCTCTGGGGAAAGTGTTCATCAACTGCCCGTTCGACGCCGGATATTTATCATACTTCCGCGCGGCATTATTCACGATCAGAGACTGCGGCTTCGAGCCAAGATGTGCGCTCGAAATTGACGACAGCAGCCAGACGAGAATCGAAAAAATCATTGGAATTGTCAGAGAGTGCGACCTCGGCATTCATGATATCTGTCGCACGGAGTTGGATTCCGTCAGCAAATTGCCAAGATTCAATAGGCCTTTTGAGCTTGGTCTATTTGTCGGCGCCAAAAGCTTCGGCATCAAGAATCAACAGAAGAAACGATGCCTGATTCTCGATATCGAACCTTTTCGATATCAAAAATTCCTGTCAGATATTTCGGGGCAGGATATCGCAAACTATGACGGAGATCGAGATCGATACATCCGTAAGATACGCGATTGGTTAAACAGCAATGTGGCTACGACGACCGGGCGCCATCTTCCAGGGGCAGTACAAATCGTGAATCGATTATTAGCGTTCAAGCGGGCACTTCCTTCTTTCTGCGAGGAAAAAGGGCTGGAACTCGAACATCTGACATACGCTGATTTGAAAGCGTTTGTCGCGACATGGTTACGTATCAATAGTTGAAATTTCAACGAGAAAGTGAGTCAAGAACTTTTCATGCCGTATGTCATGGTTGATGTGGAAGCGGATGGCCCGATTCCGGGGGACTATTCGATGGTCTGCTTTGGGGCAGTCGTGGTTGAGCCAGGACTGGAGAGAACATTTTACGGGAAGCTGAAGCCGATTTCTGATCGTTTTGTGCCTGATGCTTTGGCGGTTAGTGGATTTCGTCGGGAAGAGTGTTTGACGTTTGATGAGCCTGAGAAGGTCATGAGGGAGTTTGGTGAGTGGCTTCGACGGTGTGGTTCACGGTTGATGTTTGTGTCTGATAACAACGGGTTCGACTGGCAGTTCATTAACTGGTATTTCCATCACTTTCTTGGCAGCAATCCATTTGGGTTCAGTTCGACAAACCTTGGTTCGTTGTACAAAGGGATGCAGAAGGACACTTTTGTGAACTTCAAACATCTGCGTAAAACGAAGCATACGCACCATCCGGTGGATGATGCGAAAGGGAATGCGGAGGCGTTTTTGAAGATGTGTGAGATGGGGTTGAAGGTTCGGCTGGATTAATAAGCAGGGGTCTTGTTGTATGTCCATTAGCCAGCTTCAGTGCCTAGGCTCTTTGATTCAATTGAATATCTGATGTTGCCTATCGCCCACCCTCATCCGCCCTTCGGGCACCTTCTCCCCTCAAGGGAGAAGGAACGAAATGCCGCTCCCCTCAAGGGAGAAGGGACAATATGGATACGGAATTAATATGGAATTCTCTCGTGTTACGTCTGTCATCGAAGCTGGGATTGAGCGGAAGTTGCATCTGGGGGTGCAGGTGTCTTTGGTGCTCGATGGGCAGGTAGAGACGTTAGCAGTGGGGGAGGCTGAGCCGGGGGTGGTGTTGACGTCGCAGATGGCGATTCCCTGGTTGTCGGCGGGGAAGCCGGAGACGGCGGTGGCGATCGCGACGCTGGTGGATGCGGGGAAGATCTCGTTTGATGATGTGGTGTCGAAATACATCGCGGAGTTCGGGCAGGGGGGGAAAAAGGGGATTACGATTGGGAATCTGTTGACGCATACAGCGGGGTTATCGCCTGTCGATGTCGACTGGTCGACGACCTCCTGGGACGACATCATTCGGAGTATCAGTGAGCAGCCGGCGCGGGAAGGGTGGACGATTGGGAAGGATGCCGGGTATGACCCGGTCGCGAGCTGGTTTTTGCTTGGGGATGTGCTTCAGCGGGTTTCCGGACGTGATCTGGAGACGTATTTGAAGGAGGAGATTTTTGAGCCGGTGGGGATGACGGGGACGTCGGTGCGGGGGAGTGGGGAGGTTGATTTCGCGCCGTTGTATGACCGGGTCGGTGGGCAGATGCAGGTGAGTCCCTACACGGCTCGACTGGCGAAAGATCATGTCGCACCCGGGTCATCATTGCGAGGCCCTGCAGCGGACCTGGCAAGGTTCTATCAGCATCTGCTGGAGATTCTGAATGGCCAACCGGGGGTGATTTCGCAGGGGACGCTGAAGACTGTCCTGACGCGTCATCGACGTGAGACGTTCGATCAGACGCTGCAGCATCAAGTCGATTACGGGTACGGGTTTATTCTTGATTCCAACCGTTATGGGGTCGAGACGGTCCCGTATGGGTTTGGGCGACATGCTTCGGAGTCGGCGTTTGGGCATGGCGGGTCGCAGTCGTCGATGGGGTTTGCAGACCCCACCTACAACCTTGCCGCTGCGGTCATTGCGAATGGCAGGGCAGGGGAGGGGCAGCATCAACGGCGGTTCCGGGAGTTGTTGACGGCGCTGTATGAGGATCTGGGGTTGGCCGGGAATTAACGTAGGGCGGTTGCCACAACCGTCATTTTCTACGTGATTCACGTCTTAATAAAAAGATCACAGACAGGAATGTCTGTGCCACTGTAAACAGGCGGAAGAGCAGTGGTGGCATAATTTTGCGTCTTTCAGTTCCAAAATTGGCTGGCTTGGGTATCATCTTGATTGGTAATTTCCGTTGTGTGCACTCAGCGGGGATCTCTTTCTTCCTTCCAGGGGAGAAAGAATAAAACACCGGGGCTAATAACTGAGACTGACTGATGCCGAGCGACTCACTGACAACGACGGGCAAGATCCTCATCGCGGATGATAATCATCAGAACTGCGAACTGATCGATGCATATCTGTCGGGTGAAGATCATCAGATCGAGATGGCACACGATGGCAGGGACACGCTGACGAAAGTTGAGTCGTTCCAGCCGGATCTGATCATCCTTGATATCATGATGCCCAAGCTGTCCGGCTATGAAGTCTGTCAGCAACTCAAGCAGAATCCGAAAACTTCGAAGATCCTCATCCTGATGGTGACGGCGTTGAAAGACACCGGCGACATCGAACGCGCTGTCGAAGCGGGGGCTGATGACTTTCTGACCAAGCCGGTCCATCGCCTGGAGCTGGTGACGCGGGTGAAGTCGCTGCTGAAGGTGCGACATCTGGAGAGTGAGCGGGATCGTCTGCTGGCTTATGTCGAAGAAGTTGAGTCGCGTCAGGGGGCTCGGTAATCGTAGGGTCCGCTGTGCGGACCGTTGATCCGGTCGCGGGATGGCGTGGTGCCTCAGCGAGCCAAATTGCGAGTCAATGAAATACGAGAGTCGTTTGTTGGTCCGCACAGCGGACCCTACGCTGTGCCTTGAGTTTAGTAACAGGTTGTGAGTCAATAGACGCCTAGCGCCCACCCTCATCCGTCAGCGCTTCGCTGACACCTTCTCCCCTCAAGGGAGAAGGGACAAAATGCTGCTCTCTTGAAGAGGGAAGCGATATCAGAAGTAACGACTCCGATCATGTCTACTCCTTTGACGCGTGTGTTTATTAAGCCTCGGAAGGCGTTGCCGTTTTTTTCGCGTCATCCCTGGGTGTTCGAGGGGGCGATCCAGCGCGTCGAGGGGAAGCCTCAGGCGGGGCAGGAAGTGCTGGTGGTCTCTGCGGAAGGGCAGGGGATCGCGCGAGGGCTTTATAATCCGAACAGCAATATTCGTGTGAGGCTGGTGACGTGGAACCTCGAAGAGGCGATTGATGCAGCGCTCATTCGGACTCGTCTGTCGCATGCGGTCGATCTGCGACGTCGGTTTCTCGATCTCGATGGGGCGGGGGCGGTCTGCCGACTGGTGAATAGCGAAGGGGATAGTCTGCCGGGGATTACGGTCGACTATTACGACGGATTCCTTTCGCTGCAGGTGACGAGTCTGGCATTTTTTCGACGTCTCGATTTCATCAAAGAGGCATTGCTGGAACTGGTCAAGCCGAAGGGGATCTGGCTGAAGTGTGATGCAGGGATCAACGAAGCCGAGGGGATCGAAGCGAGCGAGCTGTTGCTGGCAGGGGAGATGCCGGCGTCGATCATCGTTAATGAGAACGACCTGCGTTATCACGTCGATCTTGCGGAAGGGCAGAAGACAGGGTTCTATTGCGATCAGCGGGACAACCGTCGCGCGACCGCCCGCTACGTTGATGGGGGCGAAGTCCTCGATGCGTTCTGCTATTCGGGCGGGTTCGGCCTGAATGCTCTCCAGCATGGGAAAGCGACGACGGTGCTGAGTGTCGATTCGTCGGAACCAGCCTTGGAACTGACTCGTCGGAATGCCGAACTCAATGGACTCTCAGATCGTGTGACGACACTGCGTGGCAAAGCGCTCGAAGTTCTGGTCCAACTGGCAGAGCAGGGGAGATCGTTTCCGACAGTGATCCTCGACCCGCCGAAGATGGTATCGAGCCGTGGCGGGATCGAGCGGGGGATGAAGGGGTATCTCAAGCTCAATCTGGCGGGACTGAAACTGCTCCCAGCCGGTGGCATCCTGACGACTTGCAGTTGCTCGGGGCATGTCTCGATGGAGATGTTTCAGCAGTTGATCGCGACGGCGGCGACGCAGTCAGGTCGGACGATTCAGATCCTGGAAGCGCGCGGCCATACCTGGGATCATGCGGTGTCTGCGAACTGCCCGGAGAGTAGTTATTTGAAGTGTATGATCTGCCGGGTTCTGTGAGAGACTGGAACGCAGAGCACGCGGAGTGGAGCAGAGGTCGCGGTGAAGAGTTTGAACCGCAGATGAACACAGATTGACGCAGATAAAATCAATTTTGACACAGAGATCACATGCAGATTTCAAGTTCTCTGTGCCCTCTGTGTCTAAAGTTTTAGTTTTCATTTGAAGAACGAGGGTACTGACTTGCCAGGTAACAAACTGCGTCGCAAATCGAAGCCGGTTGACATGAAGGAAGTTCGTCTTCCGCCGCCGCGGCCGTCGGAAGAGCTTTTGATGGCGCATGCTCCGAATCTGGAAGGGGCGAAGGTGCTGTGCACGACGCAGGGGCGCGGGCAGATGGCGGATATCCTGGCGAACCTGAATCCGGATCGTCACGTGACGCTGGCGTTTTTCGATCATTATCAAATGACCGAGTCGGCTCCGTTTCATCAGGCGAATGCAGGACGGGTGGAGTTGGTCTGCCAAGCCGATCTGCCTCAAACGGGTTTCGATCTGGTCTGCCAGCCGCTCAATGCCAAAGGGGATAAGGAGTTCACACGCGACGTCATGCAGCAGGCGTTTTTGTCGCTGCGTGAAGGGGGCGAGATGGTGACTGCGGTTGATCAATACCGTGATCACTGGCTGCACGAAGAGATGAAGAAATACTTTGATAAGGTGACCCGGCTCGTTGTTGGCAAGAAGGGAGTCGTCTATCAGGCGAAGAAGAAGGGGACGATCAAGAAGGTCAAGGATCACTCGGCTGAGTCGGCGTTTCGTTTAGGAGAGACGCTGGTCACATTGACGACCAAGCCCGGGGTCTTCAGTCACCGACAGGTCGATGGGGGAGCGAGGGCACTCATCAAGGCGATGGACGTGCAGGTTGGTATGAACGTCCTCGATGTGGGCTGTGGGGGAGGGGCCGTCGGGATTGCAGCGGGACTCTCGGCTGAGGGAGTCAGCGTGCATGCCGTTGATTCGAATCCACGCGCGGTGCAGTGCAGTCTGTTGAACGCACAAAGAGCAGGGCTAACAGAATATACCTGCGAACTCGATAGCACCGGAGCGTCTGTGAAAGCAGGCACGTTCGATCTCGTGCTGGCGAATCCGCCCTACTTTTCCAATTATCGGATCGCAGAGATTTTCCTGGAAGTCTCGAACCGTGCCCTGAAGAAGAAGGGGAAGCTGTTGCTCGTGACGAAGGCTCCGAACTGGTACACCGAGAACCTGCCGGAATCGATGGAGCATACGGAAGCGGAGAGTATTGGGGGGTATCAGGTGCTGGTGTTTAAGAAGGTGAAGTAGAGAAGCGAAACTGTGACATGAAAAATGTCGGGTGCGGGTGAGGCTTCAAACCGCACCAAAACGATATTCGATGCCACAATTGGTGCGGTTCACTCTGTTTATCCTACAGAGCGCCTCACCAGCACCCTACATCAGAAGAATCCCATGCAGAGTCCCCCATTCGATCCGGTCACTACGAAAGCTCTCCTCTTCGATATGGACGGGACGGTGACCGATAATATTCCGTACCACATTCGCAGCTGGGGGATGTGGGCGAAGCGAGAAGGGCTGCCCCACTCGGAAGCAGAACTCCTCGCGCTGACGCATGGTACGATTGGCGAGATCATGCGACGTCTGTTTCCTGAGGCCACTGCGGAAGAGCAGTTCCTGCGGGGGGAACGCAAGGAGGCGATTTATCGGGAACTCTACCAGCCGCATTTGTCGTCATTGCCGGGGCTGGAAGAATTTTTGAGTTGGGCCAAGCAACAGTCGCTGCCGCTCGCGATTGCCACCGCCGGGGATGCGACGAACATTGTCTATACGGTCGACGGGCTGAAGATTCGATCGTACTTTGATGTGCTGGTCGGGAGCGAAGACGTGACCCATGGGAAGCCGCATCCAGAGGTTTATCTGGTCGCAGCTGAGAGACTTGGTGTTGAACCGGAAAGCTGTGTGGCGTTTGAAGACTCGATTGCAGGTGTCGAAGCAGTCCGACGGGCGGGCATGAAGTGCATCGTGGTGAATCCGATGTCGCCGCGAGAAGAATACGGCGATTGTCCGCATGTGTTGAGCTGGATCGCGGATTATCGGGAACTGTTGTCATCTGGCAACGTTTCATCGTAAATCACGTGAGGATCTGAGGCTCCTTCACAAAGTCTTCATGATTGAACTCCGATGAGGAAGTTGACGTGGTCTCACGAGAGGTCTAGTCTACAGAAATCGATCACTTCTCCTGGAACCTGGCGATGTGAAACTCGCTGGGACGTCCTGATCTCTCGGAAAGCGCACTATGCAACTGGCTGTACTGTTTTCGTCTGCGTGGATTCGCGCTGCTCGTCGGGCTTGTGTTGTTTCTGCTGCAGTTGTGTGCCTGAGTTCGTTCTCGACCTTGTGGGGACAGGAGCTGATCATCAAGCGTGAGCCGATCACGTTGATCAACCCGACTCGTTATCAAGTGCCATTGATTCTGGAAGCAACTCAGTCGATCAATGTCTCTGCTCCCGTCGATGGGGTGGTGCAGATCATCAATATCAAGCCGGGCGAAACGGTCTTAAATCAGACGGAACTCCTGCGTCTGGATACGACGCGTCAGAGCTTTGTGCTCGAGAAAGCAAAGGCGGCTTTGCGGGCCGCTCAACTGCGAGTCGAAGCGGTTTCAAGTTCGAGTGATGCCAAAGCCAAGAGCCTGGCGGCCTCGGAACTCGAAGTCGCCAAAGCGGACTTGAATGTGGCAGAGTACGATCTGCGAAGCCTGCTGCTGCGGGCTCCGATTGATGGGACGGTGTTTCGCGTGCTGGTGCAGCCGGGACAGTTCGTCAAGGCGGGAGAGCCGCTGATGTCGATGGGGAATACGGAGAAACTCGTCGTGCAGATGCCGGTTGATCGCAACAACGTCAAGGTGGGAGCGAATCTGGAAATCGCCGTCGAATCGGTCAAGGTCACCGGGCTGGTTCAGTCGGTGCTGCCTCTTTCAAAAGAGCAGGCGGCCTTGCGGGACCTGGTGGAATCGGCAGCGACTGCGGAGCTGGTCATCGATAATGCCCAAGGGAAGTTGTCGCCTGGGCAGACGGTATATTCGCCGATGGTGCCGCGATATCCTGTCATGGAAGCGGCCAATGTGGTTTTGACAAATACCCCGGAAGGGGGGCGGAAAGTGCAGGTTCTGCGTGAGAATGTCGTTACTGATGTGCCTGTGACTGTCCTGGGGCCGATCGGTCCAGAGCGATCTTTCCTGAGCGGACCACTTTCAGAACGCGATCTGCTGATCATCAGCACGAGCGTTCCGGTGCCCCATGGGACCCTGGTTCAAAACGCTGTTCAGGCCGCGGCTCAGCCAGTTCCGCAACCGGTCTATGATAATTAAGATTGTCGCGCTAAAATTGCTGCCGGGGCAGGGATGTTGCCAGAAGTCAACATGTCCCGAACGTCGTGTGACTGCGAGAACTTTTTTTCACTCATCACGAGCGGGCTGCATTTGCTGTTGAGTCCGGCGGTGGCATCGGTCAGACTGAACGTGGCACAGACGTGACTTCGTGATCGTCCTGGGCCGACCCTGTCATTCATCGATCAGCTTGAGGGCGCTCATGCCCCTGCCTTGCTGTTTCGATCTTCAACTATCATCGACGAATCGATGTGAACCGTCCCGTTCACAGGAGACCTGCTTCGTGTCCGACGACGAATTAATGATTGAAGAATACAAGCTGAAAAACTGCATCGCGACCGGTGCAGTTTCTCAGGTCTGGGAGGTCGTGGATACGAACTCCAGCGAGCGCTATGCCATGAAGCTTCTGTTACCGGAAGCGTTCAAGCAGGCAGAGCAGAGAAGCCTTCTCGCCAAGGAAGCCAAAATCTGCAAGATGTTCGACCACCCGAACATCATTCGCATGCATACACACAAGAAGACCCGTAAGCATGCGTTTTACGTCATGGATTACTTTGCCGCTTCGAACGTGAAGCACATGATCCGTAGCGATCTGACGTTCGTGCGCTCGAAGTTCCGACGACTGGCGGAATGTTCGGCTCTGGCGCTGGCCCACATTCACGAAAAAGGCTGGCTGCATCGCGACGTCAAGCCCGACAACGTGCTGCTGAGCAAAGGGGGGGAAGTTCGGATGATCGACTTCTCGCTGGCTGCTGCAAAGCCGAACGCTGTCTTGACGATGATCTCTTCGAAAACGAGCAAAATTCAGGGAACGCGAACGTATTTGTCTCCGGAAGTTGTTCGACGTTTCCACGCGACCCATCTGTCAGACATTTACAGCTTTGGCGTCATGCTGTTTGAATGCCTGGTTGGCAAGCCTCCGTTCATGGGGAATACGCCGAACGAACTTCTTCTGAAACACGTTCAGGAGCAGCCGACCGCACCATCATTCTTCTATTCCAACCTGACGCCGGAGATCGATCAGTTCATCCTGCGCCTGCTGGCGAAAAAGCCTCAAAATCGGCCTCAATCGATGACGGAGCTTTTGTCGGAATTCCGGAATGTGAAGATTTTCAAGATTGATCCGGAAGAACACCAGAAGGAAAAACAAGAGGCGGAGTTGAAAGTCTTCAAGGAGTCGTCCGACAACCGACTGAACAGTCGCGCGGATGCGTTGCGAACGGAGCAGGGGGGTGCACCGGCTGCCGCTGCCCCAATTTCCCTGCCGAAAGCTGCTGCGAAGCCGGCTCCTGAACCTGCCAAGAAGCCCCCTGCCCCCCAACCTGCCGCACCCGCAACTCCGGTTGCAGCCGCCCCACAGGGATATCCGGGACAGCAACAGGGGTATCCGCCTGGCTATCCGAATATGCCGATGCCGCAGTATGGTGGTTATCCTCAGGGATACCCGCCACCGGGTTACCCTCCACAAGGATTTCCACAACAGCCGTACCCACAAGGGTTTCCGCCTCCTGGATACGGTCAGCAACCTGGGTATCCTCCCGCTGGAATGCCCCAGCAGATGCCACCGGGATATGGCCAGATGCCCCCTCAGGGCATGCCCCCCCAAGGGGCGCCAGCCCCTCAGCCTCAGCGACCCGCAGCACCTGCCGCACCCGCAAAGGCGCCGAAGCCGGTCGCTTTGGAAGAGGCCAGCCTGGACGATATCATGATCGTCGACCCGACGAAAAAGGCCGGAAAACCGACCCCGTCTGGCCAAAACCCGGCTTCAGGAAAGTCTTCCTCATCGCTGCCAACCAAGAATCCGTCACGTCTTGTGAAGAAAGATGACGCGAAAAACAGCGACGATCTCCCCTTTGCAGACGAGCTTCCGGACATCCTTTAAGCCTTCCGCCGCCCGCTTTGATCGGTATAATGGATCGATGCGCCATAAGCTGCGCAGTTTTCGATCTCGTTGTGACGCGTACGATCGATCCGCAGGGAGCGGTTCGCTGGGCGCGTCCTGATCCAGTCGGGCAGATTTTTCGAAATGAATAACCATCCGCTTCCGTTTGAAAAGCCTATCAACACACTCGAGCAGCAGCTGAACGAACTCGAGCAGCAGGCAAACCCGACTCAGGCCACGCAGGACGCGATTCGCAGCATGCGTTCCGAGATCCTGAAGGTGAAGCAGGAGATTTACAACAATCTCGACGCCTGGGACATCGTCCAGGTGGCCCGTCACCCTGATCGCCCTCAGACGATGGATTACATCGATCTGATGTGTGAAGAATTCGTCGAACTCCACGGCGATCACGCCATCGGCGACGACCGGGCGATCCTGACGGGATTCGCGAAGATCGGCGACCAGAAGGTGCTTCTCGTTGGCCACCAGAAGGGTCGAACACTCAAGGATCGCACGACTCACAACTACGGCATGGCTCACCCGGAAGGCTATCGCAAAGCCCTTCAGAAGATGCAGCTGGCCGCCAAATACCATCTGCCGATCGTCTGCCTGATCGATACTTCGGGGGCTTATCCGGGCATCGGAGCCGAGGAGCGCGGCGTCGCGTATCAGATCGCTTACAACCTGCGGGAGATGTCTCAACTCGATACGCCAATCGTTTGTGCGGTGATCGGGGAGGGGGGCTCCGGCGGGGCACTGGGGATCGGAATGGGCGATCACATCCTGATCATGCAGTATGCGTATTACTCAGTCATCAGCCCCGAAGGCTGTGCCGGCATTTTATGGAAGCACGTCAAGCACGCCGACAAAGCTGCCCGCGCTCTGAAGTTCACGAGCAAGGATCTGCTCAAACTGGGGGTCGTCGATGAAGTCGTTCCCGAGCCGCTGGGCGCCGCACATCGCGATCAACGCGCAACAGCTGCGTCACTCAAACAGGCGATCCTCAACAGCCTGAAACAACTCTCGAAAGTGAAACGCAGCGAGATCCAAAAACGTCGCTACGAGAAGTTCCGACGTCTGGGCCAGTTCATCGAACAATTCGAAGAGCAGGGTGCAGATGAAGAAGTAACCGCGAAGTAATTCGTGATCGCAAGACAACGGAAACAGAAAACGCCATCGAGCATTTGCCGATGGCGTTTTTTATTTGCCAGTGAAGACCATCACCCACAAAGAAGGCCAGCTGACGAAAGACAAACACCAAGCCTCGAAGCAAACTCGGGTTGACTCATAGAGCAACTGCGAGGTACGACTCCTGCGATGCACCGACAAGCCCACGAGAGATTCAACAGACTGGTCACCATGAAGCACAACAAAATGAACCCAGAGATTGTCCAGGAATGAAAACAAACCCCTAAAACCCGCTACCGCGAACGTCTGATAATGTCTGTTATGTTGCTTTTCCAAGTAGCTTGTCATGTTGTATCGGCCCGGTAATTACCGGTCAATGCAATTTTGTGTGTGAATTCTGCTTTTGGAGAATGCCGCAGCAATATGCTTACGCCGAATCCAAATCAAGGGGCATATTTTTTGAAAAGTTCGCAGCAGTTAGCCAGGATAAGTCGGGGCCGGTGTAGTCATGGTGAGCGTTGACGTCGCAGACACGACTGTTGGCGACACTGGTTCCCCTATTCCAAGTTTTTCGCAATAACGGCAAAAAGCATCGCGTTCCGAAACTCGTATGGGATCTTTCAACATCTGCGTGTAACTATCGAAATGAATTCCGATTTCACTCACGACTAGCGCCGGGTTGATGTGAATTTCATCTCCGACTATCTCAAATCCTTTCAAAAAAAACCTCGAAAGATGAGTCTTCTGCCGAGTCATTCCATCGTGGTACATTCCGTTGCGTATGCGTTTGTAGATGTCTCTTATCTGAGCTTCAGAGAACCCCGAGCTTGGATAAACTTTCCGAAACCCAGACACAAAGAAGTTACCCGCATTACCTGCGCTGTCTTGACCGACCCAACACTGCTGGATCATCTCGAAGTACGCCATCGCAATTGACAGAATGACGTAGCCCGACTGCTTGAGTGGACTCTTACTCTGGTCGTTGCTGAACTCACGAGCTAAGTACTCTGCAATCCCAATTTGCCTGTTGCAAACGTAGTACGAGAAATGCTTGATCAGTTCTTCCGTTGTAACAGCCATTTTTACTCACCTTTCTATGGGCCTGTGTTTAACTGTCCTACTTCTAAATCGAAATGTCAACTTCTTTGCCGGGAAAGCATTTTACTTCACTCAGGCAAAGACGAAGCTTCATTCAAATTCTCTTGTTTGACTTCCTCATCTGAAATTTCTTCATAACCGACCGGAGCCTGCGTGACGATCTGCTCCACCATCGCCCAAATCCGGACCACCGAATCTTCGTCCGTATTCTTGCGACCTATCGCCAGCAACTTTGAACGCGATTCGCAGGCGGGTTGTGACCTGCAACAAACACGACGATGTCACGCGTCCCTGCGGTTTGTGTCATTACGACTTCGTGCCATCGAATCCGGCCGACGAATTTTGTGCGGCGTGTCGCGGTGTTGCTCCCAGTAAAGAGAGTCGTACGGCTCGCTCGAAATTTGAAGATGGCATGATCTGCATCAGCTGCCGCATGAAGCCCCGATAGTTTTTCGTGACGAAAATCGCAGGCAGTCACATGATCAAAACTCGCCTTGCTCCAACTCCGATTCGGGTGATCGGACGAATGATTTTCGCCCTCTCAAAACGACGTCGACGACCTTGGCCCATTTGCACAAAGTCGTCGACAGATTGTTCGTTGGAAATTTCCGTCGCAAACTGGCATCAGCGTTTGAGAAATCCCATCACGCGATTCTTGAGCTCGTCATCCAGCGAACCGACAGCGACGCGAGCACGTGCGATCTGATACGCGATTCTTTGATCGAGCTGTGTATTTGCTGTCGTGTTGGGATCCGGATCAGGCTTGCGATTTGTGAGGTCTGCGTGCCAGTCGTCCAAAATCGCGACGCTGACTTCTTTGGGGACGGAGTTCAAAGTTAATTCAACTTGCTCGACAAAGGCCGCCTGCTGCCCTGGCCACTTTGAATGCATAGCCGCGATTTCTTTTGCCAGTTGATCGAATTTCTGCGAATAGGCATCCGTCTGTTGCGAGACAGGTTTTCCATTGAGCCATTCTGAGGCCACCTGCTGAATGACACCAGGGGCGCTATTTTGCAGCTTCGTCATCAGCTCGGCGCGATCTTCTGGTTTCGTATTCGCGACGGCCTGTTTGACCATGTTGTTCATCTCGGGGCCGAACAGATTGGGGAGCTGAGACATGAGCTGGTCGACCTGAGTCATGCTTCCATATTGTCCGGAGGAGCTGCCGTTGGGAGTCAACGGAGGTGTTGCAGGAGCAGAATTCCTCGCCTGTGGGTGCAGTTTTTTGTGTTCAGCAATGACTTCCGGATGAAATTCCTTCTCGAAATCCGCCAGGATGGTGTTGAGTTCTTCCGGCAGAACGGGCTCAATATTCTGGAAGAGAACTGCGATGTAGTATCCGGAGTTGGAGTGGAAGACCATTTCGCGGGTGTCTTCACGCAGCGTGACGGCAAAGAAGGTGACGACCATCACCAGGATGGCCCCTTTAATGGCTCCGAAGATCATTCCGAAGTGGCGATCAACGCCGTCGAAGGAGATTTTCTCCAGCCCGCCACGCAAGCCGCGGGCGATCCCGAAACAGACTATCGAGCTCACGACATACAGACCGAAAATCGCGATCCAGCGATTCAGCGGGGCTTCAATTCCCAGGTAGGGAGAGACTGCAATCGAGACCGTCTCAGCGAAGACAAAACAGACGACAATCCCGGCGATAGAAGCCAACTGCCAAAGGATGCCTTTACTGGCTCCTCGCCATGCGCAGAACAGCAGAATACCCGCAACAACTACATCGTAAGCCATGATCAACATCCCTGTCGAAAGACATTCCAGTCAACAACCTCGAATGCTTGCCAATCCTTGGCCCTGTGGAAGCGGAGGTGTTTCAAATCGGAATCATAGTGGACGGGCTCAATGGCTGAGAAGTCCAAATTGTCATTTCGACATCGCAACGGGCTCAAACTGAAGACTCAAAAGAGTTTCCGACTATCCAGGAGCATCGTGACCGGGCCATCATTGATGAGCGAAACTTTCATCTCCGCCCGAAATCGGCCGGTCTGGACGGGGATTTGATAGCCCTTGATCTCTGCGACAAAACTTTGATAGAGCGCATCAGCCATCTCTGGGGGAGCTGCGGCGATGAAGCTGGGTCGCTTGCCTTTGCGACAATCTCCCAGCAGTGTGAACTGGCTGACGACGAGCATCGAGCCGCCGATCTCGATGACCGAGCGGTTCATCTTGCCGTCGTCGTCTTCGAAGATGCGGAGGCCTGCGATCTTTTCGGATAACGTGACGACATCGGTTTGAGTGTCGTCGGTGGCGACACCGAGGAAGACGAGCAGGCCCTGTTCGATCTGGCCGACGATTTCGCCGTCGACTTTGACACTCGCTTCAAGGACACGCTGCACGACGGCTCTCATGGGGATGGGACCTGATGGGGGGGATTGATGTTGAATGAAGGTAAGGCAAGTTGCCTGTCGTTTTCTGTGGCGATGAATGTCTTATGTTGCCTAGCGCCCACCCTCATCCGTCGGCGAAGCGCCGCCACCTTCTCCCCTCAAGGGAGAAGGGACGGAGTATGGTCCAAACTGTCTTTCTACGGGAAACGGTTGGGGGAAAATGGGGTGAGGTCGAGATCGGTTGGCTGGCCTGAGATGGCTTGTGTCATCAAACGGGCGGTACCGGCGGAGAGGAGGATGCCGTTGCGGAAGTGGCCGCAGGCGATCCAGAGGTTGTCGCAGTTGGCGGCTCGCCCGAGGAGAGGCAGGCCGTCGGCAGTGGAAGGACGCAGGCCGGACCAGGTCGCGAGCACGTCTGCATCTTTCAGTGATGGAAGAGTCTCGGCTGCGAAGGCTTTTAAGGTCGAAATCCCCTGCTCTGTCACGCCGTGTTCGAAGCCGACGTCGTCCATAGTGGAGCCGACGAGAACGGTGCCATCGAGTCGTGAGACGAGATAGCGGAAGTGCATTTCGATGATGCCGAAGTCCTGGGGCTGGTGTGGCTTCAACAAAAGGATCTGGCCGCAGATCGGGCGCGTGGGTGCCTGGATGTCCGCGAGATGGCTGACTTGTCCGGTCCAGCTGCCTGAAGTGATCAGAATCTGATGACCGCGATAATGGCCACTTTGAGTGATGATGCCTTCGAAGTGTCGCTGACTCCCCTGGCCTGCTTCAAGGAAGCCGACTAACTCCTCGTGTTCGAGAATCTCGACACCGCGTTGTCGACAGGCAGTTGCGAGTGCTGCCAGATGAACTCGTGGCATCACCTGGCAATGCTCGTGAATATGGAAGCCGGGGTGCAGAGTCGGCGCGGGTTCACTCAGAGGATGTGTCTGGAAGCCATGGGACTGCCAGAACTTTTCGCCCGCCTTGAGGTGAATCTCGTCGGGATACAACAGCGAGGAGCCGCATTGGCGGTAGCCGGTGTTGATCGAGGCATCCACGGCGACTTCAGGGCCGGTTTGCTTCCAGCAGTCGAATGAGTAGCGAAACAGCGACTGGAATTCGGGCGTGGGGGCATCAATGTCGACGGGAGGCAGCATCCCCGCTGCCGCCCAGGAGGCTTCCCTGCCGATCTCTCGGCGATCGAGGATGAGAACGCGCTGCCCTCGGCGCGAGAGTTCCCATGCTGTCGTCAGTCCGACGATCCCGCCCCCGATGATGATGCAGTCGTACGTTGTCACAGAACCCGCTTTGCGATCCAACACCCTCAATACTGGTACAAAGAGGTTATAGATCGACGGGCGGGGGAAGCCAAGGGAACAGGGGCGTGGGAGATTGCAGAAGGCCTTGAGCTGGATAGCGAATGAAAGCAAACGCATGCCTAGCGCTCACCCTCATCCGCCCTTCGGGCACCATTCCTGAGAAGACTACCGCGTCGTTCACTCTCGCCTTAATTGGCGAGAGTGAACTCCTTGCTTCCACCTCAAGGGAGAAGGGACAGGGGATGGAGCCTTTATTCAATTCGCAGAGTTCCCTCATCCGTCAGCGAAGCGCTGCCACCTTCTCCCCGAGGGAGAAGGAACTTAAAACCGCTCCCGGGGGGAGAAGGGACTGACGTTACTGGCTGCGGATTTTGGCCCAGCAGGCTTGGGCGAAATTGTCCTGGGTGACGCCGAAGTTGGCTTGGAGGGACTGGCCGAGGTTTTTGGACTGGGACAGGTCGGCGAGGAATTTGGGGAAGCCTTTGCCCTTGGGGCTGTCGGTGATGACGCTGACCATCATGTAGCTGAGGGCGACGCCGCCGGGGCCGGTGGCGTTCTCACGCAGGAGGTCGCCCGGTGAGGTGAACAGTGACGAAGCCGAGGCGGCTTTTTGTTTCATCGCGGCCTGGTAAGGGGCGGCTTCGGGATCACGGAACGCGACGACGACTCCGGTCCCCTGCTTGACCCACTCCGGCAGGCCGGGGAAACGTCGGTCGATATAGGCCTCGGTGACCAGACGCGTGATGAGGAACTTTGTGGAGTGTTCCTGGGCAGTCGAGGTGGGAAGCCCCTTGTCTTCCAGGACGACGAAGGCATCGCGACGATCGTCGCTGGAACGCGAGTGGCCGTGCATGTCGGCGGGGATATCACGACGCTGAACGGTGACGTTGAATTCGCTGTAACCAAAGTGGTCTTTAAACGCGATGATGCCCAGTCGATCCGGCCACATGGGTTGAGCCGGTGCACCGAAGATTCCATCGAGCGTTTTCAGAGCGGCGGCGGCTTGATCGGCGATTTCTTTTAAGCGGGCTTCGGAGACGTTGCCGATCGCGAAGAAGTTGTCTGCGGTGTGTTCAACCGAGGCTTCATTGCGAAGCGACTGCTTCCAAAGTTCCTTGGCGCGCGTGATCCGGAAGGCCTGCTGTTCGGCGGCAGGGAGATCGCGGAACGGGGTCTCTTTCGGAGCATTGGCGGCGGCGAGATCCGCCAGTTTGATGTTGGGATCGCCGCCGTCGTACTTGATCCCTTCCTGAATCCACTTCTTGAGGTCTTCGTAGTTCTTGCGTGTCAGTCGGGCGTCGGACTGGGGCATACGAGGATTTTCCAGCCCCCCTGTCAAACGGAAGAGTCGGCTTTCTTCGAGATTCCCTGCAATGAGGACATCACCGCGAATCATGTCGGCGAAGGTTTCCATCGAAAACCCCGAACGGGCATTAGGACCGCTGTGACAACGAACACACATCGCGACGAAGAATGGTGCGATATCTTTCGAGAAAGAAACGGTTTCACCGCCAGTGGGACGGGCGATGTCGAGTTTCGGCATCGACTCTTCCACGATGGTACGAAGTGGCTTCGTTTCGTCGGAGCCGTCGAACGCTGCTCCCTGGTTGATCCAGTCGCTGATTGTTTTGATCTCGGCAGCCGAGAGGGCTTCCTGGCCACGTGGCATTTGGTTCTGGCCGCCGGAGATGCGGGCGACGAGGTTACTCTGAGCAGCGGAGCGGGCGGTGAGCAGTCGACCATTCTGGCCACCCTGCTTCCAGGCGGCAAAGTTCGAGAGATTCAGGCGTCCGCGCGGGTTGTCAGCACCGTGGCAGCTGACACAATTTGAGTTGATGATCGGGGCGACGTCTTTGGCGAAGCTGACGGCGTTCGGTTTTTCTCCCCCCTCCCCTGCTTCGGCGTTCATCGCGGCTCGTTTTTCGAGCATCTGTTTTTGCTGTGTCAGCATCGACCGGACAGAGGCGATGATTTTATTGTCGTCCGTGGCGCCTGTTTCTGCGATGAAAGCGGTGATCGATTCTTCGACAGCCGTGATCGCCTTCTCGGCTTCGTCGTAGTCTTTCTTGCGGATCAGGCTGGTGATGTCGCCTGCAGATTTGCGGATCTCGATGAGTTTTTGTGTCTGTTCTTTGGTCAGACGTCCGGGAGGGGTGTTCTGTGCGAACGCGGTCGAGGTGGTCAGACAAGCGAAATCCAGACAGGGAGCCAGGGGAGACGATCCCAGGACAAATGCCATCAGGACACCAGTTCGCAACACGTTCATCGTCCAGACTCCTCGCTCATCGCAAATTCGCTCACCATCGCCACGGCATGTTTCCGTGACAATCGGTTTCCATTTGCGTATCGTTCTATGTTATCAGTTCCCCGCGCAGCTTGCACGACCGCTTATTGCGCAAAGCTTCGCCGGGACTGTTGATCCGCTACTATTGAAAACCTCAAAAACTGACGTCGTGTTCGACGGAAAAGACAATTCTGATGCCAGACGCACTGTTTGAAATCTCTCGCCTGCATAACCTAATCCGCCAGTACGGTCAGGCCGCGATTGCGTATTCGGGCGGGGTCGATAGTGCGCTGGTGGCGAAGCTGGCGGTCGACGCGGCCCGATTGTCCCCTCCCCTGCCGGAGCCGATCGCGGTGATGGCGGTCAGTCCGTCACTCGCGACGGGGGAACTGGAGGCAGCCCGGAAACTCGCAGGAGAAATCGGAATTGAGTTAGTGACGATCGAAACGCAGGAAACGAGCCTGCCGGGGTATCGCCAGAATGGCATTGATCGCTGTTATTACTGCAAATCGACGCTGTATTCGACGATCGAGCGTCTGCGATCAGCGCGGACGTTTGATGTCGTTCTCAATGGGACAAATAGGGACGATCTCGGCGATCATCGTCCCGGACTGGTCGCAGCTCGTGAATTCGAGGTGAGAAGCCCGCTAGCCGATGCGGGACTTCGTAAACAGGACGTCCGGGAGCTGGCGCGTTATTTCGGACTGAGTGTCTGGGATAAGCCCGCGACGCCGTGCCTTTCGAGTCGGATTGTTTACGGGTTGGAAGTGACGCCGCAGAGGCTGTCACGGGTTGATGAGGCGGAGGCGTTTTTGAAGAAGCGGACTGGCCTGACTGTGCTGAGAGTTCGGCATCGTCAAAACGATGAAGCGAGTCTTGAGGTGCCGCTGGATGCGGTGGAACGTGTTCAATCCCCTGCCCTGTGGGAGGAGATTGAAACAGGCCTGAAATCGCTGGGGTTTCGGACGGTGACGCTGGATGCGAAGGGGTTTCGTTCGGGGAGCTTGAACGAGGGAATTGCAGTGAAGATTATGAATTGAAAGCACAATTGGTGCGGTTCGCAAAGCCTCACCAGCACCCTACACAATCAGATGCTGAATGAGCGGTAATCGGATACCAGGACTTCGTCGATGATCTGCTCGCCGATGACATGATTCAGGCGGTCTTTAATGCGGGATTTCAGATGATCCAGCGACAGGTCCTGAAGATCGGCTGGTGTGGCTTCGCGGATGATGGTATCGACCGTCTCGGCGATCCGGGCTTTGTGAGACACGCGATATTGATCGAACCTCACGACTTCGTCGACATTGCCATCAATGCGGGCATGGGCTTCAAAAATGATGACCTGCGAACCGACCTGCCCTTCTGCGGGAAGCTGCATGACACTGAAGTCGCCGATCGGAAGTTCTGTATGGACAACGGTTCCCTGTGCGGGCTGATCCGTTTTGGGCTTCCGAGTGAAGGAACTTGGCAGGTAAACAAACACCATCACGATAAAAAGCAGCGAGAGCGTGAGGATCGCCATCCACTCGAGAAAGGAATCGTTATTTGACAGGTCGGGGGATCTCATGGCGGGAATCCGGAGCAGTCCGTTTCAGGTAAGGAACGAAGGATCAGCTTTTAAGGCCGGGGCGTCGTTGCGGTAACTGTAGGACTTTATTCGGGAAGAACGCCTGAGTTTTGCCTGCTGGAGTCAACGAGTGAGGGGAAACTCTCGCGTAGCAGAACCATTCGCGCGACAAATCGATTTATTCGTTAGAAATCGAATTTTGCGACACACGCAAAGAGCCCTTACCAGTGGAACGGATTCCATTTCCTGTTGTGATTGCTCCAAAGAAAAAGTCGGCGTGGCACAGTTGTGCGACGCCGACTTTTGATCACAGGTACTCTGACATTCAGTTTGTGTCGATGCCTGGAACTGGGAAGTTGCGGGCGAACATGCGGATTTCTTCGCGGACTGCTTCCAGTTGAGATTTGTTATCGGCTGACTTCATGGCTTTGAGAATCCAGCCACCGACTTGGCGGATATCGTCTTCCTTCATGCCACGGGTCGTCAGAGCTGGGGTGCCGAAGCGGATCCCGCTCGGATCCAGAGGCTTCCGCTGATCGTAAGGAATCATGTTCTTGTTGACGGTGATACCTGCGTGATCTAAGGCTTTTTCCGCAATTTTGCCGGTCAGACCAATCGAAGTGACGTCAGTCAGGACGAGGTGATTGTCAGTCCCGCCCGAGATCAGACGAACGCCCCCTTCGGCCAGCACGGCGGCGAGCGTCTGGGCGTTGGCGATGACCTGCTTGCCGTAGGTTTTGAAGTCGTCCTGGAGGGCTTCTTTGAAACAGATTGCCTTGCCAGCGATGACGTGCATCAGTGGGCCGCCCTGGAGACCTGGGAAGACGGTCTTGTCGATATCGGCCGCATACTTCTCTTTGCACAGAACCATGCCGGAGCGGGGGCCGCGGAGGGTTTTGTGAGTTGTCGTGGTGACGAAATCAGCGACGGGGACCGGGTTGTTGTGGAGACCAGCTGCGACCAGACCGGCGTAGTGGGCCATATCGACCATCAGGACGGCTCCGACTTCCTGAGCGATTTCCGCGAATTTCGCGTGGTCGATTTCACGAGGATAGGCAGATGCCCCCGCGATGATCATCTTGGGCTTGTTTTCCCGAGCCAGTTTGGCGACCTGATCGAAATCGATACGGTGATCGCTTTCACGGACGCCGTAATGAATGGCGTTGTAAAGCTTTCCGGAGAAGTTCAGGAACATGCCGTGGGTCAGGTGACCGCCGTGAGAGAGGTCCATCGCCAGAAAGGTCTCGCCGGGCTTCATGACGGACATGAAGACAGCCATATTGGCCTGTGAACCCGCGTGTGGCTGGACGTTCGCATGATCGGCTCCGAAGAGCTGGCAGGCACGTTTGCGGGCGAGGTCTTCGACGACATCGACGTGCTCACAACCGCCGTAATAACGTCGACCCGGATAACCTTCGGCGTACTTATTGGTGAGGACAGTACCGACGGCTTCCTGGATGGCAGCCGAGGTGTAGTTTTCAGACGCAATCAGTTCCAGACCTTCGACTTGGCGCGTCATTTCGGCTCGAATGGCAGCGTAGATTTGTGGATCTGCTTGTTCAATGGTCGGGTGACTGGTCAGGGAAGTCGTCATCGGTCTCTTTCGTGAGTCGCAGGGAAAAGACAAATCGGTCAGTGTCCATCATTCAGTGTTCATCATCAGTATTCATCATAAGGTAGCAGCTACCGAAAAAACAGTATTTCCAGACCGTGCTTAACAGGGCAGTAAAAGTTTTCCTGCGATGAGAAATCTCTGTGCAGATCTGTTAGACTCTGTCACTGAGTTTCTTCGTTCTGCACCAGCAGGAAGAAGACTCCAGCGTGTTTGCTGTTCGACCATTTCATTGGGTTTAGTGCGTGATGTCTGCTTCTCTCCCCTCCCCTGCTTCCGAACCATCGGCGACGACGGAGATTGCTGCTGCACAGGCTGATGAATCGTCAATCAAGTCTTCCCGGGTCCTGGCGGGCGAGAAGGTCAGTTTCACCGGGACGCTGGCCTCGCTGACGCATCAACAGGCCTTTGAAATCGTGCGTCAGCATGATGGCGAGCCGAGTCATCACCTCACGAAGCAGTCAACGCTGCTGGTGATTGGTGAGGAAGGCTGGCCGCTGGAACAGAATGGCGAGCCGTCTTTGAAGCTCGAACAGGCGATTCAGTTGAGAACGAGCGGGCAGCCGCTGCGGATCATCAAGGAATCGGTCTGGCTGGCGATGCTGAACCTGACCATGCAGGACGGCGATAAAGAAACCGACGTGAAGCGGTTTTATACGCCCGCTGCTCTCAGCCAGTTGCTGGATGTCTCCGTGGTCCAGATTCGACAGTGGGAACGCCTTGGATTGATTCGCGCCACACAGAAAATCTTCCGTCTGCCGTACTTCAATTTCCATGAAGTCACGAAGGCGAGAAATATTGCCAATTTGCTCAAAGCGGGGAATTCGATCCAGGAGATCGCCAGAAGCTTGCAGGCCCTCGAGCAGATGTACCTGACTGCCGATATGCCTCTTGATGCGGCTTTGGTGCGCATCGACAAGCGACTGTTTGCAAAAGACAATTTCAGTCTCGTCGATCTGAAAACGCGACAACGTCATTTCAATTTTGACGCCGAAGCAGCCCCCCCTGCCCTGAATTTGCTCAAAGAAGATGATTCCGAAGACTTTGTCTCACTCAGCTGCGAGCAGTTCACTTCCATTCCACTCGATGATCAGCTCGCGCCGCAGCGCGTGATTCCCGACTGGTACATCGAAGGCTGTCGCCTGCTGGAAGATGACCGGCTGGAAGAAGCCTCGCGGGCGTTTCATGAAGCATTACGACGAAAGCCCGATGATGTCGATGTCCATTTTTCGCTGGCGGATACGCTGTATCGCATGGGGCGACCTCATGCTGCGATCGAGCGGTTTTTGTGTGTGATTGAAAATGATCCGGAGTTCCTGGAGGCCTGGACGCAGTTGGGATGCCTTTATGTCGAGTTGAAACAACCTCAGGATGCTCTGGACGCTTTTCAACAGGCTTTGGATCTGCACCCTGATTACGCAGACGCTCATTTGCATAAAGCGCAGATTCATCAACAGCTGGGCGATGACGGCCTCGCGTCTCAGCATTGGTCGCAGTATCTGGACCTGGAGCCCGATGGTATCTTCGCTGATGTCGCGCGGCAGGCGCTGGGGTTGGATCTGTCGGTTTAGCGACTTTGTGTACGTTCGTCTTGTGACGAAGGCGTAAGTTCGTCTTGTGACGAATGAGGTTTACGCCATATAAGATGTCGTTTCAGGGCCTGCGGACTCGTTGCGCCCACGTTGATTTGCCTCTTGCCAACGTTTCTGTTCAAGGACGAAAGAAACCCATGGTGCACCCATACCGACATCTGTTTGCGACCTTCCTGACCGCGCTGGCTGCTGCCGGCTGCGGACAAGGGGGCGCTCCTGCTCAAACGGCTGCTGTTGCTCAAACTCCGGCGAAAACACCCGTTTCGACGACATCAGCGAGCACGCCTTTGCCGACGGCTTCCATTTCGTCAACGAGCAGCAGCGGCATGATGGTGCCTGCTCCTTCCGAGCCAGCGGCCTCCCCTGCCCCGGCTGAGGGATCCTCTGATTGGAACCTGCGAAAGATTGCAGAAATCAAGGCAACTCCGGTTGTTGATCCTGACAGTCTCGCTCCGGTCAGCGATGAGGAAATTGCCAAGCGAGAGCGTGAAAAGCAGTTGAAAGTCATTGAACTGTCGACCGCGATTCTTGCTCAGACGCATGCTGACAAAGAGAAGGAAATGGTTTTCAACGCAGCCGTTCATGCGCTGTCGGAGTCACGTCTGGAACTGGCGCTTGCTGGCGATCAGAAGCAGATCGATTCGCTTTATGACGATGCGACCTCCCTGTTCAAACGCGATCCGAAGTCGGTCGCTGCTGCCACCTCGGCAGGCGCATTGGTTAAGCTGGCTGAAAAGTGTGCTCAAAAGAATCCAGACGATCCACGCTGGCTGCAGGAATATGTCAACCAGGCAAACCTGTTTGCTCTGAGCTTCCCTCATGAATCAAACCGAGCCGTCGTGGGCCTGATGAACGCCGGGAAGTTCTGCGAAACACGTGCAGCCTGGGATCAGGCCGTCAGTTGCTATAAGACGATTCTCGAAAAATACCCGAATAATCCTCTGTCTGGCCAGGTTGTCGGTATGGCTCGACGCCTGTCGATGACGGGTCAGCCGCTGCAGTTCGCCGGGCCGACCGCTGATGGCGGCGATGTGAATATCGATGATTTCAAAGGCAAGCAGGTCCTGATCACGTTCTGGAAATCGACGGATGAATCAATGCCTGCCGTGATTGCCCAGGTCAAACAGTTGATGTCGAGCTCGAATCGTCCGGAGTTTGTCTGGGTCTGTCTGGATCAGGATGAGACGGCGATGGATAAATTCCTCGAAGGAAGTTCGCTGCCGGGACGTCAGGTGTTTTATTCGAATGCTGAACAGCGCGGGATTAATAATCCTCTGGCGCGTTATTATGGCGTGCAGACAACACCGACAATCTGGCTGGTGGGTAAGGATGGCACTGTCAGGAACTGTCACTTGTCGGCAACAAAACTCATTGATGATGTTCGCGCGGCGAATGCTGCGACCGAATAATGCGTCGGCAAAACGTGGAAAAAAACACAAATAAGCTACGGATTGCATTCCGTAGCTTATTTTTTGCGCGCAATCGAATACCATTACCTACAGCGATAACCCTTAAATCTGCCGATGATCAATCTGAACGCGTAAACGGCACTTGCCACGCGGAATCACGTGCACACATACTACAGATTGTACAGTACCGACTCATGTGCTGATCGCATGGATGTAGCACGGACTGTCTGATAATTCGCTGATCAATCAATTTTTATCGCAAACTATTACGCAATAGTGAGTAACAGAAACTGGACGTACAAATCTGGTGTTAGGTATTCTCCGAAATCAGATGGAAAATATCCTTCTCTGTGATCGCTTGCGAACTGGTCAAGTGAATAAGATGACTATTGATGTCGCGAGTTTCATCTACACCTGTATAAGGAGAAGGCAATGTCGCCTAAGGTAACCCTGACAACGCGTCAGCAGGAGATCTATGATTTCCTCAAAGACAAGATCATGAACCGCGGGTATGGCCCGACTGTTCGTGAAATTGGAATGCAATTCGGAATTCGATCGCCAAACGGCGTGATGTGCCACCTGAAGGCGCTGGAACGCAAGGGTTTGATCTCACGTGAATCGCATATGTCACGTGCAATTCAACTGGCAGATGCTCCACAGCTGAAGCGATCGACACTGCCTCTGGCAGGACAAATCGCAGCCGGTATGCCCGTCCTGGCTGTCGAAGACGACGAGCGGATTGACTTCGCTCCGCTGTTCGAAGACGAAAGCCACTTCTGTCTGAAGGTCAAAGGCGAATCGATGATCGAGGATCATATCGCCGATGGTGACTACGTCGTCATTAAGAAAGCCGAGTCAGCTCGCAACGGTGAAATCGTCGTCGCCCTCGTCGATGGTTCTGAAGCGACTCTGAAGCGGTTCTACAAAGAAGACGGCCGTTACCGCCTTGAGCCAGCCAACAGCTCGATGAAACCGATCTATGCTGACAACGTCGATATCCTTGGCGTTCTGATTGGCGTGATCCGACAGTACTAATCGGCGATTTCGCTGATTGAGTGAAAGAACTGCCCCTGAGACGAGACCACGAGAGTGGGATGGGGTGAAACTCTCGTCGACAATTAAAAGACAGCAAACCAGAAAAGGTGCCCTGGTTTGCTGTTTTTCTTTGCGCGGTGGGTGAAGCGAAGAAGTCCAGATTCAACGCAAAGCCGCGAAGACGCAAAGGATGTTGATGATGACTCGGCGTTGAGTATCCCCATCTTCATCTCAGGCCTGAAGGGCCGTTATCTGTCAGCCCAGGATGAAATCCTGGGTTACGATTATCGAGACGATTTCACCCGTTCTGAAGGGACGGCTCATTTTGCATCTCGCGGTGACCCGTCCCTACAGGACGGAACCGTCTCGTGTTGCGATGGACCCAGGATTTCATCCTGGCTGGTAGAAATCGGCCCTTCAGGCCGGGGAGGAGATGAGGTTATTGTTGGCGAATAGGGCGGTTTGCGTTTACAGGGATGACGACCGGATCGCTCGAAGGGCATTTTGAGATTCGCCATCCGATTAGGTAAGCGACTGGAAATTCGCAGAGTTCCCTCATCCGACCTCGAAGACTCGGCCACCTTCTCCCCGGGGGAGAAGGGATAGAAAAACAAAAACGCCTTCGCTTTTTGAGGAGCGAAGGCGTTTTGAGTTTCATCATCATACGGTCAGGATCAGCCAGCCATGGACTGGGCTTCGTACTGGTTGAGTTTGTTGTAGAGGGTTTTGAGGGCGATGCCGAGTTCGGTGGCGGCTTTGGGTTTGTCGCCTTGGTGCTTGCTCAGGACTCGGTAGATGACCTGCATTTCCATCTCACGCAGGGTCTGCGTTTTATCGACGGCAGAACCTGACTCGCTGTCGTTCGACGAGCGACGCGATTGAGACAGGCCGGTGATGTTGCCCGGCAGGTCGTCTGGCGTGATCGCGTTGCCGTTGGAGAGGATGACGGCGTGTTCGAGAGCGTTGGCGAGTTCGCGGACGTTGCCCGACCACTCGTAAGCCTTCAGAACACGGATTGCTTCGGGCGTGATGATGTCATCAGGCACGGAAGCACGTTTCATGTGACGAGCGATCAGCGTGCGGGCGATCGGAGGAATGTCGTCCTTACGCTCACGCAGTGGTGGCAGGTTGATTTCGAAGGTGTTCACGCGGAAGAAGAGGTCTTCGCGGAACGTGCCGTGGCGGACCATGTCCTGGAGATCTCGGTTCGTAGCACAGACGATGCGGACATCGACGTGGAACGAGTCGTTTTCGCCGATACGACGGACTTCACCTGACTCCAGGAATCGGAGCAGTTTGACCTGCATTGATTTATCAAGCTCGCCCAACTCATCGAGGAACAGCGTTCCGCCGTTGGCGACTTCGAGGAGGCCTTTGCGATGCGTATCTGCACCGGTGAAGGCACCCTTCTTGTGGCCGAAGAATTCGCTCTCAACGAGGTTTTCCGGGAGGGCACCGCAGTTGACGGCGACGAATGGCATGTGAGAGCGGTGGCTTTTCTCATGGATTCGACGGGCGACGAGTTCTTTGCCGGTACCGGTTTCGCCGAGGATCATGACGGCAGAGTCCGTCGCAGCGATGCGGTCGATCAGTTGCTTGACCTTCTGCATGCCGGGGGTTGAGCCGATGATTTCGGTCGAGCCTTCGACGGTCTTGAGGCGTGTTTCGAGTGCCAGCGTGCGGTTGGTCATCAGGCGTTTTTCCTGGACGCG
Organism: Lacunimicrobium album; assembly: GCF_052161635.1. Classification (GTDB taxonomy): domain Bacteria; phylum Planctomycetota; class Planctomycetia; order Planctomycetales; family Planctomycetaceae; genus SXPC01. The sequence continues at coordinate 2,886,590 of NZ_CP197413.1, forward strand.
ACGCAGCACATTGGCGATGGTGACCAGTTTGGTGGGCTTGGTCAAGAAGTCATAGGCACCTTTGCGGATCGCCTGGACGGCGGCTTCGAGATTGCCGTGACCGGTGCAGATGATGACTTCGGTGTCTGGCGAGACCTTTTTGATATGGTCAACGACATCCCAGCCGGAGAGCCCTGGCATTCTCAGGTCGATGAGCGCAACGTCGAAGACGTGCTGATCGAGCGACTTGAGGGCGGATTCCCCATCGGAGCAGATGGTGACTTCGTGTCCCATGCGCGGGAGCTCATTTTGCATGACCTCGCGAATCGGGGCTTCGTCATCCACAAATAGTACGCGTAAACGGTTTTGTGTCACTGGACTCAACTGTCGACTCCTTGACTTGGCGGAAGCTGTCCACACAGATGGGGGGAATGTGGGCTGTCTTCCTGGTTCAGTCGTTGAACCTGTTCATCCTTGAACATATTAGTGAGCTGAGAGTATTCAGCCAGAATGGCCGAACGAGATGCACAAACGCTCCAGACGTCTCCGACGACCGGGTCATTTGCAATCGAGAGGCGGTGTTTAACACATTGAAAAAATCGAGGCAATTCGAACATTTACATTTTTTCAAATTGCTTAAGTCAATAGGAGTTATGAAGTTCATGTGTCGTACAGCATCGCGAGTTGTCAGTTTTACAGAGCGGCTTTGAGCCAACATGCCTCAGAGTTCACAGGGGGGCTCAGAGAAAGAGAAATGAACCGCAGATGAACACAGATTGACGCAGATAAGGCAGATAAATACCGACCAAACTTCTTTCTTCTCATCTGCGTCTACCTGCGTTCATCTGCGGTTCAACTCTCTTCTGTCTCCATCTTTTCCAATCCGTGTTTCTTCGTGTTCATCCGTGGTTCGTTTTTCTAAACTGATGCCAACAGACGGAAACGCATGAACAAGGAAATTTCGATGCAGTCGATCGCGCTTCAAAATGGTGGCCAGCTTCCGAGCGTGGGGATGGGGTTCTGGAAGGTTGAGCAGGAGATCGTGTCTGCGCGGGTGGTCGATGCGGTGAAGCTGGGGTATCGCCATTTGGATTGTGCCTGTGATTATGGCAACGAACCTCAAGTCGGTGATGGGCTCCAGCGAGCCTTCCAGGAGAAGATCGTTTCCCGGGAGGACCTGTGGGTCACGTCGAAGCTGTGGAATACGTATCACGCTCCCGAGCATGTCCGCCCTGCCCTGCAGAAAACGCTGTCGGATCTGAAACTCGATTACCTCGATTTGTACCTGATTCACTTTCCGATCGCACAAAAATATGTGCCGATTGAAGAGAGGTATCCGCCGGGCTGGTTTTTCAATCCGAATGATCAATTGCCCAAAATGGAGCCAGTCAGCATCGCGATGTCAGCGACCTGGCAGGCGATGGAGGAACTCGTCAGCGCGGGGCTGGTCAAGCACATTGGGATCAGCAACTTCAACATCAGTCTGATTCGGGAGATTCTGGCGACGTCGAAGATTCGGCCGTCAGTGTTGCAGGTGGAATCGCATCCTTATCTGACGCAGGACAAGCTGCTGCGGTTCTGCCAGAACGAGAAGATCGCGGTGACAGCGTTTTCGCCGATTGGGGCGAAGTCGTATGCACCGATCGGGATGGCGAAGGAGTCGGACTCGGTCCTGGGTGATCCTGTGGTGATCGGGGTCGCGAAGGCTGTCAAGAAGTCAGCAGCTCAGGTAGTCTTGAAATGGGGGATTCAACGCGGGACGGCGGTCATTCCGAAGGCCAGTCAGGTCGAGCACCTGGCGGAGAATATCGCGCTGGATGATTTTGAGCTGTCAGCGGAGCAGATGAGGCAGATCTCTGCGCTCAACCGGAATCAGCGATTTAATGATCCGGGGGTGTTCTGTGAGGCGGCGTTTAATACGTTTTATCCGATTTTTGAGTGATGAGTCAGTCTTCTCATTCCTGTACAAACTCTTTGAGACGGGAATTTTCACCACAGAGGACACAGGGGTACACAGAGGCTCACAGAGAACACAAAAAGTCTCTTCTTCTCACAGTCCTTCGGGGCCCTCTGTGTTCTCTGTGACCTCTGTGTCAAAACTCTCTTGAACCGCGGAGGACGCAGACGTAAGAGAAAACCCAACCACGGATGGACACGAAGAAACACGGATAGGAAAGAGATTTTAACCGCAGATGAACGCGGGTGAACACTGATGGGGAAACGAGGGGGTAGTTGGCAGAGTACATGAGTGTCTCTGGTGAGTCATTTCCTGATGTCTTCTCTCATCTGTGTTGATCCGTGTTCATCCGTGGTTTGCTTTTTCTCCCCGCCTGGTGTTCTTGTGGCATGTGTGGAGAACACTTTCATTGGTTTTGTGATCAAGATGCCCAATCTGAACGAGAAGAGAGATTCGTAGCATTTTTGAACTTCGCAGACGTCCCTCATCCGACCTCGAAGACTCGGCCACCTTCTCCCCGGGGGAGAAGGATCAATGTGTGACCGGCTCAAGTGGTTGCGGCTGCGTTGTCTTACTTCTCCCAAAGCGTCGGGCGAGGCGTGATGGCGTCTGGCCGATGCTGTCGAAGAGGGAGTAGGCGACGGGGGTCACCAGCAGGGTCAGGATCAGGGAGAGGGACTGGCCGCCGAGGATGACTTTGGCCATGCTGGCGCGGGTGCCGGCGCCGGGGCCTTCGCCCAAAGCCATCGGGACCATCGCGGCGACGAGCATGACGGTGGTCATCAGGATGGGGCGTAAGCGGGTGCGGTTGGCTTCGAGGATGGCTTGGTCGCGTCTCATGCCCTGGGCGCGGAGCTGGTTGGTGTAGTCGACCTGGAGGATTCCGTTCTTCTTAACGATCCCGAAGAGCATGAAGAGGCCGAGCATCGCGAAGACGTCGAGCGATGTTTGCAGGAAGATCAGGGAGATCACGGCACATGGGAGTGTCAGCGGCAAGGCCATCAGGATGCTGATCGGGTGGACGAAGCTTTCGAACTGGGCCGCGAGGATCATATACATGAAGACGAAGGCGAGGATGAAGCCCATCGCGAAGTTGGCGTCAGATTCGGACTGCGTTTTGGCATCCCCCAGGAACATATAGCGGTATTCAGGAGGCAGATTCATTTCCTTGAGGAGGGCAGTCAGTTCGGTGACGGCGGAGCCGAGGTCTTTGTCATCGAGGTTCGCGGAGACGACGACCTGACGCTGGCGGCTGTGACGGTCGATGACATTGGGGCCCAGAGCGGTTTCGAAGTCGACGACGTTGGCGAGTTCCACAGCGCCACTGGCGGTCTTGCTGGAGGGGACTTCAATCATCGCGATCGCGGTGGCATCGGAACGGTCCTGGCGGTCGGCGCGGAGCCAGACGTCGTATTGCTCGTCTCCTTCTTTGAACTTGGTGACGGGGACGCCGCCGACGAGGATGTTGCAGGTATCGGAGATGCTTTGTAGAGAAACTCCGAGGTCGCTGAGGCGTTCGCGATTCGGGCGGACACGCAGCTCCGGTTTGCGGGTGGCGAGGCTGATATCGACGTCGACGTAACCTGGTTTCTCGCGCATCCAGTCCGCGATTTTGTCCGCGATGGTTTGGAGTTCGTCGAGGTCGGGACCAGACAGATTCAGATCGATATCGACTTCGCGAATTGCCGATGACGAGAGGACGTTGACGATCTGAACCGTCGAGCGGACGTCGGGGTAATCGCCCATGATCTTACGGGCGTCTTTCATGACGGCGAACTGGGTGAAGTCCCGTTCTGTCAGGTCGACGAGCTGGCAGTAGATCTGGGCTTTGGTGACATCCCCCTGCCCTTTGGCGGCACGCCCGCTGGTTTCACCAATCGTGATGAGGGTATCGGTGACGCCGGGGAGTTGACGCAGTCGCAGGTCGATCTCGTTCATCAGGGAGTCGGCGCGATCGAGGGTGTACCCTTCGGGGAGAGTCGCGGTGACGAGGAATTCGCTCTGGTCATCTTTGGGAACGAAGTCTTTGCCGACGATGGTGAAGAGAGTCGGCGTGGTGACGAGCAACGCCAGCGACATCGCCATGACGAGCAGACGGTGCTTGAGTGACCAGCTGAGCAGTCCGATGTAGCTGTTTTCGATGAGCATCCAGAACCACCCACGCCCCGAGTGGCCGAGCGGTTTGAGGAACCGGCTGCACAGCATCGGAGTCATTGTGAAGGAGACGAACATACTCATGAGGACGCAGAACCCAACGACGTACCCGAAGCTGGAGAAGAACCTGCCCACCATCCCCCCCATGAAGGCGATGGGGGCGAAGATGACAACGAGGGATAACGTCGTCGCGACGACGGCGAGGGCGATTTCTGAAGTGGCCGATAAGGAAGCTGCTCGCGCGGAGAGGTTCTTTTCTTCCATGTGACGGAAGATGTTTTCGTGCACGACGACCGCATCATCCACCACGATGCCGACCGCGAGAATCAAGCCGATCATCGTGAAGTTATTGATCGAGAAGCCCATCAGGTCCATGAAGACGAACGCGCCGATGAGCGAGGTCGGGATCGAAAGAGTCGCGATGACCGTCGTTCGCCAGTCACGCAGAAACAACATCACCGAACAGCTGACAAGGACGGCTGCCAAAAGCAGGTGAACCTTGACTTCTTCCATCGAGTTCTTGATGAAGCGGGACTGGTCACGGATGACGATGGTTTTGATATCAGGAGGAAGGTTGGTGGCGAGTTCTGCTAAGCGGGCCTTGACGGTATCCGCGACGATGACGGTGTTTTCGCCGGACTGTTTCTGGACGATCAGACTCACGGAGTTTTCGCCGACAGCATCCTCGGGTTGCTGGCTTTTCATCCACAAGCGGGAGAGGCCGCGGGGCTCTTCGAACGAGTCTTCGACACGGGCGACATCACCGATGCGGACCGGATAGCCATTGCGGTTAGCGACGATGAGTTCTGCAAAGTCTTCGGGGGTCTGGGCACGCCCCATGGTTCGCAGGACGAACTCGATCGTGCCGCGATCGACCCGTCCGCCCGGGTCTTCGCGGTTCTCACGGATGAGGGCTTGGCGGACATCTTCGACTGTCAAGCCCGGGTACTTGCGCAATTGATCGATATGCACGATGACATTGATCGCACGTTGACGTCCTCCCACGAGGACGACCGAGCCGACGCCGGGGACGGTTTCGAGATTCTCTTTAAGACGCTTGCGGGCGATCTCGGTCACTTCGCGCATATCGCGATCGCCGGAGACGGCAATCGTGAGAATGGGGGAGGCATCGACAGCGAATTTATCAATGATCGGTGGATCGATGCCGACGGGAAGCTGGCCGATGATCGAGCTGACTTTCTGGTCGACCTCCTGAGCGGCGATGTCACCATCTTTATGCAGCTTGAAGGCAACGACGACCTGCGAGAAGCCTTCTTTCGTCGTGGAGCGGAGTTCGTCGATCCCGGAGATCGTGTTGACGATTTCTTCGATCGGCTTGGTGAGTGAGGACTCGACTTCTTCGACGCTGGCACCACGGAGAGTCGTTGTGATCGTGACGAGCGGAATATCGACGTTGGGGAACAACTCGACCCCCAGCCGCTGATACGACGCGATCCCGAGGATGATCGGCGCCGATACGAGGACGGTCGTGAAAATGGGGCGTCGGACGCAGAGTTCCCAAATCGTCATGATGTCGTCTTGCTTAAGAGGCGGTATGCGGGGAGAGTTTGCCACAGAGGGCACAGAGTTCACAGAGGATTGAGAGGAAGTGCAAGAACGACCGCATCAGGTCATCTCACTCTGTGTTCTCTGTGACCTCTGTGGCTAATCTTAAATTCGGCTAGAAACTATTCTGCTGGGACTGGCCGTACGGCTGGGCTGGCGTTTACTTTGGTCCCTTTGATCGTGATCGGGACGCCGTTGGCGAGGCGTAACTGGCCGGTGATGACAACCTGCTGGCCGGGTTGGAGGTCGCCCTGCACTTCGATGAGGGTCATCGAGTGTTTTTTGAGAGGAGCCAGTTTGGTGTCTTTGCCGCGGGTGACGATGACTTCTTTGACTTTGTCGCCATCGACGACGAAGACTTTCTGAACACCGGCATAAGAGACGATCGCTTCCTCCGGGACTGAGACGACGTCTGTTCGCATCGCGGAGACGATGACCGCTTTGGCGAAGCTGCCGGGGGAGAGTTTTTGATCCTCATTCGGGAACAAGGCTTCGATCTGATACGTGCGGCTGTCTCGGTCAACAGAGGGGCTGATGCGGGTCAATTGACCGGAGAACTCTTTGCCAGGGTGCCCTTCGACGGAGAGCAGCACCTGCTGGCCAATTTCGATCTGGCCACGGAAGCGTTCCGGGAGCGTCGCCTGCAGTTCGATGGGGGAGATGATCGCGACTTCGAACAACTCAGTGCTCATGCCAGCGGCGCCGTAGACCATCTGGCCGGTCGAGACATGGCGTTTCGTGACGATGTATTGCTGGGACTGGTTGTCAGCGATGGAAGGCACCCGGACGGCTGTGTCGTTCAGTTTCTGTTGGGCAGTTTCGACGGCGGCAGCTCGCAGCCGGGCGGTCGCGAGGATGGTTTTCGCATCGAGGAGAGCCTGACGGTATTCCGAGTCGGCGACGCTGTGTTCAGCTTCGACGGCCTGACGTTCCGATTCTGTGATGGCATTTTTTGAGAAGAGTTGCAGGATGCGATCAAGGCGCTGTTGGGTATTGGCTCGCTGGGCAGCGGCTTTGGTCACCGAAGGCAGGGACTCGAAGTTGATCTCGCCGGCGGGAATCTCGGCGAGTCCGAGTTTGGAGAGTTCCTGTTCGAGGGCACGTTTGGCTTCGTTGAACTGCAGGATGAAATCGGTGTCATCAATGCGGGCCATGATGTCGCCCGACTTAATGACATCGCCGACATCGCAGTTGAGTTCAATGAGGCGTCCTTCGACTTTCGGAACAATGACGAATTCTTCCTGGCCGTGCAGCGTGCCGATGATCGCAATCTTGCCCTGAATGTCCTGAGTGACGACGTCAGCCACATCGACCGGGACAGGTGCGATCTCACGCGGCGTGTCGTCAGCGTGCTTTTTGACGCCATGTCCGCCAGCCAGGCCGAACCAGAAGCCGAAGATCGTCAGGGCGATCGCGATCAGCGTTCCCAGGGATGAAAAGAGCCGCGAGAGCAAACTGGTCGGCTTAGCGGGATGATGGGGAGCGGAGCCGTCTTGGGCTCGTTCTGCTTCCATCGTGGATGTTGAAGTCATCGGACAGAGCTCCGTGATGATTGACGTGGGGGCTTTTTTGACGTTGGTTGAGTGACTGGTACTTGAACGGGTTGACTACGTTCCAGAAGGCGTTTCTCCAGTTGAGACCGGAGATTGTCGTCGGCAGGGAGAACTCCAAAGAGCTGCCACAGCCATAGCCCATCAACGGCCAGGCAAGTGATCCAGTCTTCCAGTGGGTCTGATGATTGCTCGAGGAGCTGAATCACCCAGTTTCGAGAGCGATTGCGGACGATTTCGAGAAGCTGAGGATTCAAGGCAATGGCAGCAAGCAGCGACATTTTCAATGCCATCCGGTCGGTTCTGGACAATTCATCCAGGCCAGAGGCAGGCGGGCAATCATCCAGAGAGGTCGAAATGAACGCCCGCAGCATCGCGCCCTGCGGATGAGGGTCCGCTTCCGCGATCTTGCGAATCTGGAGTTCTTTCTCCTGCTGGAAGTGATCGATCATGCTGCCGATGAGGGCGTCTTTGGAGGGGAAGTGATAGAGCAGTCCCCCTTTGCTGACGCCTGCTTCTTTCGCGACGGCATCAAGTGTCAACGACATCAATCCATCACGAATGATGACGCGCACGGCAGCCAGGAGGATCGTTTCTTTTTGGGTACTTCGCGACATGAGGTCCGATATTGAAAAGAAATGTGACACGCCAAACTGTACCGTCCGGACGGTTTATTAAACCACCGGGCGCATGACTCGTCAAGATTTATTGGGCGGTAATCCGACCCGAGAGACTGGAACGCAGAGATCGCAGAGGTGAGCGGAGGACGCAGAGGAAGACTTTGACTGAGCTGATCGGGAGGGCGAACCTCCGTGTGAGCCGCTGCTTTGCATTGCGAAATTCTAGCCGCGAATTGGACAGACATTGCCTCGAAGACTTGAAGTGCTCAGCACAGCACTCAATAGCCGACTGACCTATGAATCGTTGCAACGCGGGACAGCTGTGTCAGCCGTGCAGTATCCATTCAAAGTGGACGTTCATTGCACGTTCGCACGGCTGACACAGCCGTGGCACACAGAGAATGAGCGTGTCGTCCAATATCAAGCAGCGCGTTTAGCTTTGAGCTGCTTGGGCAGGCGGATGACGAAATGGCTTCCCTGGCCTGCGCCTTCACTGAAAGGCTCAATGCTGCCGCCGTGGTCGTTCATGATGCGATGACAGATAGAAAGCCCCAGGCCTGTCCCCTGCCCTGCCCCGGCACGACGGTTGGTGAAGAAGGGGTCGAAAAGTTTTTCCATCGTTTCAGCGGACATGCCGCAGCCGTAGTCGCGGATACGGATTTCGATCGTCTCTGCGAACTCTTTGACGCTGACATCGACTTTGCCGCCTTGATCGGAGGCTTCGAGGGCGTTGGCGAGGATGTTGAGAATGACCTGCTTGATTTCGTTGGCATTGACGACTGCAACCGGATCGCCGTCGGTTTCGAAGTTGACTTTGCGATCACGGTACTGACTGAGGTGCGAAACCATGTCGATGACTTCACGGGCAATGAAGTTGACGTTCTTGGGCTCCTTCGCGGTTTCCTTGCTGCGGGCAAAGTTGAGAAGACGGTCCGTGATCTCGCGGCAACGGAAGGCTTCGCTTTGGATCATGGTCAGGTACTTGGCGATGACGGAGGCGTCATTGGCGGCTTGCGGATCATCGCTGGTCGCCTGCTGTTCGAGGAGAGGCTGGACGCGATATTCCAACGATTCCGCAGCCATGGCGATGGCAGAGAGTGGGTTGTTGATTTCGTGAGCCACCCCCGCAGAAAGGAAGCCGAGGCTGGCGAGGCGTTCAGAGCGGACGAGTTCGCGCGTCTTCTCTTTGACTTTGCGGTCGAGATCGTTGTTGACTTCATTGAACTGACGGACGACCTGATTGAAAACCCCGGCGAGGTCAGAGATTTCATCCTTACTATGCAGATCAATCTGATAGGTGAAGTCGCCGTGAGAGACGCGCATTGCTCCCTGGTGGACGGTTTGAATTGGCTCGAAAATCCAGCGATATCCCAGATAGACGAAGAGAAAGAAGATGACGACACTCAACGTGCAAAACACACAGAACAGGCGAAAGCGGGACTGATACTTCGCTTTGGCATCATCGAGCTTCGGGTGAAGTGACTGACTAGGGTCGGGCATACTGCGGATGCCGCGCTGGACCTGAATGACCTCGGACAGCAGATTCTGGCAGACTTGATCGCAGCGAGCGGGGTCCTGCAGGCCATCGGAATGGAGCTTGATCATGCCGACGCGCTCGTGCAGATTGAACGTGATGCGTTTACAAAGTTCGATCTGCTCTTCGATTCCGGCGCTGGGTGGGAGCGAATTGAGTCGATCGATAAAGACTTCGATGGATGCTTCGAGGTCGGAGAGGGTCGCCTGGAATGCTTCCGCGCGTTTTTTGGCGACGAAGACCTGATCAGCATGCGATTTGATTTCGCTGATCTTTTTCCCATCGAGCGGATCCATCAGCGTGGCCACCGCAGCCATGACGTCAGAACGACGGGGAGCAGAGCGAACACTGAGTTCGAGGTCATCCAGCAGACGACCGTAAGAAATCATGCCATCGACGCCGGCGTAGGCGAGCACCGCAAAGATGCCGACGATCAAACTCAGGCCAAGAAACAACTTACGACGAATCGAATTCGTGTGAAACATCCATGTCCCCTGAAAAAGCAGGTCGTTTCTCCGAACGACTGAAAATGACTCTAACACAGCGGTTTCGCCGCAGGCAAGCAGATTTCCTGCCAACAAGGGGAGTTTCGTTCAAGAAATGCCCCTGACTTCGTTGAATGCAAGGGGCTGCTTCATTATACTCCTCCGTTTCTTCGCCTTCCGGCCGACAGGCTGCCTGCGCGAGTCTGTCTTGCAACTTGTTCCACTCAACTACTTAAAGTTTACGTGCCGTCATGTCACAAGATCCAAAAGTCGTCTGCCAGGTCCGCACCACTCTGGGAAGCTCAAAGAGCCGTCAGGCTCGCGCCCAAGGGCTTATTCCTGGTAACATTTATGGCCACAAACAAGATCCTGTTGCCGTGACACTGGCTTCCGAAACACTGGTTCCGATCATCATGTCGGGCCACAAAGTTGTCGACCTGGAAATGAATGGCCAGACGGAAAAAGCCATCGTCCACGCCGTCCAGTGGGACGTTCTGGGCTCGGAAATCCTGCACTTCGACCTGCTCCGCGTCGATGCCACCGAGCGAGTCACTGTGAACGTTCCTCTTCTGATGAAGGGGACTGCTCCAGGGGTTGCTGCTGGTGGAATTCTTGAAGTTCCTCACCACTCAATTCCTGTCGAGTGCAACGCGATCTCAATCCCAGACAACATTGTCGTCAAGGTTGCTGAACTCGAAATCGGCCAGGCCATTCACATCAGCGACATGGAATTCCCTGCTGGCGTGACCCCGAAACTGCCGGCCAACGAAGTCGTTATCCACGTCGTCAAGCCCAAGGCTGCGACCGCCGACGAACTTCCAACACCAGTCGCTGCTGCAACACCTGCTGCCACACCTGCCACATAGTCTTCGGACAACGATTCCTGAACACAACCCGGACCATCTTTCGATGTCCGGGTTTTTTCATGCCCTCACCTGACCATCTCTCACCTGATACTGCGAATTACCATGAAAGTCGTCGTTGGATTGGGAAACCCCGAATCACAGTATCACGGCACTCGACACAACATCGGGTTCGATGTGATCGCGGAACTCGTACGCAGAACCTCTGCCACCGGCCCGAAATCGCAGTTCAACGCAGCGATTTACGAAACGATGATCGGCAACGAAAAGACCCTGCTGGTTGCGCCGACAACTTATATGAACCTGAGCGGAAAATGCGTCCAGCCACTTCTGGCATTTTATAAACTCAATCCCTCCCTCGACTTAATGGTCGTCTGCGACGACATCAATCTTGATGTCGGTCGACTCCGCCTGCGAGCCAACGGGACCGATGGAGGCCAGAAAGGGCTGCGAAGTATCATTCAAATGCTCGGGACGAACGACTATCCTCGACTGAGGATCGGCGTCGGTAAACCTCCTGGCCAGCAGGACTTAAGTAGTTACGTGCTGGGAAAGTTTCCGGACAGCGAACTGGAAATCATCAAGCAGTCTGTCGAGCGTGCGTCGACGTCGATCGAGTTCTGGGTGAAAGAAGGACTTGTCAGCGCGATGAACCGGTTCAACACGCTGGGTAGCGAGGCGTAAGGCGAGTTCGAGTAAATCTCCAGACGTCAACCGACTTTTTCGCTGCTTTGATTGAACTTTCGTACGTGAAGGTTATGATGTCCGTTTCTTTTGAGCTTTCCCCCGGGACCAGTCATGTGTCGACGTGGGTAAGAAATCGATCAACACAGGCTTTGCCTGTCTGGCATTTTCGAGATAACGACTGAAGATTCAGGGAGTTTCACTTGGCCTCTCGCAACTACGAAGTCATGTTCCTTCTGGACAGTGGCAAATATGCTACTGACCCCGAGCAGACGACTGCTGATATCATGGCGACCTTCGAGCGCGTTGGTGCCGAAGTGAAAGCTCACCGTCCATGGCAGGACGGCAAACTCGCCTATCCGGTCAAGAAGCAATACAAAGGCCTGCACTATCTGGTCTATTTCAGCGCCGATTCCCTGGCGATGGAAGAATTCGGCCGTCTGTGCCGCCTGAACACCAAGATCCTGCGATTCATGCTGATCGAGCCGCCTGCACAGCTGTTCGACGTCATGGTTGAAGGTCTTCTCGATCCAGAGAAGGCTCGCAGCTGGGCTGATGAAGCTCCAGTCGAGCAAACCGAACGTCGCCCACGTCGCGATCGCGACCGTGCCCGCGATGAAGAAGAAGCTGTCGAAGCCTAATTGCTTTCGATCGCCCCTCTCCCCTGCTCACTTTTCCGGTGAGATTTCGCAAACAAGATTCTGCCTGATCGAGTTCCATGGCAAGCTTCAATAAAGTCATTCTGGTTGGAAACCTGACGCGCGACCCACAGGTCCGTGCGATCGCGTCCGGCCAGTCTGTCTGTGAACTGGGCCTGGCTGTGAACCGAACCTGGTTCGATCAGAAGTCGAACTCCCGCAAAGAAGAAACGACGTTCGTCGATGTCACTTTGTGGGGTCGTCAGGCAGAGATCGCCGGTGAATACCTCTCCAAAGGTCGTCAGATTCTCATCGAAGGTCGTCTTCAACTCGACCAGTGGGATGACAAAGACGGCCAAAAACGCAGCAAGCTCCGCGTTGTCTGTGAAAACATGACGATGCTCGGTGGCAAAGGCGACGGCGCCCCAGCCGGCGGCGGTGGGGGTGGCGGTTACGCCAGCGGCGGAGGCGGAGGTGGTGGGAACTACGGCGGCGGAAACCGTGGCGGTGGGGGCGGAAATCGCTCAGCTGCTGGTGGCGGTGGAAACCGAGCCCCGGAGCGTGAACCAAGCCCGGTCGATGACTTCTATGCAGATTCCGGCCCCGCTTTTCCTTCGGGTCCAGCAGCCGACGACGGCGGATTCGACGACGACGTGCCGTTCTAGTCTTGAAGCGATTCTACTCAACAGCACAAACGCAACTTACACATTTACTTGCATCTCAACAGGTTCTGAATCATGGCCGGTACAACTCCTCCCAGCTCTCGCAACGTCGAACTCCTCCTGGCTGACGACGTCCCGAACCTCGGCAAGCGTGGCGCCATCGTCCGCGTCAAGCCTGGCTATGCCCGTAACTACCTGCTGCCTTATGGCTATGCAACTGTTGCGACCGAAGAAAACAAAGTCGCTGTCGTCGAGCACCAGAAGAAACTGGAAGCTCTTCAGGTCAAGAAATCCCAAGACGCCCGCAAGCTGGCGGAAGCTGTTTCCAAGTACTCTGTTACCTTGGAATCCAATGCCAACACCGATGGTCACCTCTACGGTTCCGTTGTCGGTGCCGACATCAGCAAAGCCCTCAAGCTGGCTGGCTACCCAGTTACGACCGAAATGGTTCAACTGGATGGTCACCTGAAAGAGTGCGGTATGTACACAATCAAGCTGAAGCTGCACCCGGAAGTTCTGACCGATGTCAAAGTCTGGATCGTGCCTTCTTCGAACAAGTAATCCGATCTGGTCGGCTCGTGAATTCAAGAAAAGGCATTCCGCAAGGAATGCCTTTTTTGTTTGGGTGGCCCAGCCGTTCTGGCTGGGTGACGTCGTCACAAGACACGTCGCCATACGCTGCCAAATTCGAGTTGATGCGATGAGCTAAGTTCGTGAGCGTATGGTGACGCTTCTTGTTCGCTTTGCTCACCCAGCCATAAACGGCTGGGCCACCCACATTACCGATCTCAATTCACGTTCGTCATGTGGCGTGACACAGTTGCTCCACATATAATCTCCATTCGCTTTCCCTCCCCTGCTTCTTCCTGAGTCCGGCATGAAATCGAATTCTCACGACGAACAATTCAATCGCACGCCGCCACATAATCTTGAGGCCGAAAAAAGCGTCGTGGGCAGCATGATGCTCGTCAACTCGGCGATCGATGATGTGCTGCCGATCGTGCGAGCGGAGCACTTTTATAACAACGCTTATCACATCATCTTCGCCACAATCATTGACATGTTCGATCGGGGGATTCGTGGCATCGATCCTGTGACGATCGGGGCAGAACTCGAAAAGAAAGGCACGCTGGAAGAAGTGGGCGGGCTGGCTGCCCTGGTTGATATTCTCGAAGCCGTTCCGCATGCGGCTCACTGCGAATATTATGCAAAAATCGTACGTGAGAAGTGGCTGGAGAGAACGCTCATCTACGCCTGCAATGATGTCCTCAAGGATGTCTACACGTCGACAGATACCATCGAAGAAGTCCTGTCTCGCTCCGAACAGAAAATCTTTCAGATCGCCGAGCAGCAGGAGTCGATTGATAAGGTCGACATCAAGTCGATTCTGATCGACGCCTGGGACCGGATCAACGAGCGTCAGGACAACGAAGGCACGACGACGGGATTGACGACGGGGTTTCGTGATCTGGATGACCTGACATCCGGCTTCCAGCCCTCGGAACTGATCATCATGGCGGCTCGTCCTTCGATGGGAAAGACGGCGTTTGTGTGTAACGTCGCGCTGGCGATGGCGAAGTCACAAAAGGGCGTGCTGCTATTCTCGCTGGAACAGAGTAACCTCGAGTTGGCCGAGCGTTTCTTGTGTATTCATGCCAAAGTGAATGGGCACAAAGTTCGTCAGGGTAATCTCGATGAGATGGAACGCTTCACACTCATGGAAGCGTCCAATGAACTCAGCCAACTGCCTCTTTATATCGACGACGTCGCGGGGCGCACGATGACGCAGATTGCGGCTGTGACGCGCCGTCTGGCTCGCTACAACAACGTCAGCTGCGTGATCATCGACTACCTTCAGCTGATCGAAGCCGAAGACAAGAACCAGCCTCGCGAGCAGCAGATCTCGGGGATTACGCGACGTCTGAAATTCCTCGCCAAAGACATGCGGATGCCGGTGATCGCGCTGTCCCAGCTGAACCGGGGTGTTGAGCAGCGGGAAGATAAACGCCCACGCCTGGCGGACCTGCGGGAATCGGGTGCCATCGAGCAGGATGCGGACGTGATCATGTTCCTCCACCGCCCTGAGGCGTATAACCCGGAAGACGAGCCGGGGGTGGCGTATGCTATCATCGCGAAGAACCGCTCGGGTCCGATTGATTCGGTGAAACTGACCTGGGTGAGAGAGTCACTGAGGTTTGCGGACTACAGCCCGATGGCGTCTCCGGGCGGGGACTGGTAAGAGCCGAGAAAAACGCCTCGAAGCAAGGGACTCGAATGCCATCAACAAAGACAATCGCCCTGCTCTGTTTCGGTCTGGCCTGGGGGGCGATGATCGTGGCGTCTTCGAGCACGGTTATCTTTGCTCATGATTTCATTCACATGATGGCGAAGTACGTGCTGCCGACGGATGGTTCGGTGACGGCGTTTCAGATCTTCTGGGGAAGCTGCTGGTTTGCGGTTGTGAAGGGGTGGCATATGACGGAGTTTGCGGTCATCTGCATGATCCTGATCGCGATTCTCCATCGCGTCATCCCGAAATTAGGCCAGAAAAATATTGGGCTCGCCCTTTTCGCGACGACGCTCTTTGCGATCAACGACGAATACCGCCAGACATTTGTCGAAGGACGTGGCGGGACTTGGAGCGATGTCGGGTTTGATGTTTTCGGTGCATCAATTGTCGCGTGGTTTTGCTTAGGCCGAAAAGCGACGGTCGACCGGAAAGAACAGGTCGTCGATCCGGTGGGGCCTTCCACGGTGTGATCGAAGGAATGTACAAGCGATCTGAGACATGTTGCCGGGTTGCAACATGCCCGCTCCATCCGCACTTTGCTGCCACCACTCATGCGAAAATGCATTCGTACGTCCTAAGAATTCATACTCTGGGTGGAAACTGAAGCCAGAATTACCGCGACTGGCTTATTTACCATTCTCAGACCATGGATTTTCCTCGCATGATCGCCCCGAATACACGGTACGTTTGCAAACCGGTTACCTCCCTGACGCTTGCGGAGTTCGATCGCTGGGCTGAAATTCAGGCTCAGCATGCCGCGTATTCGAGCCCGTTTTTTCACCCGCGGTTCTCGCAGATCATGGGGGAGACCAAGGGAAACGTCGACGTGACGATCATTCATCACGGTGGCGAGATGGTGGGGTTTTTCCCGTTCACGCGTCAGGGGAAGACGGCCCTTGCGCCGGGGCTGAATTTCTCGGGGTATGAGGGGATCGTTATCGATCCAGCTTCACCGCTCGACCTCTCTGCCCTGCTGAAAGCGAGTGGCCTGAAAGCCTGGAATTTCTCGAAACTTTCGAATTCTCACGCTTCATTCAGCCCGTATCTGTTTGGAAACGGGAATAGCCAGTTGATCGACCTGACGGGCGGGTTCGACCAATACGTCGCGGCGAAGAAAGCGGCGGGCTCCAACAAGATGAAGCAGTCGAAGCAGAAATACAATCGGCTGGTCAAAGACTTTGGAAACGTGTCCTTCGAGCCGTTTGCTAACGCCGAAGACGATCTGGACTGGATGGTGAAGACCAAGATCAACCAATTGGCGGAAATGAAGGAATTCAACTTCTTCGCGACATCGTGGACTCTCCCCGCCCTCAAAGCGATGATGGCAGAAAAGAGCGAAGCGTTTCAGGCCCAGCTTCTGAAGCTGTTGATTGACGACAAGCCGATGGCGGTGCTTTACAATATCAACGCCGGAAAGCACTCCCACGCCTTTATTTGCACTTACGATCCGTCGATTTACTCGCATTCACCCGGCCTGATTCTCGATTACCTGACACTGAAGCACCTCGGCGAGCGTGGATTTACCCGGGTAGAACTCGGGTGGGGCGACGCCCGGGCGAAGACTTCGATTGCGACGGGTGTCGATGTCCTGTTTGAGGGGACGTATGATCAAAATCCACTGAATCGTCTGTCAAAACAGGCATGGTGCGCAGGGAAGGAATACATTCGTCAAACCCCGTATGCGGCTCCGCTGCGGAGGATTGTTCGATCGTTGCGGAATCGGAATGGGGTTACGGAAGCCCCGGTTGAAGCAGGAAGCGACGAATAACCCGAGTCTATCTGGTTAGAAGCGCAGAAGTACACACCGGCAAATTTTCTGTGTGCACTTTTGCACAAGCGACTTCCGAAACGCATCGACCGGATTATCTGTGCGAGTAAGCAGCGGTCAACGGCTGTCAGTGAGTTGACCTAACCCTCTGTGACCGTTAGAATTTCCGTTTCTATTTTCCGGGCTGTTCCATCATGGAAACGAGTTCGCGGAGAGAGTCTATCCAGACAGTTTAGAGCTAAGTTCTCGCTGAATTTAGCTTTCCGGATCATTTGCACGGGTCATTTGCCTTAGGATTTTCGTCATGGCCGTTCCCAAGAAACGTCAATCGCACTCTCGTTCCCGTAAGCGTTGGTCTGCGAATCTGCAGAAGCCAATCAAGCTGGAAACGTGCCCACAGTGTGCATCGGCTCGTCCGTCTCACACGATCTGCCCGAACTGCGGTCACTACATGGGCCGTACACTGGTCAGCACTGAAGAAACCACTTGAAGCGAATCCGCTTAGCTCTATAAGGAATAACGACTTATGCGGATCGCGTTGGACGCGATGGGTGGCGATGCCGCTCCAGGAATCAATCTGGAAGGAGCCATCGCTGCCGTCAATCAAGACGAACGTCTGCATGTCTGCCTGGTCGGCGAAGCGCCCCTGCTGAAGGACCTCCTCAGCCAGGCTGGCTATCACGGTACCCAGATCGAAGTCGTGCCTGCCGATGGTTTTGTAGGCATGGACGAAAAGCCGACGGATGCTCTGCGAAACAAGCCTGACTGCTCATTGCTCGTCTGCTGGAAGCTGATGGCTGGCAAGCAGGTCGATGCGGTCGTCAGCGCGGGTCACACCGGGGCAGTCGTTGTGGCTGGACTGAAGACGCGTCTATTTCTGAATGGCGTGAAACGCCCGGGAATCGCGGTCACGCTGCCAACCCTGCGTGGTAAGGCGATTCTGCTGGACGTTGGTGCCAATCCTGCTGCCCGACCTGAGCATCTGGCTCAATATGGCGTGATGGGCGAAATCTACGCCCGCGAGATCCTGGGAATCGCGAAGCCTCGCGTCGGGATCATCAACATCGGAAGCGAAGAAGGCAAAGGGACCGAGATTATTCTCGAAGCCCATCAGTTTCTGTCGAAAAGCGTGATCAAAGACCAGTACATTGGCAATGTTGAAGGCCGCGGGATCTTCCAAGGCGATGCCGATGTCATCATTTGCGATGGGTTCACTGGGAACGTCGTCCTGAAAGCCATCGAAGGCATGGGCGAAATGATGATGCACATGGTCAAATCGCAGGTGATCGAAAAGCTTGATCAGGAAAAAGACCTGGGCAAGAAAGCCCTGGGTGACCTGGCTCGTAACTTTCAATACAGCGAAACGGGCGGTGCCCTGCTGCTGGGAATTGACGGGATCTGCCTGATTGCTCACGGCTCGTCCAGCGGAACTGCGATTCGCAATGCCCTGCAGACTGCCAATCGATTTGCTGAAAAGAATATCAACGGAAGCATTGTGACGGCGCTCGCTGCCTCGTCTTTCTAAGACGAGCACTGCTGGTGTCGATCTGGCGTATCATACAATTCAGAGGCCGCGTCAGATGGAGAGCGTTTAGTCGCTTCCTGTCGGTCGCGGCTCTGACAGTCTCTGAAGACGGATTTTTCTTATGTCTCAGATCGCTTTTCTCTTCCCGGGTCAAGGTGCTCAGCACATCGGGATGGCTTCGCCGCTGGTCGATGATTACCCCGTCGCCAAAGAGCTGTTTGAGCATTCGAGCCAGGTTTTAGGGTACAATCTGATCGATGTCTGTAATCATGGCCCGGCAGATAAGCTGGATTCGACGGTCATCAGCCAGCCTGCCCTGTTCGTCAGCAGCATCGCGGCTTTGGAGATTGTCAAAGCAAAACATCCTGAGTTGATCTCGAAATGCTCAATGTCTGCAGGCCTCAGCCTGGGTGAATACACGGCGTTGGTTTTTGCGGGCGCCATGTCGTTTGAAGACGGCCTCAAAGTGGTCAAACGACGCGGTGAAGCCATGCAAGCTGCCGCTGATGCGACTGCGTCTGCGATGGCGAGCATCTTGATGCTGCCGATTGATCAGGTCGAAAAAGTCTGCCAGGAAGCCTCAACTAAGGGTGAGGTCCGCATCGCCAACCTGCTGTGCCCTGGAAATACGGTTGTTTCGGGTGTCACAGCTGCTGTCGATGAAGCGGTCAAGCTGGCCGAGGCGGCTGGCGGGAAGACGGTTCGTCTGGCAGTTGCGGGTGCGTTCCATACATCGATCATGAAACCAGCGGATGAGGCGCTTGCGGAAGTCCTCTCGACGGTGTCGATTCAGGCCCCTCGAATTCCGGTTTACTCGAATGTCGATGCCAAGCCTCACACCGATCCGGAAGAAATTCGACAAATTCTTGTGCAGCAGGTTCTCAAGCCCGTGCAGTGGGAAACGTCGATTCGCAACATGATGAACGACGGCATGAGCGAAGCCTGGGAGATCGGTCCGGGGCGAGTTCTCAAAGGGCTGTTCAAGCGAATCGACCGGAAATTCCCGTGTCATTCTCTGCACGACGGGGAATGAAATCGAATTCGTTGACGCGTGATCCAGATGCAATTGACCTGCATTGGAAATCAGCGTGTTGATATCTCGTCGAGCGGGTCGAAATTAACTTTTCGAATCCACCCAGTTCCCGCCTTTTGCGTCGTGGATTTGAGTTTACACAATTTTCAAAAACAGATATATCATGGGTGCAGCCCGCATTTCTGCGGACAGCTTCCCTGTTCCCATGAAACGAAGTTTTCCGATCGTCTGTCTGTCTCGTCCAGCTCGCCTGACTGCAGCGGTCGCGTGATCATCTCAATGAATTGATCTGCGATTGTGGCTAGAATCTGGTTGCCTGGCGTGAAATACAGCGAGAAGCCTTCCCTCGAGGGCGGGGCTCGGTTTTCATTTGAATAGTGTCGCAATTAGAGAGCTTACAATCTGCTCTCTCTGCTTAAAAACGCAATTCTCAATTTTTCAGCTCTGTCATAGGATTAAGGAGTCGTCAGTGGCCATCGAGGAAAAAGTTATCGATATCGTTAGCGAACAACTGAACGTTCCCAAGGAGGAAATCAAGCGTGAAAGTCGGTTCGTTGACGACCTGAAGGCCGACTCCCTGGACGTCGTTGAGCTTGTTATGGAATTCGAAGATGCTTTCGACATCACGATTCCTGATGATGACTACGAGAAAATCCAAACCGTCGGTGATGCCGTCGAATACATCAGCCAGAAATCTTAAATTGTATGCGTAGACGTGTCGTAGTTACGGGAATGTCCGTCGTTACCCCCCTGGGTCATGAGCTCCCTGAGTTCTGGGATAAGCTCTGCGCCGGGAAAAGTGGTATCGGCCCGATCGAGCGGTTTGACGCCTCTGAGTACAAGGTGCGCTTCGGCGGAGAGATCAAGCATTTCAATATGCTTGATCACGTCGATTTCGATGCCAAGGACCTGAAGCGGTTGGATCGCTTTTCGCAGTTCGCGCTGGCAGCTGCGAACAAGGCGATCAAGATGTCGGGCCTGGATCTTTCGACGGGCGACCCGTACCGACGTGGCGTTCTGGTAGGAACAGGAATCGGCGGCCTGGGCGAAATTGAAGAGCAGCATTCCAAGCTGTTTGACAAGGGCCCGGCTCGCGTTTCCCCGTTCATGATTCCCAAGCTGATGGCCAATGCCGCCAGTGGGAACGTCTCAGTCAACTGGGGCCTGAAGGGCCCGAACAGTGCGGTTGCAACTGCCTGTGCGTCTGCGACCAACGCGATTGGCGATGCTTACCGCTTGATTCAATACGGCGATGCCGATGTCATGATTACCGGCGGGAGTGAAGCAGCATTGACCCCGATGGGTCTGTCTGGCTTTTCCCGCATGTCTGCCCTGTCGACACGCAATGACGACCCGACGACCGCCTCTCGTCCCTTTGATACCGGACGCGATGGTTTTGTTCTCTCGGAAGGTGCGGGCATCGTTGTTCTTGAAGAGTACGAACACGCCAAAGCACGCGGCGCGACCATTCTGGCCGAAGTTTGCGGCTATGGAATGTCCGCGGACGGAACACACATTACGGCACCGGATCCAGAAGGCCGCGGAGCCTCTCGCGCCATGCAGGGTGCGATTCGGGATGCCGGAGTCAACCTCGATCAAATCGGCTACATCAATGCTCACGGCACGAGTACGCCGCTGGGTGATAAAGCTGAGACGATCGCGATGAAGGTTGTCTTTGATACTGCCATCAAGAAGATCCCTGTCTCCAGCACGAAGAGTCAGCTTGGTCACATGCTGGGTGCTTCAGGTGGTGTCGAGTTCGTGATTTCGATTCTCGCCCTCAACAGTGGAATCCTTCCTCCGACGATCAATCTTGAAAACCCAGATCCGGAATGTGATCTGGATTACATTCCTCATAAGGCCCGCGAGGCCCAGATCAGTTATGCCCTGTCGAACAGCTTCGGCTTCGGTGGGCACAACGCGTGTCTGGTTGTGGGTAAGGTCAGATAGATTTCGGTAGTTACCGCGTTGACTTTCGGATCATTCTCTCGAAATGATTGTCACGCGTTGAGAACATGTTCCTGTTTTTGTGCAGCCATTTAAACATCAATTTACTTCGTTGAGTTGTGTTTTCTGACGTTGCAATTGTCTGCAAAAGCAGTGGATCTGTCTTCGAGTTCGTTGTTCTGCAGTCATGCAGCCGCCCGGGTGATCTGGTGGGTTGAGATGGAAATTGACACCGCGAACGGCGTCGGGTTCCAGATCTTGTCCCGGAGCGATTTGAAAATTTTCAGCAGACAGAACTCTCTTTGAAAGGGAGCTTCTGCCCCTGCGACTTACCTAGCTGATCGATCGACTCTGGCGAACGATCGGCGGCAGCGTCTGTTTGGCAGCTGCAGTAAGGGGACCTTGTTTGGATCATCTTCCAATGGTTGCAATTACGGGGATTGGTGTCATCAGCCCAAGCGGTATCGGGCTGGAGCAATACTGGGGAAACCTGAAAGCCGGAACGAGCGGCGTCACAGTCATTGATCTGTTTGATGGAATCGGGACGCCGGGCGGAATTGGCGGCCAGTGTCGTGAATTCAATGATGCTTCCATTAAATCGACTTACCTGAAATCTCAACGCAAGAGCATCAAGGTGATGTGTCGCGAGATTCAGCTGGGGGTCGCGTCTGCGAATCTGGCTCTGGAAGACTCGGCCCTGCCGATGGATCAGATCGATCACTCTCGCCTGGGTGTCGAGTTTGGTGCGAACCTGATGCTCAGCCCTCCGGATGTTTTGTGCGACGCGGCGTTCGCCAGTCGCGATGAGAATAATGAATTCAACGTTCCAAAGTGGGGCAGCACGGGTCTCTTCAAACTCGAACCGCTGTGGCTGCTCAAATATCTGCCGAACATGCCGGCCTGTCACATCGGGATCAACGCCGATGCACGTGGGCCCAGTAACTCGGTGACGATGGACGAAGCCTCGGGCAACCTGTCCCTGTCGGAAGCCAAATCAATCATCGAACGCGGTCTGGCTGATATCATGATTGCGGGTGCGACCGGAACTCGCCTGAATGCAGTGAAGTCCATGCATGCCGGGTTGTGGGATCAATTGGCCAGTGCACCGACTCCAGCGGAAGCAAGCAAGCCTTTCGATCTGAATCGCAGTGGTCAGGTCGTGGCGGAAGGTGCCTGCTCGTTCATTCTTGAAACAACCGAGCATGCCAAAGCACGTGGTGCAAAGATCCTGGGGTATCTCCTTGGGACTGGGGCATCCTGCGTCGTCGATCACAACGGTCAGCCCAACTACAAGCAGGCTCTCGTCAATGCGATGCGAGCTGCTTTGAAGAAGGCCAAACTGAAGCCTGAAGACATCGGCTCAATCAATGCCCATGGACTGGGTTCCACCGAACTCGATCCACAGGAAGCAGCCGCGATTCTGGAAGTCTTCGGCAGCTACGGCAAGGAAGTTCCTGTCACGGCGATCAAGAGTTTCATCGGCAACACGGGTTCTGCTTGCGGGACGGTTGAGCTGGCGGCATCCATTGCGGCCTTCGCGGATAACCTGGTTCCATTCACTCTGAATTACAAGACGCCCGATCCTGCCTGTGCGATCAACATCGTGCATGGTGAGCCAGTCACGCCGAAGAATAAGATCGTCATGAAACTCAGCGTCACACGTCTGGCTCAAGCCGCGGTGTCGATCGTTGAGGGTGTGTGACTTGGATTGCGATTTTACTCATGAAAAGGGGCGGTCATCTGGCCGCCCTTTTTTTTTGCGCTATGGATTCATTGGGAGCGGATTGATGGTCCGCACAGCGGACCCTACGAGTGTTGATAAACTATGATCGCGATGATGGCGATCAGGCAGGCGAGGGAGAAGAGGAATTCGCGATCGGTCCAACGGAAGCGGGTCCAGCCGAGCCAGGTGTAGCGTGAGGTGAAGATGGCGGAGCCGCAGGCGATCTTCCAAGCGTAGAGCCAGAGAGGGACGCGGGCTTCGTAGTGGGCTTCGATGAAGTCGGTCAGGCCGAAGAGGACGAAAGCGACGGTAGCGAGAACGACAGCGACTTTTTGCTGGAAGGTATTGCGTGGGGTGCGGATCGCGATGGTGGCTGCGACGATGAGCCAGAGGATGCCTTCGATGTGGTTGAAGAGGGAGTAGAAGGACATGGGGGAGTGGTTGTTGGCGCGTTAGGCGTACTCATCGTGGCTATGTGAATTCGATAGCACAAGGGACAGGGGGTTGACACCCCCCGCTCGCCTAAGAGGGTTGTTGGGTGGCGATCCACCAAGTGGTGCCGCCGGCGTCTTTGAAGCCGCCGCGTTTATCCTCGTCTCCTTTTTGGACTGGCTCCTGGACGGACTCGGCGCCGGCTTTGAGGGCGCGCTGGTAAGTCTCGTCGACGTCTTTGACGTAGATGTGAAGATGAGCGGGAATGGCGGGCCATTGCGGGGCGGCGTCGGCGATCATGATGACGGTGTCGTCGATGCGAACTTCGGCGTGCATGATGCGGCCGTTGTCGTGATGATGAGTGCGGAGTTGTTCGGCGTTGAAGACTGTCTTTAACAGGTCGATCGTTTTCTGGGCTCCGTCGACGACGAGATAAGGGGAGACGCTGTTGTAGCTATCGGGCTTGAAGTTGGGCATGAGCACCTCGTGGGTAGACAAGTCGTTTTGTCTAGGTTAACGAGGTGTGGAGGGAAGATGCGAGGGGGGAATGCTGGCTTATGCGGGATGAGAAGAAGACTTTTGCCTGTGCTCTCCTGGCAATGAAAATCGGTCTTTGCCTAGCGCTCACCCTCATCCGTCAGCGAAGCGCTGACACCTTCTCCCCTCAAGGGAGAAGGGACCTACATCGCTCCGCTCAAGGAGTATAGGAAATATTAGCGGGGGTTGGGGGCGGAGAAGGTTGGGGGTGGGGCGTAGCGGGGGGCTTGGTAGTCGTTGTTGAAGTTGAAGTTTTGCGTGAAGCGTCGGAAGGAATTGTTCATCAAGCCCGAGCGAGATTCGACCACGGGGGCTTTCACCTTGCCGCCGACGTGGACCTGGACGATGCCTTCTGTGGCCTGACGTAACATCGGAATATCCATAATCGAGTTCACGAGAGGAACAGGTGACTGGTTTCGAGGAATTTTCGAGATGAGGTCCATCGAGATGATTTGATCAAACTGGATGTAGCCGTTGCCTGACATTCCGATCGAGGAGCCAATCAATTCGATCTGGTCGAAGTTGAACCGGCTGTTGGCGATGCCGAAGTCTGCATACGCGTAACGGAATGCGGTTTTGTCGGGTGGGACGAATTTCAAGACATTGAAGAGTCGAATGAAGAGCGGTAGCTCGTAAAGTTCAGCCTGATCAATCCAGAGCTGGCCACGTCCCGTGACTGCGTTCATCTCTGTCCCCTGCCCTGTCAGGTCGATCCAGCCATTCATGTTGCCGCGGATCTGGCTGGCACCGTAGCCGTTGAGTTGAGCCCAGTTGGCGAGGGAGCCGCGGGTGAGTTCGACGCGAGAACGGTAGTCGAAATTCTTATTGAGGGTGAGGATCGAGTCGAGACTGACGATGCCTTCAAAAATACGTCCCTGAATGCGATCGTCCAAGGAAACCGTCTTGGGAGCCCCGGGAGACTGAGCTCCGAATGTCTGGCTTGATCCAAAAATGAGTTGGTTATTGACCAGCTTGAATGGACCAGACACTTGAGTAATCGGGTACCCCATGAAAAAGAGGGAATCGATATTCAACTGTCCGAGCATCTCGGTATAGCTGGGAGTCATGACTCCCTGCAGGGTGACTTTCCCGGTGATTTTCTCGATGGGCATGTCGAGATCGAGTGTCATGCCGGCGGTGTTGAGAACCAAGTCCCAGGCGGCTGTGACGGCGGGGTTCGCTTCTTCGTGCGTTCCTTTGAATTCGACGCGTCCTCGCAGGGAGAGGGGATCGCGGACCTTTAGGTTTGTTACGACCGTGCGAATGTTTGACGGGAGTGCAGCGATGAGTTCGTCGTTGGGGACGATGTTGTCCAGGTGCATGTCCTCCAGGCGAGCGGTCCAGAACTGAGGGTTCTTGATGACGTTGCCTTTGAGGGAGACCAGTGTTGTTGAGTGTTGCGCGGTCACCTTGTGAATCGTGACGAAGTTTTCGCCAAGAGCATCTTTGCCGTAGGTGACTTCCGATTTCACTCGATCCAAACGATACGGCAGGAAACTGGGGGTCAGCTCTGCTTCTTCGGTGGTGATGTAAGGAAGGGCAACTTCGACCCCTTTGTCGCGATGCTGTTTCACTTCAATTTTGGCATTGAACGTGCCTTGAGGGCTCAGCATCTGCCAGAGCTTTTCGCAGTCGTTATGAGCTGTCCCGACTGCGTGGCGTAGTGCAGTATCGAACTGACCATCCTGAGCGATGATCTCGAAGGCGTTGACGTATTCGGGGTTGGCAGGATCGATTTTGCCGACTCCCGACAGGTTGGTATTGAGGTGACGGCCAGTCACATTGGAAAACGTCCAGACATTGTTATCGAGGGAGAGATCGCCCGTGACGTTTTCGATCAGATACGGAAACAGATCCCAGTTCATCGACGCATTGGCGAACTGGATTTTTGACTTTTGCTGATGTCCCCGCTTGGTCCCCTGCGGGAAATAGATCTGATGCTGGGCAGTGAGTTCACCTGTCAGGTGGAACTTACGAATCAATGTTTCCACGTTGTCTGGCAAAGCGGAGATAAATGCCTCGTTGAGCGGCAAGTTTTCGAAATGAATATCGAGCAACGTTTCATGATCCGGGCCCGGGCGTCTGGTGTGACCTTTTAACTGAATGGGGCGATCTCCGGCCATGCCCTGCATGTCATAGACAAGCAGAGGAATTTCCGAGTCGGGGTGCTGATGGATCGTGCCGCGGATGTGTGTGAGCGGGTATGGGAAGGAGTTGGGTCTTGCGGTTCCGTCGGTCACGGTCAATGAGACGAGGTCATTGTGAATACCGGTTTCGTCGGTGCGGATGCGGAACTGGGCATCAAAGGTGCCAGTGGCATTCAAGTGATTGATAATGCCTTGAACACCCTTGGGAGCAGTTTCCAGGAAGCGATCGGTGATCTGGACATTCGAAACATTGATGATCATGCCCGCCGAGGGAGTTGCGGTCTTCACTTCAGACACAAAACGCACGCCGGTCGCCTGTGTGTTACTGAGCAGAGACAGGTCAACCGGGACTTCGCCCGCCAGATCGAGCTGAGTCTGGCCAGACATGCCGGTCATGTCATTGATATGGAGACCGGACTGGTCGAGCGTGATTTTTCCGTTGAGACGCTGCATCGCCATGGGGAGGCGTGGGTGGTCGATGAAGCCTTCGAGGATATCGACATTGGCTGAGACATCGACGGGCTGGCCTGACTGCTTTCGCATGATCGAGAAGTTGACGTCCGCGAGCATGCGAGTCTGCAGCAGGTTTTCCGGCGCGACGCTCGGGAGAGTCGATGCTTCATCCCATGGCTTGAGGGAAGCCGTATGCTGAAGTTTGGGCTCAGGAGCCAGTCGGGCGTGAAACTGGTCCACTTTCGGCTTGAGGTCGGGCAGCATCGCGAGGACGAGGTCGACCAGTGAGTTGCCGAACTGGAGTTGATCGAGGTTCCCTTCAACGAGAAAGGTTTCATTGGTCAAGGAGTACGCAGCCTGAAAGTCGAGTTTGCCGGCCTGGCCACCATCCGCTTCGCAGGCGATCTGAAGGATCTTCTCGTCGGTCGTGTTGACCCTCAGTTTGAGATTGCGCAGTGCATATTGAACTGTGCGTCCTATTTGGGGATCATCAGCGGAGATCCGCACAGTGCCGTCGTTGATCTCGATCGGAGGTGCTTTCTTCCCTGTTGTTTTGATGGGAGGAAAGTTCGTGATCGTCCATGTGCCGTCAGGAAGCTTACGAACCTCAAGGAGAGGTCGATTGAGAACGATCTTAGCGAGTTCGATCTGCTGGGTACGCTGATAGAGATCCCAGTTGACGCCGATCTCTGTGTCGGGGACGTAGATCATGGTTGCGTCGAGCATCGGGTCTTTGAGCTGGAAGTCGGTCAGCTGCAAACGACCGTCAGACGTCAAATACGCTCCGGATAGTTTGAAGTCCCATTCCGGCGCAAACTGATGAATTGCCTGACTGACCTGGTATTTCGTCAGTTCTGCACGATGCTGCCAGATCCAATACATGATCCCGAACGCAGCCACGGAGATCGTGACGACGATGACGAGAGTCATTTGAATCAGGCGTTTGCAGAAGGTGAACATGAGAGGCGCTAGGAGTTAGGCGCTGGGCGCTAGGGAAAACAAAAGAAGACAACAGGTAATTGTGATCATTGACGATGCGAAACGTGGGCCGGATTGGGAATCAGGCGGGGATTTGGGAAGTTTTCGAGGCTTTCGTGAGAGATCCGAGGATTAGGTGAAGGGCGTAAGCTGACAGCGACATGAGGGGATATTCCAAAGGAAGGCGGTATCGCAGTGAGCTGACGAACAACATGTGCAGTAATCCGAAGAACGTAATCGGTGCGATCGTCACGACCGCGATGAGCAGCTTCTGTTCTCGCGAAAATTCGTAACTGGTGAACGCCCACCAGGCGCCGAGAACCGCCAGCAACAGCAACGGCGTTGCGTGAACAGCAACCGCAAGTGTGGGACCGAGGCCGCCAAACTGGCTGGCGTTCGGCCAGGGCTTCCAATAGCGATAGGCTTTGATGAAGGCGAGTTCGATCGCGTGAGCGGGGTGGGAGAAGGCGTAGTTCCAGCCGCGTCTTTTGTATTCCTGGTCCATCTCGTATTCGGACATGGTGGCCATGAGGTTGTCTTCTTCGAAAAACCGCATGTCGCTATCGCCGGTGGCGTCGGGGCGGAAGCCGTCGTAAAGGCTGGGGCCCATCCAGAGGGTTGTGAGGATGAACTTGTTGGTGACTTCGTAGTTGCGGTAAACCCATGGGGCCATAGAGAGAGTGAAGGCGAGGAAGAGAGTGAAGCAAGGGAGAAGACGAATTAAGAATGACGGCTTTTTATCAGTTTGCAGAGATCCCTCATCCGACCTCGGCAGTATTGATTTGCGAACCTGTCGGTTCGACTCAGCCACCTTCTCCCCGGGGGAGAAGGAGCGGAAGAACGAGGCGAGAGCGAAGAGGACGATCATCGGATACCAGCTGGGGCGTTGATAGGTTGCCAGCGCGACGCCGATTCCTGTCAGAATTGCGAAGAGGATCTGGCTGCGAACGGACTTCGCTTTCCACCAGGCAATAAAGAAGGAGAGGTTGATCAGGACCGCGAATGCGAACGCTGTCTCGCTTAAAAAGACGACCGAGAAGATGGCTAGTGGCAGGGAGATGGCAGCCCACATGCCTGCGGTAAAGGCAATCTTCGTGTTGAAGAGCTGCCAGGTGAGGACATAAACCATCATGCAGGACGCGGTCCCGATGACGGCGAGGAGCATACGGGCTGGAAACGGCTTATCGCCGAAGAACGCGATTGAGGTCGCGAGGATGGCCGGGAAGCCGGGCATGCGGTGGACCTGGCGTGGCGGATTGTAAATCTCGTACGGCTGGCCTGTGACGATCTTTTGAGCCAGCATCCAATAACCGGATGCATCTCCTTCGATGAGGTCAAAACGCCCGGGCTGGGAATCGAGCTGGCGTTGGATGGCAATGCCGAAGCCGACACGAATCGTCAGCGCGACGATCGCGATTATGATCAAAGCCATTACAGGAGAAGGAAGTTGTGGCATGCCGTCGTCATGACGTTTTAAGGAGAGAAGTGCATTGCTTGAGGGGGGTGAAAGGCGTGGGAGTGTACCCCGAGTCGACGAAAAGGGTCAAGACGGGGTTGTCGGGCATTAGTTCTGGTCAAGACAGGTCAAAATACGTGGCAAATTACGGGTACTTCTGAATTGTATTTTACTGACATGCCGGTCAGAATGAGCGAGCGTTTTCCCTCGCCTTACATCACAAAAAGGCGCTCAGAGGTAGAAGGAAACGACTGGAAATGGGGCTTTTTCGGTTACACAACTTTTAATCTGAAGTGCACCCGCCGGTTGTTGTTCGTTCAACAGTCCAGGAGAACCTATGTTACTGTCTCGTGTTCAGCTTCTGCGTTTGGCGATGGGAGCATTCTTACTCGCCGTAACGCTTGGTAGTTCGGTGATGGCGCAGGAAGGCACGACGCCTGCGGAAACGCCTGTCGTAGCGGCGGAGAGCGGAACTGCTGTCGAAGCTGCGACGCCTGCTAGAGAGCAGGTTGTGTTTGATACGGGCGATACCGCCTGGATGATGGTTTCCTGTCTTCTCGTTCTCATGATGACTGCCCCTGGCCTGTCTCTGTTTTACTGCGGTCTGGTCCGCAAGCGAAACGTTCTGAGCGTGATCATGCAGTGTATGTTCCTGATGGGGATGATGTCGGTGGTGTGGTTCGTCTACGGCTACAGTCTGGCCTTTGCCCCTAGCATTCCTGGAACCATGGGTCTGGTCGGTGGATTTGACAATCTGTTCTGGAAAGGCGTTGTGCCTGAATTGAACGCTGATGGTACTGTCTTTACCCCTGCCAACTTCACAACGCCAGCAGTTGTGTGGGCCGTTTTCCAGATGATGTTCTTCATCATCACCCCTGCCCTGATCTGCGGTGCTTATGCAGAGCGGATGAAGTTCTCTGCCATGGTTGCCTTCAGTCTGCTGTGGGGAACATTTGTGTACTGCCCACTTGCTCACTGGGTCTGGTCGACAGAGGGATGGCTGAGCGAGTTCAACACCCTTGAAGGGGGCGCGAAATTCCTAGCTCTCGACTTTGCAGGTGGGACCGTCGTTCACATCAGCTCTGGTGTTTCTGCTCTCGTTTGCGCCATCATGATCGGCAAACGCCTTGGCCACGGCCATGAGCCAATGCCACCACACAACCTGACCTATACCAGCATTGGGACTGCCCTGCTGTGGGTGGGTTGGTTCGGTTTCAACGCGGGTTCTGCCGGCGGTGCATCGACTTTCGCGGTCAACGCATTTGCCTGTACCCACATGGCTGCTGCCACGGGTCTGCTGACCTGGGCCATCCTTGAGTGGGTCATGCGTGGCCATCCTTCCATTCTCGGAGCCTGCACCGGTGCAGTCGCTGGTCTGGTTGCCATTACGCCAGCCAGTGGTTCGGTCACTGTTCTTGGTGGGGTGATGATCGGTTTGATTGGAACTGCTGTCAGCTACTTCGCCTGTACGACACTTAAGGGAATCTTCAAGTACGACGATGCTTTGGACGTCTTCGGAGTTCACGGCATGGCTGGTATTTCAGGTGCGCTCCTGACAGGTGTCTTCGCATCGGAAGTCATCAAGCCTGGCTTTAAAGGTATGCTCGAGGGTAACACTCAACAGCTGATCAATCAGGCTGTCAGCGTTGGTGCTGCGGTCGGTATTGCAGTGGTTGGTTCAGTGATCATTCTGGGACTGATCAATGCCACGATCGGGTTGCGAGTCTCTAAAGATACTGAACTGCAAGGTCTCGACCTCAACGAGCACGGCGAAGAAGGTTACATTTTCGTCTAATTGGCTCTGTCTTCAGTTTCGCTTGATCGGCATCCCGGGTTTGGATAAACGACGCACGTTTGTCCAACTCGATGCTGCATTGAACCGGTGAATCTGATCTAATCAATACTTGTTGATTTCAAGCCGACGATTTGAGACCGCGAGCGTTCACTCCAGCTGTCCTGTCCTCGGCCCTTTCTATAAAAAAATCCAAACATGACGGTGACCATATGAAAAAAATTGAGGCTATTATTCGCCACTTTAAGCTGGAAGAAGTCAAAGATGCTTTGACTGCAGTCGGCGTGCAGGGAATGACGGTGACGGAAATTCGCGGGTTTGGTCGTCAAAAAGGCCATAAAGAGCAATACCGCGGAGCTGAATACACAGTTGACTTCCTGCCGAAGGTCAAAATTGAGATCGTTGTGCCTGATACCAGTCTCCAGGCGACTGTTGATGCGATCGTCAAGACGGCTCGCACGGGACAGATTGGTGATGGTAAGATCTTCGTGAGCAATCTCGAAGAGACGATTCGCATCCGTACTGGCGAGACGGGCGAAGAATCGCTGTAGTATCATCTGATTGATCGATCGGGCCGACCGATTGACGTGACGAACAGGATTTCACAACGAGTGGTCGCTGAATCTCTGGATTGAGCGACCCTTGTTGTTCCTGCTTGTGCCACTGTCGGTGGAGAAGATATGAAACTGAAACGCCTGACGGCGATGATCCGAAGCTACAAACTCGATGAAGTGAAAATGGCTTTGGTCAAGACGGGTATCTTTGGAATGACAGTCTCCGAAGTCCGGGGATTCGGGCGCCAGCGCGGCCATATCGAGACATATCGTGGGGCCGAATATCAGATTGATTTTGTCAACAAGCTGAGCCTGGAAGTCATCGTGCCCGAGGAAAAGCTGCAGTCCGCGATCGACGCTGTCGTCGGCAGTGCCAGAACGGGCGAGATTGGCGATGGGAAAATCTTCATCAGCGAGATTGAAGATGTCATCCGCATCCGCACCGGTGAAACCGGTTTGCAGGCCCTGTGAAGCGAGATGAACCATCTGGAAGCAAGAAACGCAACCACGGATGAAGACAGATTGACACAGATCAAATTGCTACCGATAAATCGATCCTCGAAGAGACCCGTTTGAATCTCTTCTCTTGATTCGATCTGTGTGAATTCGTGTTTAACTGTGGTTCTCTTTACTCGAATATGCGAGCGGCATGACTGAAAACTGGATCAAAGACGATAAGGCCCGCATTCAGCAGATTCGTCGTTTGGTCAGCAGCCAGTTTGAAAAGCGAAGTCAGGCCTCAGCTTTGGGTGGTCTGCTGACGGAATGGACAGATCAGTTTCTGATCAATCTGGCCACGGAATCGATCGCGTTTC
The DNA here is from genome assembly GCF_052161635.1 of Lacunimicrobium album. GTDB lineage: Bacteria > Planctomycetota > Planctomycetia > Planctomycetales > Planctomycetaceae > SXPC01. The sequence continues at coordinate 2,918,732 of NZ_CP197413.1, forward strand.
ACCAGATCACCGAACGCCAGTCATCGCAGGATGTCGCCATCATTGCTGTCGGAGGCTTTGGACGCGCGGAGCTTGCCCCTTACTCAGACATCGATCTGCTTTTTTTGTATCGCGATACGAAAGCAGCCTGGTTCGAGCCGGTTGTTGCGACGATCGTTCGACGCTGTTGGGACGGCGGGCTGAAACTAGGGCATAGCCTGCGCAAGCTCAATGAAACGATTTCGCTGGCGAAGGAAGACATTCAGGTTGCGACTTCGCTGGTTGATACACGTCTGATCTGGGGCAGTGAATCGCTGCATCATGATTTACGGACGCAGTACGATCGCATTGTTATCAAACGTCGCTGGTCGCAATTCTATGTGGACTGTGTCAAATCGCGCGAAGAAGAACGCAATGAGCATGGCCAGTCCGCTCAATACCTTGAGCCTGATGTGAAACGGGCTGCTGGCGGGCTGCGAGACATCCACCTGATCCGCTGGCTGGCCTATTCGCTGACCCAGGAAACAAAGCTCGACATCATCTGGAAACAGGGGCTTCTTTCTTCAGAAGAGTACGAAGCAGTTCGCGTGGCACAAGAGTTCTATACACGGATCCGCTTCTACCTTCACATGGGATCTGGACGTTGCTACGACATTCTCTCGCGCAATGAACAGCTTCGGATTGCCAATGCTCAAGGGTATAAACCAACCCCTGTGCAGCAGCCGGTCGAGCAGTTCATGCAGAAGTATTTTCAGCATGCAACGACTGTCCGAGAGATTACGAATCGCTTCACGCAACGCAATCGGCCCGGGCGTCGTGTTATGCAGGCGTTCTCGTCACTCTTTACTCGACGCATTCAGCGCCACTACCTGCTCCGACCCGACGAGATCGATGTTGTCAGCGGCGCTTTAACCGAGGTCACACAGTCTCTCGAGCAGACTCTCAAGTTCTTCCAGCTTTCCGAACGTTATTCGCGCGAGCCGAACCCGCTTGTTCTTGATCTGATCCAGAAAGCCTCGCCGAATGTTCAAGAAACTCTCAGTCGCGAGGCAGCCACAACGTTCCTGGAAATCCTCAAAGATCCACAGACCCTCGGCAAGACGATTCGCCTGATGTACGAATACGGAACACTCGAACGAGTCATTCCTGAATTTCGACATTGCCGGGGCCTGCTGCAATTCAATCAGTACCACAGCTACACGGTCGATGAGCACACCATGCGTGCCGTCGAAGCAGCGCAAAAACTTGAGTATGATGCTGATCACATCGGACGTGTCTACCGCTCGTTAAAGAACAAAGAGATTCTTTACCTCTCGATCATTCTTCACGACATGGCGAAAGGCTATGAGGAAGACCACTCGATCCTGGGGGCGAAATTAGCGATCGAAGTCGGACATCGACTTTATCTGCCCGAAGATCAGGTCAAGCTGTTGTCGTTCCTGGTTCGCTGGCATTTACACATGTCCGACCTGGCACTGCGTCGCGATGTGAACGATCAGAAGATCACGTCGACCTTCGCCCATCTGGTCGGCGATTCCAACTGCCTTCGTCATTTGTATTTATTAACGGTGGCTGACATTCAGGCGGTCGGTCCGGGAGTCTGGACGCAGTGGAAGTCTGACCTGCTGAAAGAGCTTTACGACAAGACGCTGGGGCACTTTGGTGAAGAATCCGAATCGCCGCGACTCAATGTCGTCAAAGAAGAAGACATCCTGACGGCTCTGAAGCAACGCAAGGAACTGGGGCAGTGGAATGAAACTCTTTCAGAGCAGTTCACGAGCCTGTATCAAAGCCTGCCTTTGCAGTATGTGCATTCCAATACATTGCAGACAATTCAAGATGATTTGATTCTGATCAGTCAACTGGCTGAAAATGATGCGCGTGTTTCAGGACGCTTCGATGAGGTCAGCGGGCTGATCGAATATCTCATCATCGGACGTCATGGTTTCTCGCGCGGTATCTTCGAACGGATCTGCGGCGTCCTCACAGCAATGCGATTAAAAATCGTCACTGCTCAAATCGCGACCAGTAAAGACGGGATCATTCTGGACCGCATTCGATTGACCGATCAGGACTTCCCGCAGAAGCCGCCGCAGTGGCGGATCGATGAAATTGCAGAGGTTATCAAGGAGCACTTGTATCGACCAACCTCACTTGAGAAGCTGTTCAAGAAATACAAACGCTACGGCAATCTTGAGAACACGCCGCCCCTGGCTGAGCTCCCATTGCGTGTCGTGCCCGACCAGAACAGCAGTGATCACTACACGATCATCGACATCTTCGCTCATGACCGCCCTGGCCTGCTGCTGACCATCACGCGTGCCCTCAATGAGTTCGGCATGTCGATCGTGATGGCGAAGATCGCAACGCATTACGATCAGGTTGTCGACGTCTTCTATGTCACAGACGAGCGTGGCGTTAAGATCGATGATCCGTATAAATTGAGCAAGCTTGTGACAACGATCGAACAGCGTCTGCATGAGTTTGAAGAGCGTGGCTATAAACTGTTTCAGCAATGATCACGCAAGGGTGACAACGACAGTGACCGAATTGTCACTCCAGACCTGTTTCGCATGTGCGCGCCTGCGCACAGATCAATTCCTCTTCTCCGCGCGCAGGTAACATTGAATTTTTTCAAAGACGAAACAAATTAGACTTCTCGATATGCAACCCAGGATGGTATAACACCGCCCGCGATGGTTGCTGAGCGATGTTTCTGTCTCCCCCATCTCTGCACTTGATGACATGTCCGGTGGACAGTCTGGTCCACAACAAAGCACTTCTACTCAAGATGGACAACTGCATGCTCCAACACTTCGAAGCATCTGTAGGTGACATTTTCATCGTCGGAACTCATCAGGTCACTGTGCTCGATATCAAGAATGGCGAAGTTGAACTCTGTATCGAATCAATTGATCCGGACGCTATGCACGAGATGGCCGGCCTCGACGAACTGTGCCTGTAGCCACAGACTTGCTCAAACGCGATCGATCGATGACCGCGCACGATAACGAATCAATCACCCGTTCTGCGCAGTCACGCTGAAACTGTCGTCACGGCTTATCTCCAAACCGTTGATCTCCAGAATGAATAAAGGCCAGTCAGTCATGCTGCTGGCCTTTTTGATTTTGTGAGTCTTCCAATGACAGAATGATCGCGGTGCATCACCCCCCTGCTCTACGCCTGGGACAGCCCTGAAACTCCGGCTGAGGGATCCGGGTAAATCGGCCAGATCGAATCCAGACGCGTCACAGTGATGATGTCCATGCAGTAATTCGAGGCACCACACAGCGCCATCTTCGAACCATCGTTCTGCTTGACGCCGTTCCAGATCTGCAGCAGCAGTTCGATGAAGGCTGAGCCGAAGAACTCGACGGATGTCATATCGATCAACAGCGACTGGCCGGGCTTGATCTGGCGAGACTGCTCCAGCAACACTGCGCGGTGCTTATCGATCTGGTCTGCTCCCCAGCGTGAACTGCAAGCTGCCAGATGCAGAACCGTGACTGCTCCCTCGTGTTTCGCCAGTGGACTTGTTGTTTCACTCATGACATCGCCTTTGTTCAATTTCATCGACCAGCGTCGTCTTTAATTTAACTGTCTGCCTGCCATCCGTCCATCATTGAACCTGCATCATTTAATAAGCATCATTGAGACGCGGGGGCAAATGCCTGCAGTTCGATGGGCAAGGTTGTCGATTCGGTGCCCCGAACCACTTTGACGTCGACAACGTCTCCCACCTTCTTGCTCCCCAGGATTCGAAACAGATCGTTGACACTGGTCACTTCCTGATCGTTGATGGCAACAATCAGGTCTCCCAGGAGGATCCCGCGGTCAGGATCGAACTCACTTCCACGCAGCCCTGCATTCGATGCAGAGGTATTGGGGAGTACGGTCTGGACGATCACGCCCTGCACTCCCATCTTCTGTGCGATACTGTCATCGAACGGAACTATGCCCAGCGTCGGACGATAGACTTTCCCATGCCGAATCAGCTGTGGCGTGACTTCGTTAACCACATCGACTGGTACTGCGAAACCGATTCCCGCAAAAGCGCCTGATGGAGAGATGATCGCGGTATTGATTCCAATCATCAAGCCTGCACTATCGAGCAGCGGGCCACCTGAGTTACCAGGATTGATCGCGGCATCCGTTTGAATCACGCCGCGGATTGTCTTGCCGTTTGCTGTATCAATCTCTCGACCCAACCCGCTAATTACCCCTGTAGTCAGAGTATTATCGAGACCGAAGGGGCTGCCGATGGCAAAGACTTTCTGTCCAACTCGAAGGTTGGGCGACTGACCAATCGGAATCGGTACGAGCGCCTTGCCACGCGGATCAATGCGCAAGACCGCCAGATCACGATCAGGATCACTTCCCACGAGGACTGCATCATAGGTCGTGCGATCCCATAACGTGACACGTGCCCTGCTGGCATCGTGGATGACGTGATCATTGGTGACGATGTAACCATCGCTTGACCAGATGACGCCAGTTCCTGTCCCGCGCGGAATTTCGGTCGCCTTGAGATTGAATCGGTTCTGCTGGAGATAAAACTCGCTGGTCGTGATGTGAACGACACTGGGGGACGACTGCTCGAAGATCTGTATCGTTGACTTTTCGTCTTCTGCCAGATCCCCGCGTACCACGATTTCACGCGATTTCGCCGTCGGGTCAAACAGGCTGATCGCCACCGGCCCCATCATGCGGAAAAACAGGACCCCGCCACAGACGAGCAACGCCAGGACGAGCCACCCATTGACATAGGGAACGCTCGACGACGGTGGCTGTGCGTTGACATATTTCTCGTCGGATGGCAGATGAGGCTGATTCATACCGCAAAAAGGCCCTGTCGGGGCAGTTGGTGAAGTCACCATCTGATCGGGTGATCAACCTCGTCAGACGCTGCCCGCAGACTGACGAGGTTTTTTATCTTTCCCAGTGTAACGCCGACAGAATTGACTGTGAACGTCAGACAAGTGATTTCGCGGCTTTGGAGATGCGTGAAACAGCTTCGTCGAAATCTTCCTTGAGTTCATCAGGGAGGCGATCGATGATCTCGGGGTGATCTTCCATCATCTGAGCGGCTTTGGACATCTGAGCCAGACAGCGACGTAAAGTCTTCTCGATGATCTCTTCGGGAGACATTGCTTTAGCAGCTGCGGAATTGCCATCTGATTCCGGACGATTGCCGCGAGCTTCGCTGCTGAAGGGGCTGTAAGGAGCATTTTCACCAGGAATCCGCTGATTCATCCCAGCCATCGCCGGGGCACTCATCGCCCAGTCATCCCCTTCCGAAGACCATTCACGATCCGCAGCGGAAGCTCCGCCACCAAATTCATTGGTTTCAAAAGGAGGACCATCCGTATCGCGAACTTCCGTATATTGGCCGCCGATCGCTTCAAAGGGAGCATCTTCTCCCGGCGATTTCAGGTCTTCACCATGCATCGCGCGGCGCCAGGCCTTCATTTCCGCGACCGTGGCATCCTGATCCTGAGCCCATTGCAGGCATTCAGCGGAGTCTTCCCAGTTGATCGACAGATAAAAGTGCGACCAGCTGAGCGCACCGTATTCCTGATAAACGTCATGGAACTTCTCCCAAACCCGACGACGCTGGTAAATCTGGTCTCCCGAAAGCCCGACGAGGTTCCCAAAGTCCGCGTCTGTCCGGCCTTTCGAGTAACGCTGTGTCCACTGAGTCGCGCACTGCCCGATGACCCAGTTACACCGGCTGAGTGCATTGCGAGCGGTCTTGATGAGGGCTTCTTCGGAGTCGAAATTCAGGGGTTCGTCCGACGGAGAATTCGTCATGCGATTGCGTCCATTCTGTCACCGGCGTCAAGAGTGACTCATTGACGCAAGTCGTTGTTCCGTAATGTCAAATGGACCAATCCCTGTCCCGAAAACCCTCTTCCTAAAGGAATATGGTGTGCCATGCTCACAGCTTTGGGGGTGAGCATGCTTCTTCGATTGAACGAAGACGTCAGAACATGCTTGCTCAATACGCAAGCAGGCACATAGCTAGCCCCATTCTAACCAGCCAGCTCGACTCGTCCAATGACGAAGGGCGGAAGAGCGACAGGATCTGCTGACCTCCCTCCCCTGTGGTCGCTCCACAACGCGCAAACTATCACTCCGCAAACTGGACAACCAAGGGAAGATTCACTAACCTTTTCGATTACAGGGACTGTATCGATCAGGCAGGTTTAATCGATTGTGGGTCAACCACATTCGATTCGACAAAACGTCTCAAAAGCGTTAAAGCCCATACAACCCGATGGCCGATCATTACGGTTATCACGATCGAGACAACTTTTCGCGGGATTCAACCTTCGAACTCCGCGAACAAGACCGACTCAAGCCGTGTCAGTCAGCCACCAGCCGACTGTCACGTTCAAAATCAGAACAACGCAAGGTGGCGTAGCCAAGTGGCCTAAGGCGACGGATTGCAAATCCGTTATTTCGTCGGTTCAAATCCGACCGCCACCTCTCTCTAAAAGCATACAAGCCAATGGTTTGTGTGCTTTTTTTATTGACTTAGAGAGAGTGGGAAACAGCGGTTTCCGAAGCAGTGTTAGTAGATTTGTTAGTAGCTGCTGACCAGATCGTTTCCGCCGTCGCTTGGGCATCCGTTCCGACGTAGAACTCCATCGTCGTGTTGATGTGTTCGTGTCGCATCATTTCCCGTAAGACGGTCGGCATCACCCTGCGTGACCAGCGGAAACCAAAGCTCCGGCGCAGGTCGTGAGCACCTGCCCAGCGGGTCCCCTTCCCTGTCTCACCAGTTTTGACTTTCGCCAAACATCCGAAGTTGGCGATGTATTTGGAGACGGCGGTCACTCCCATTCGCTTTCCCGTCCAGGAACGCTTCGGGCGGGGATTGAAGACATAACCCGTCCTGTCCTGTTCGGGGATCGACTGGACAAGGTCTGCGAATTCCGGAGCCATCGGGAGCAATCGCTCTTTCCTCCCCTTCTCCGCATGTCCGCGAATCACGAACATCGGATACTTGCCTGAGAAGTCCATCCCGATTTCATCGTTCCGTTCCCAGTGGACCTTCAAGGCTTCACCCAATCGTAAGCCAGACGTCCAGAGTCCTTTCAACAGAAAGTCCCAGTCTGAGATGTAGGCCGTGTGCTTCTCGACTTTGAACTCATCTTTGATCTTTTCGAGCATCCGCTCAAACTCTTCGGCTGTGATCGGTCGTCCTTTCATTGTGTTGACACGCTTTGGCATTCGGAACTTTGGAACGAATGAGATCATCTTTTGTTCCAATGCCCAGCGGAGCATCACACGAATGTGTCCCATGACCGACTTGATCGACGCGTCTGTCTGGCCAGCCTTGCGTAATGCCGACTGGAACTTCGTCAGAACACGTTCATCGATTGCCCGCAATCGTTTGGGGTCGATGTGCTTTTCAATCAGGCTCATGGCCGTTTTGAATTTGCTCTGATAGTTAATGGATCGACCGGGATAGTAGTGTTGTTCGAACTGTTCGCGGAATCGCTCCCAGCTGATGTTGATGTTCTCGCAAAATGTCCCGTTCTCCAGCTGGACTTCCAGATCAGCGGCGAATCTCTCCGCTTGACGTTTGGTCGTCGTGCCGGTCGTTCTAGTTTTCTGCTTTCCCGTGACGGGATCGCGCCAATACGCTTGGAAGCACCGACCGTCGGGCTTCATCAATGCAACTTTCACCATCATCGAAACCTTTCTTCAAAGAGTGTTGAATAACCAGCGGATGAACCGCTCATCACACAGTAACCGACTATTGATCAACGCGCAATCGGATAATCCGGTTCATGGTCAACTTCCGTTTCGCGAGAAAACTGGACATTATTGCGCGCCTAAAAAGGGACAAACTTGACAAAGTGACGCCTAAAAAAAGCGTTCACCCCATAACCCCCTCAAAAAGCTGAGGACTAAGGCCACAGAACCGCACTTATCCGTCCGACATTTGCTGGCGTTATTTTTGAGAAATCAACAGGTACTCCTTTCTGAATCCACGTCGACATGCGGTCGGGAAACAGTCGGCGCGCCAAGTAGGTCTACAAGTCGGCGGGTCCCTCCCAGGGGGCGGGGCTTCGCGGGGCGAAGGCGACCGCGCCGAAAACGCTCATCGGAAAGAAAAAAGGGAGACCAGACGGTGATCGGTCCGGGTCCTTCCCTGCCGTTTGGAAATCGACTACGGGTCACCATCGCAGGGTTTTTGTCCGTAGGCGCTGAAAAACAGGGCTACATCAGCATCACTTCGAAACGCGTCAACTCGTCAACTTGTCACCATCAATAGAACTCAAACGTCGCATTTCTCAAGTCACCAGATAGTCGTCGAAGTCCTTGACGCGGTTCGAAGATGTTTCAGCGGTGACAAGTCGACAGGTCGACAAGTCGGGTTGTGTAGTCATCAATCGAGCGGGGGTTGCGGACTGGCGACAAAGTAGCGGACCGGCGGGCCGGATGGTGCGGGGTGGTCTTCATACGCTCCCCATCCCTCCGCCTCCAGGCGGTCCAATATCTTTTCAGCTCGGTCGGCTTTCCATTTCAGGCCACGGTACAACTCGCGAACGCTGATTGATCCTCCAGCGTTGTTGATGCGCCGTTTGATCAGATCCGTTTCGGCGTGTTCCCGCTCTTGGAATCGTCGTCGCAGGTCACGTGAGGAATCACCATGAAACAGAGAATAAATTCGCAGGGCTTCCCGCTTGAACCACGTCACCAGCTCGATTGCAGCGGATAATGTTTTCGCGGGGATCTCGACGGACGGTTCGTCGTCGCTTCCCTCCGACCAGGTCATCAGGTGAAGGATCAACGCCAAACGCGGGGTGATCCCTTCCAACTTACTCCAGGCAGCGGCTAAGTCTCCGACGTATTCGTTCCGTTCCGTGTTGTGGGTTGCGTAGAACTCAATCCAGATCGGTTTCGCATCCCCTGCGAATCGAAACGTCAGCGGCTCGACTTCGATATCCCAGGATTCCCCGGTCACACCGATCTGACGCGTGATCCGGCTGTCTCTCAATCGGAATAGACGATCGATCAGATGACCGTAGAAACTCCTCATCCCGTCGTCGATCTCCGCTTCGGACCATTCGTTGATCCGGCGGACGGGCCAAGCCGTCAGAATGCGACCAGCCAGTCCGGAATCGCGGTGATCGGCGCTCATCAGCTTTGCGAAGATGCTGGGTTGAACCGCTCCGACGATCGACAACAACATCCGTTCCAGGAAGATGGTTCGGGGTTCGCCGGTCTTGCGATCCAGGCGGTAACGCTCCCCGTTGAACGTCTTCAAGTAGAAACTGCGATCACTAGCGACTTTCCCGTTGTAACCTCCGAAGCCTCCCAGCCAGCCAGATAATTCCTGATTGACCATCAGCAAGCCGACAGGATTGTCATTGAGTATCGGAATGATGCTTTCGACCGTCGTGTCATCGATCGTCATGCGGGAGCAAACGGGACGCGGTCCGGGATGCGGAGTTGACCAGCCTTCGCCGGGCTTCCCTTTCTTGCTGTCCCGTTCATAGTTGTCAGCCAGCGGCTTCCATTCGGCGTATTCAACCTGCCAGGCTTTGAAGTCGATGGCTTCCCGGTTGTCGATGGGTTCGGTCACGAATCGCAATGGCGGGCTTTTCTTCTCCCCCGATTCCCCGACGATCATTGCCCAGAGACAACACGGCTCGATCCAGCCCCGTTTCACCTCGATCTGTGACGTCGTGCCCATCACTCCAGCGACGACGGACATCATCGGGAGTCCGAAATAAGACACGTCACAGCCGACCGCGTCCGCGCCCAGGCTGGCGATGCGTGCCCAGTCGTCGGGTAGGCTTCCGACCGGGAACGGATCAGGCATCAGCGCATCAGAGAATCCGGTTTCCGAGGGGTCGAGGGGACAGGTCGGTTCGACCGGGGGATCAGGTGGCAAGTTCGGTTGTGATCGTGGCGGCTTCTTGCCTTTCACGCTGGCGAGGATCTCATCCTTGAGACTCATTGATCACCTCCGGCGTTCTCCAGGAGAATGCGGAAGGCCATTGCCCATTTCGGATCGACCTGCGCTGTTTTCAACAGCTGCTCTTTGATTTCTTCACTCAGCGGTGCGATGATACCGAAATGATCCTCCGCGCGGATCTTCCGGCCATCTGGCATGTGATGCGTGCATCCCAGAAGATGGGAATGCTGTTCAGGATCGAACTTTGGAAGTGGAGGACCGTACCAGACGAACGGTTCGGGACGCGGGCGACGAAACGGATTGTCATTGCCATCAGGCGTAGCGGTAGCTAGCATTCGTTGAGTCCTTTCAACTCAAGGAAGGAAATCACCCGCCGATGTCTTTAGTCGGATCAAGCGGGCGGAAAGCACAAAGGGGTTGGGGGTGTTGTGAAGAACACTCCCCGCCCCTTGCTTATTGAGCGATCACGATCAGGAACTCGCCTGTTCGTGTTGACGGATGGCATTGTCCAGGTAGGCCAGCCAGTCTTCGCCGCGAATGAAAACGCGGCCGTGAATCGGAACGGTTCTCAGGCCATTGCGTTTGGCCATCCGAAAAGCATGTTGGCGAATCCCGGATCGCTCCAGAAACTCGTCTTTCCCGTAAACTTCCCCGGCTCGAATTGTCCGGTCTGTGGTGACCTGTCTGGCCATGTTTCAAACTCCTGTCAATCATCCGTGAAACGGTTCGCGACTGAACGTCAATCGCGCCATGACAGAAGTATGTACGGGAAAAAGCAGGCGACAATATCAGCCCCACTTTATTTCAGTTCGCTCCGAACTGAATCGTTCGCTGCGAACTATTTGGTTCGCCGCGAACTCTTTGGAACCTTAATTAGCCCTTCGGGAATCTCGCCAAGGGCGTGAAGGCGAAGAATGCTGTCGATCACCGTTTTCTTACCATACCCTAACTCTTTACCGCGCTCCTCATAAGAACGAGATGGATATTTCAGGACGTGCGCAAGCAGTACCTGTAATTCACTTTCATTGAGAGTTTTGCTTTTGGTCTTATTTACTTCTCTTCGATACTCGTCAGCAAAGTTACGATGAAGCACTCGGAGAATTTCCACCGCTGAGGAATTCCCAATTAGATTCTCTCTGGTAGAAAATCGAAAACACTCTGAAAGAGCTTTCCCGATTCCCACAAATAAAATTCGTAATCTTGGTGACCACCCTTTCCAAGAAAGATCGATATACATTTCTGACACCGAACACATTGAAAGAATATCGGCTGCCAGAATCACATGCGGACTCATCGTCATTATCAAGTAGTAATGTGCAATTCGGGCCAGATCATTTTTCAACACCATTTCTGCGAACATCTTTTTCCCACTAGACTGTTCGCTAATTGCAGACAGATATTGATCGATGTTTTGCTCGAAACTCTGTAGAAATATTTCCAGTCGCTGAAAGTCGACCGTGGAGGGGTATTTCGACCTCGTCGCTTCAGTATCTCCCCTTGGAACATAGTCTCGCCACCTAACCTCAATTCCCGTCAATTTGCCGATCAGTTCATTCATTCCCCCCGGTAGAATCGGATCTAATTCATGACCACCAGTTTCGATTGTCTTGCCCTTAGTGTTAGTTTCTGGCTCAACGCTTTGACTTGGCTTTCCACTTTTGAAAGAGTGAAAGTCGTCAAAAAAAATGAACGAGGCTTTGGACTTATCTACGGTCACGCCACATACCTCCCGTCATCCGTGCGGCGTGCCTGACCGACTTCGATGAGGGTTTCCAGGAGTTCTTCGACCGCGTCCTTATTGGCACGTTGGAAGCGGGTTGAAATGTCTTGGGGTTCGCACGGTTTGGCGAGTTCGCGTAATGCGGCGCGGACGGCTGTGATGCGGGCCGGGAGTGTTTTGGGCCACTCCTGCTTTTCGGCTGGCTTTGGTTTCGCTGTCCCCTTGGCCGGTTTGGTGGTCTTTGCTTTGCCCTTCCCTTTCTTGGGCGTTTCCTCTTCGTCGTCGTCCTCCTCTTCGGGGGTGACGTCGAACGTCGTTTGTTTCGGTGCATTGGCCGTCGTTTGCGGGTTCTGGAAGTCGGGGCGTAGCCAGCGGATCAAGCCGCGTTTTTCTTCCTCCGCTCGTTCGTGGTTGAGGGCGACCAGCTTTTCGAGGATCTCTTCATCGGTGAGCGTGACGGGCCAGCCGTAGGCTTCGAAGACCGCCGCGTCGAGGTCGTCGTGAATCTGCTTGAGGACGGAAACGAGTCCCTGTTCGTGGATCGTCTTTTCCTTGGCCGTCAGCGCCTCTCCTGATCGCAGCTTCTCCAGGACGTTATACATCCCCGTCATCGTCAGATCAGGAAACTGCGCCTGTTGACGCTTGCGGTGGGCATCGAGTTGTTCGCCCAAGTCACGGATGCGTTGTTTGAGGGGTTCGGCGGGGTCGGGGAAGGGAAAGGTTTCGAAGCAGACATTTTTGTTGTAACGAGGATCGTTTCCTACTCCTAATCTCCCACCGGCAGCCAACGCCCAAACGACATGACCGCGACTTGATAAGACCCCTAAATGAAAAGAGTCTTCGATGGCGATAACAGCAATCGTGCCTTCCGACAGGAAGTCAGCTGGAAAAATCTCGAACACCCGGTGTTTTGCTGTCTCGGTGGTAGCGAAGTATCGCTTCAATTTCTGAATTGAAAATCTCATTCCCGGCTGATTTTCCCCGAATATCCACCAACGTTCTCGTTTCGCGGCTCTCGGATTGTGGTCACGTTCAGGCTTAACGTGAGTAAGCAGATGCTGGTATGTCGAAGGATACTCGGATTTCAGTTTTTCTAACGTTAAGCCATCACAATCGATAACCCATCTAGTGCGTCTTTTCTGGGTTAAATCCTTCCCGCTATAGAATCGTCTCGCCAGCGATTTCTTCTGATCCGTTCGTTCCAGTGTATCGATGACCGTTTCGTCTACGATAAAACCATCGCCGTAGAATTTCGTTCCCCAATAGGCCACTTTCGAATTTGACTTTAGCGCAACACATGAAGCGGGTGTCGAGCCAATTCTCAAGTCAGACGTGATGAGCCCCTGCACGGAAAACAATCCCACATCAGTTCCACCATCCGCATTGATATTTTCCGATACAATTCGATATAGGCTTCCAGTTGGATTTATTCCCCGAAGATTAAAAACAGTCATCGCCACGCGGACATCGGCTCCGTCACTTGAGTCCACCCAAGGATGATCCGGAATCGCAAACTCAACTTTTCCTTCCGGTTTTCCATTTAAGAATTGATGTATAACTTGCCTATTGAATGCCTGAGTAATGCTGTTCGTTGTGATAAGTCCGGCGCGAAATAGCTTGCCTTTGGCAAGTTCTTTTGCGGCTTTGTGCCACCAATACATGACGTAATCGGCGTTCTTTGGAACCTCCGATTCGACATCGGCAATTGTGGTAACGTAGCCGTCTCCCAGAATGAGACGCATTCTCCTAGTTCCAATAAAAGGCGGATTCCCCACTATGAACTCCGCCTCCGGCCATTCCGCTTTGCGAGGGTTCACATAGCGCACCTCCGGCACGCGTGCCGACGGGTCGGGGATTTCTTCCCCGGTCACCGGATGAATCATTTTCGTCCGTCCGTCCCAGCGGGTGACTGGATTTCCGTCCGCATCGAGAACCGGTTCGATCGCATCCCAGGCGAGAACGGCATCCCGGTTTTCGATGTTGTCGAACTTGCGGATGATCGGCTCGCTGAGTTCGCGTTCTCCCCGCGTGCGGAAGTGCCATTGGAGATAGCCGATCCATAGAACCAGATCGGTAATCGCCGCCGCACGGGGGTTGATCTCGATCCCCAGGAATTGATGCGGGTCGACTGTCGAGATTTCCTGACCGCCATATTGCGGGTCGAATTCCTTCATCGCATTGATGACTTCCCCCTCCAGGCGTTTCATGAGTTCGAGGGAGACGTACAGGAAGTTGCCCGAACCGCACGCCGGGTCGAGAACACGGACGTTGCACAGATGCTGATGGAAGTCGCGTAGGACCTTCACCGCGTCTTTGCGTTTGCCCGCGTCGTCGAGTTGAACCGCTGTCGCGTAGGCGGTTTCCCATTCCTCGCGCAGCGGTTCCATGATCGTCGGCATGACCAGGCGTTCGACATAGGCGCGGGGGGTGTAGTGGGCTCCCAGCTTGTGACGTTCGACCGGATCGAGGGCGCGTTCGAGAAGCGTTCCGAAGATAGCGGGTTCCACTTCCTTCCAGTCCGATTTCGAGGCTTCGATCAGGAGTTCGAGTTGATCCACCGTAAGAGGGAGCGCGGTCGTGTCTTTGAACAGGGTTCCGTTGAACTTTTTGATCTTCTGATCGAGGACCGATGAATAGCTCGTCCCGGTATCCATATCCTTCCAGAGGGCTTGAACGCGCGGGACCAGCGTATCGAGGTGACCGCGCCGACTGATCAGGAGATCGGTGAAGGCATTCGGGGGGAGCAAGCCGATATCTTCGGCAAACATCGTGAACAGACACCGCATGAGAAACTGCGCGACGACTTCGGGGGAATAACGGGGCTTGCCGTCTTCCGACTTCTCCGCTTCGAATCGTCGGGCCAGCTTGGCGAGTTTTTCAGCCAGATCACGGGTCACCTTCGCCGCTTTGCGCGAGGGGTCGAGTTCGTGGGGATCTTGCCAGATGAGACGGAAGCGTTCGCGGATCTTGTCGTCGGAGAACTCATCGAGTTTGACGCGGAAGTTTTGCGGATCAGGGAATGGAAGATAGTTCTTCCCCGACTGCGAGAAATCGGCATAGACGTCGAAACAGAAACCGACGTCAGCGACGATGAGGAAGACGGGCCATTCTTCGGGGATGGCTTCGGCGTAGCGTTTGGCCTGCGTGTACGCCCGGCGCATCGACTTTTCCCAGTCGGTCGAACCGCGTGTCGCAGTCCCCTTGCGGATCTTCTTTTGTTTGGTGACCGTGGCGAGGGCTTCCAGCTGGTCCTTTTCCTTCTGCTCCGCCCCTTGCTTGGATTCAAGGACAAAAGCCCCTTTGCGGTACAGATCGATTCGCCCGGTACTCTTCGTGCCGTCCCCGTTATTGAACGAGACGAACTTCTCGAAGACGTAAGTATTGAGCGCCTCATCGGGGCGCGTAGGGTCGGGCCGGGGAACTCCCAGGACGTCGCATAGCTCATTGAGAAAGGACTGCGAATTCGCCATTTCCGCACCGCCGGAAGCCTTCCAGCGGGGGATGAAGTCGTGAGGTGTTGCCATCGTTGGCTTTCATGTTCCGGGGAAATCGCGGAGACTCGGTTACATAAAAAAAGCCGTCCAATCTTAGGACGGCTCACCTTGTAGACGTAAGGGTGCTGGCAGTTCACTTCTCAGTTTTCGGTGATTGCAATTCCGAAGACTGCCGCTTTATTTCTTGATAAATTTCTCGCTTTGGGGGAAGTTGGGCCCCTTGTTGCGTAAGACGAGTCCTGAAGTTTTGGGAAGAATGCGAGTTGATCGCGAACGATGTTCTTGTGGGTTCTGTCATTTTGGGCTCCGTGAAGATCCTTCATCACTTTCAGTTGAATTTATCGACATTATCTCTTCGTTGCTACTGACTTTTGCGTCTTCTGCCGCAAGTTCTTGCTCAATATCAGGATAAGCCTCTGCAACTACTTTAACTTTGCGGAGAATCTCACGGAAATCCTCCCGTTGGATCAACGGCATCATCCAGCGGTTTGTGTCATTGTCGAGGAATTTTCCGTCTTTCTTTCGCTCCCTGCGCATCACAAAGAACTCGTTAAACCTTTTCGGAGTAACGCCTCCATACCCCTCGATGACCACTTTATCGTGACTCGCATCTACGAGGGGGTCGTTGATCGAGTCGGGGTGCAATTCTCTTGCCAAACTCTTTTCGTATGGTTCAAGATACACAACACGCCTTATCCCAGCATCAACTATGTGCTTTGCACAGTTGTGGCAAGGGAAAGTTGTAACGTACATCGTCGAACCAAGCATTCCGCTTCGGCCAGTTCTAGCAATCGCGAGCAACGCTTCCATTTCGGCATGAACAGCCCGAGAAAATTCAATTAGTTGACTGATTCTCGTATTCGCAAGGATGGCCATCGCCGAAACTCTTTTGTCGGCTGCCAAGATATCCGCCTTAATCAGCTGTTCAACAACCTCGTTAGAAATCTCGGACTTCTTTTCGTCGTTATAGCATTTAGCTCCGAAGGACCAGCAGCGCCCTTCGAAAGTGCCTTCGAAGGCTCCATATAAGCCTCCACCAAATTTAGGGACGTCATTCCAGCCGGTAGAAATCAATTCGCCTTCGGCAGAAACAATCGCCGCTCCTACCTGACGAGAAAGACAAGCTGACCTTAAGGATGCTTGGTAAGCAGCACTCATCCCGACTTCAGCAGCGGTCGGAGAAACCACCTCAATACCGAACATCAGTTTGGCTAAACGTCCGGCATCTTTCTCGATGTCTGCTTTTTCCGCAAAGTCGTTTGCAAAAAAATAATCTGCCATCAACACAGCTTTAAGGGCATTCTGACCACTTCTTTTCCGATAAGGCTCAGTGTCGAATTCATCAGATCCGTCGATGTCACTTTGGGACAAAAAATCGAACTCCTGAACTGAAAACTTCTTCCTCTGCTTCAATCGTCTCAATCTCATTCTGTCGCTTGCGACTACCCCGATCATCCAAAACTGATCACCGAATACGCTTCTCAAGTACCTCACTTCTTCAGGATGCTTGATGCTGTCGACAATGTAAGCCTTTCGCTTGTCAGATCCAATCGCTTCAATGTCCTGAGCGATGAAGAAAGAAATAGAGAATGCGGCGACGATTTCATTCCCAACGGATCTCCGAGACCAATTCCCGATCAATTGCATCCGACGGACTCTTATCGCCTCTTCAGATGCTGTACCACTCGTGAGACGACGGAAATCTTCCACCTTTTCGTTGATCTGAAGTTTCTCATCGGGAGTCAGCAGTTGTTCGAGTTTCGTCAGTATGGTCGTTGCCTTGATCACTTCGACCTCATAGCCGAAAGTGTTCAAGGACTGACGCACCTTATCCGTTACGAAAGAAACTCCGCTCCCGATGCGGCCAGCCATTCCAATCACGAGAATCGAAGCTTTTTCGCTTTCGATTTGTATTGTGGACATTTGCGTTCCTCTGCATGGATCACCCGGTGGATATTTGCACAATGCCGTAATTTGCGAAGAAATTCAAGTCTCGCAGCTGTGTGACTGTTAGTTAATGTGTTAGCAGCACTCGCAACTAAACGTCGATCAAATCCCGATTCGACGGTCATCAAACAAAAACAGGGACCGGTAAAAACCAGCCCCTGCTAGCTGCGCAACTACTTATCACAACGTCACTTACGATTGCAAATCCGTTATTTCGTCGGTTCAAATCCGACCGCCACCTCTCTAAAAAGCCCTGTCATTCCGATGAATGACAGGGCTTTTTTCGTGCGCTGCTTTCATTGCGAATCGAAAATGCGTCCCAGATGACTCAGCAAGTTGATCGCTTTTTGTCACCGACTCATGGAAATGCCGAAGCACAGTAAAGATGTTAAGTTTCTATGAGTATTGATGAATTGCTGTAACGCGACAGGCATGTTCTGCGGCATTCATGTGAAGGATGCTTCGGGGCGGCTGTACTGAGCCTTCTGCCCATTTGAAGCTGACTGGCAAGAATTTCTTCGCGATATTTTTTATCGTTATTTTTCAACGTGACTGTGGAGTACTGATTGATGTCTATGCGCCGGACAAATGGTTTTACGCTGATTGAGCTTTTGGTTGTGATTGCAATAATTGCGGTGTTAGTTGCCATTCTGCTGCCAGCGGTTCAGCAAGCTCGTGAAGCCGCTCGTCGCAGTACCTGCAAAAACAACTTGAAGCAGTACGGCATCGCTCTTCACAATTATCACGACACCTTCAACATTCTCCCCCCTGCGGCCAATCTGAGCGATGCAACCTCTCAGGCCAAACGCTACAACGCCAACGTCTCCCTGCTGCCATACATCGAACAAGCTGCTCTCTACGACATGATTGTCGCGGGCGGGACACAGGCAGCGAACAATGGAACAACAAACTACCTGCCCTATGGCGGTAACCCCTGGGATACTAATTACCGACCATTCCGTCAGAAGGTTCCACTTTTCCTTTGCCCCTCTGATCCTGACTCCGCCCAAGCTGCGGAATTGGCGCATACAAACTACGCCTTCAGCCGTGGTGACTCGATTCAGAATAACAACCGCTGGGCTGGAAACCTGGGGCACGGATTGCGTGGAATGTTTGCTGCGATCGGTGATGCCCCCGCTGATGGAACGTTTGGTCGCTGTGTTCGATTCCGAGATGTCACAGATGGATTGAGTAATACGATTGCGATAGCAGAGCGAATCAAAGCTCAGGCCAACTCGACCAATATTAAAGAGGGAGCCATGCCGATGGGGTTCGGAGATGCCTTCCGAAATAATCCATCATTAATCCATGGTCAAGTTGATGGCTCAGGAAGAATTACATCTCCAAGCATTCTTCGAGTGGCAGGGACTCGATGGGCTGATGGAGCACCAGCCTATACCGGCTGTACAACAACTCTAGGCCCTAACAGCCCTAATGCACTCAATAGTACCAGCGACCAGGCCGACGGTGTCTTCGATCCATCCAGCCGCCATGCCGGTGGCGTTCAAGTTCTGATGAGTGATGGAGCAGTTCGGTTTGTCAGTGAAAACATTCATACCGGCAACACAACTGTCGGTTCTCCACTTTCTGGCCAAAGTCCATACGGCGTCTGGGGCGCATTGGGTTCAATTTCCGGTGGCGAAGTCGTTTCTGACTTCTAAGTGATGCAAACCCCTCTCTCGGAATGACAGTGGTGGCTTTTGCAAAATGCCACCACTGCTTTTCACGAATCAGCTTGACGCTTTTCACAGACATTTTGTCTGCTACTCTTCAGGAACATCCTCATGTATCGCCGCCTGGGCTTCTTTTTTTCGCTTGCCATGTTGCTGATGGTTACTGGTTGCGATTCCTCCGCTCGGCTTGATGGTCGTGTTCCCGTATACGAAGTCATCGGGTCAATTACATTCAAAGGTATGCCTGTCGAAGATGCGATTGTCAATTTTGTTTCGCAGGGAACAAATCCAGTCGCTACTGGGAAAACCGATGCTGCAGGGAAATACTCTCTCGCAACTTACGACGCCAAAGATGGTGCAGCAGTGGGTGATTATACGGTGCTAGTCACCAAGATTGAGATCCCCAAAGAAACCGCAAAAGAAGCCTCTGGCTATCCTGGCCACAAAAATACGTCAAAACACCTCTTGCCAGAGATTTACAGCAACAGCATCCAGTCGCCACTCAAGGCAACCGTCACAACCAAGTCTTCCCAAAACCGGCTTGATTTCGAGCTGAAACCGTAAATCACTACTCTTATTTTCTCTGATCTGTTTTGGAATTAGGTATGGCCTCACGATACTCACTTGCATGTTTCTTGATCGTCTTGCTGACTGGTTGCGAGTCTGGCAGCGATCCCAATCGTCCAACTACTGCACCAGCCAGCGGGATGGTGACCTATCTTGGTAACCCGGTCAGCGAAGCAGTTGTCGTCTTCAGCCCGACAACTCACAAATTCGCAGCTTCTGCCGTGACAGATCAGGATGGAAAGTTTGACCTTCAGGCATTCCCTCCTGAATCAGGAGCAGTCCCCGGCAGTTACACAGTCATGGTGCTCAAAGCCTCTCAGGAAGACGTCTTCCAGGATCAGGGGAAAAAGCCCGTCATGGCAAAACCCAGGTCACTCATCCCAGCGAAATACAGCAACCCCGCCCAATCAGGTCTGGTCGCAGAAATCACCGAAGCAGGTAACAACTCGATGATCTTCGAACTGAAAGACTGAAAAACTCACTGCGGATGGCGGTGGGGAGAAACAGCTTCGAATGATGAGCCAAAGCGGATCTCGTCAAAGTCCGTGGAATGATTCGCGTGAATCGCAATGCCGTCGAATCGAAAGTCCGGGATTTCCAGACGCAGGTCAGGAGCGTTCAAATCCGGGGGTTGAGACAGAGCAGGATCGATCCAGATCAACGCTTCTTCCGAGCCTTCCCGAAACTCGATACGAGCAACGATAAATACCTTCTGGCCCGACGGGATATCGCTGGTCTTGAGATTGACCTCCGCACCCGTCAACAGTCCGACGGCAGTCCAGTTTCCGGTTGGGGCAGCTCCCAGTTTGCCGACGCGAAACCCGGACACATCCTTCGACCCGATCACCAGATACGAATATTGATTATTCACTGCGGAACTGGCCGACGATTGGGCCAGAAAACTGAACCAGACAACTGACCCATCGCGTCCGATTCCTCCATCATCACGAAACGATTCTGGGAAGTTTCGGAAGTCAAATCGTCTGGCGGTGATCGACCGAGGTGACGTTGCAGTTCTCGCCTGATGTCCGTTGGTTTCAATCGAATTACCAGCGACATCGGTATAACTGAGAGGCCCGAACTTTCGCATGTCATTTTGTTGCCACGGATTATCCTGACGATCGTAATCCACAACGACGGCGACTTTCGAGTTTGTCTCTCTCCAGGGCTCTGACCAGCCGATCCCGCCTTCGAGGCCGTGCAATCCGCCGGTTGTTGGCCAGATGACTTCCCCGCGATCACCACGAGGAAGATTCGTCGCGGGATAGTCAAAACCTTCGTACGCCCAGAGACTTCCAAGATCGGGGACGACGGCATTCTGGCGAGCGAATCCCTGCCAGGCGACCACCGAAAACGCAACGACCATCGTCAACGCAACCGCGCTGAGCCCCCAGGCCCAGAATGCCGATCGGCGTCGTTTGACAGGTCTGTCATTGTCCAGCCGAAGTGCCGAAGACACATCGATCAGATGTCGTCCACTTCGCCCACTCGAGGTTTCAGGTGCAGGCAACCCGGCCTGAATGCGGAACCGCAGATACGAATGGAGAAAGACACGAAAAAACGCCGCATCGGCTCGCGCCGGGTCCGACTTGATCCACGACGTCAGTTCGTCCGATTCGTCATCATTCAAAGCATGACGATCCAGGTGCGCGTCGATCAGCTCAAAAGCCTTGTCGTCATCCATACTGATTGGCTTCACCAGCAAGCGTGGCTTTCACACAAGAGGTCAACGCCGTACGAACACGTGAGAGCGCAGTTCGTACATTTCCGGGAGGCAGATTCAATCGCTCACCAATTTCCTGCGGCGAGAGATCATCAAAATAGCGAAGCTGCAGTAATTCCCGCGAACGCCCGGTCAGATTGGAGAGGCATTTTTCAAGCGCCCACTTCTCATCGGAGAGTGTTTCCTGAATTCGGTCACACGCTTCGCTGAGGGCATCCAGCGATTCCCCCACGAACTTGACCGGGCGACGTTCGCGAACACGGTAAAAGTCCGCGATCTTGATCTTCGCCACCCACAATGCCCAGGGCAAAAAGGGACGTGTCTGATCATAATCATCAAACCGACGAGCAATCTCCGCTGCGACTTCCTGCAGCAGGTCTTCTGCGTCAGAAAACTGCGGGGTCGAGGCAATGAGAAATGCTGTTAGCGACGCCTGGGCCTTCATCCAGTTACGAGCCAGCAATTCACGAGAATCAGCCCGCGATAAATGACTGACCAGGCCAGACGAGTCCGACTCGTTCCCGGTTTTATCGCCGATGATTTCTGATGAACTCATAATCTGATCGCAACCAAAATACTGAAGGGCGGTGCATTGTATCAGACCGTCTAGCCAGAGGCTTGTGAACACAGAGACACAAATCAGATGAAAAATTGCCGAAGATTTCTGTAACGGGAAGCCCCCTCTCCGCGATATACAAGGACTTCCACGTCGGGTTCCGACATGGTTATCACAGGAAAAAGGACGAAAATTGCTGCCTCTCTTCAAATTTCTTGTCGCTTTGACACTCTGTTCATGCGTCTTAACAATCGCCCACGCCGATGAACCAGCGTCTGCTATTCGGGTGATGAGTTACAACATCCGCAATGGCATCGCGAAAGACGGCGAGAACCATTGGGAGAAACGCAAAGACTTCCTCGTGGAAACCATCCAGCAGTACAATCCCGATCTGCTGGGAACTCAAGAGACCTACGGCTTTCAACGCGATTACATCGCCCAGCATCTCAACGGTTATGAAGCATTCGGCGTGGGTCGCGAGGACGGCGCCGATCAAGGCGAAATGACTGCCCTGTTTTATCGAACCAGTCGCTTTGAAAAGATCGGCGGCGGACACTTCTGGCTGAGTGAAACCCCTGAAGTCGTCGGCTCAAAATCGTGGGACTCTGCCCTGCCCCGCATGGTCAGCTACGTCAAGCTGCGCGACCGACTGGCGAACAATCGCGAACTGACTTTCTTTAACACTCATTTCGACCACCGAGGCAAACAGGCTCGCATCGAATCTGCCCGTCTCCTGCGTCAGCGGATGGAAGACTGCGGAAAAACTTCTCTGGTCATCCTCACAGGTGATTTCAACGCAGCGGAAACCTCAGGCCCTTACAACGCCGTTTTCGCAGACAATGCCCCGCTGACTTTCCTGGATACATTCCGGACACACCATCCCGTCAAAGTCGGCGACGAGCAGACAGCCGGCGGTTTCGTCGCCATGAAAAAAGGGGATGCCCGCATCGACTGGATCGCCTGCTCGTCGGCCTTCAAAGTCCTGAACGCAGAAATCGACCGCACGTCCCGCAACGGCGTCACCCCCTCCGACCATTACCCGGTCAACGCCACCCTCGCATGGCCGACCGCGACGTCGATCTCAGCGGTTTCTTCGAACTGAATTATTGCAGACATAATAAAAGCTCCTGTGAAATCACAGGAGCTTTTTAATGACCAGCATAGTGAGCAAAAACATCGACTCAGAACGTCAGTTCAAAGTCGAATGTGTTGTCTCCAGGCTGGACTTTGGCATTGAGTACCGAGTTCTGATAGTACTTGGACGGAATTCGCTTACCACTCTTACGATCCTTCAGTTGTTGCGCGATCTGCTTGTTCATCGCCGTGCTGTCAACATGTCCGACGCCATCAACAACTTTCACCTCATAAGATGCCATCAGGTTGGGATTCTCCATAATCGAAACGCTGTGCTCTCCGACCATCGCTCCCATGGTTGTGCCCGAGAACAATAACTCATAATGCCCCTCGTCGTCAGTTGTCGCCATTGAAGGACGCCCCCCAACCGCGGGAGCAAATGTCACACTCAAATTTCGTCCAGGCTGACCATTGACTGTCACGCGGCCGCTCACTTCGCCAAGTTGAGGACCAGAGCGACCACAGCCATGTAGCGAAATGATCGAGATCAGAATCGCTGAGGAAATGAAATTCATCCGACACAGGTTAATGTTCATTGTATGACCCTTACAATCGCAGGCAGTAAACTGCCTGCGATAAACATCGAGTTGGAAATTAGAACTCACCGATCACGTAACCATCAGCACGGCTGAGAAGACTTTGAAAGGTCGCATTGGCAGGACTGTTCCAGTGCGGTACCTGATGGATGTTTTCGGAGATAAACCGCACTGCCCCATCGCCCATCACAACCTGCATGCCACCTTCGTGAGAGCTCGAGTATCCTTTTCGACAGTTGAAGCCGACGCGATCCGCGGGATATGCAGAATCATTAATCAGGTGACCACCAGTTCCAAAAATGGCAGCCTGATTATGAAAGCCGTTCCAATCCTGTGGATCATGTGAGTGACCAACGCCAAAGGGACGTCCTCCCAGACATCGCATCGGGCCATTCGTCGAGTTCATGAACGATGTACGTTCTCCTACTGCAATGGTGTTCGAAAGCCCGTCGGTGACGTCTCGAAACTTGATCGATGAGTTCATGGCGAATAATCCATCGAATTTCACGACCTCTTCGTTGGCTGGATTCCCGGGCGTCATTCCAGCGTAGTAAGCATCAAATGGCTGCCACCAGAGCTTTCGAAAGGACATGTGATTTGCGACATAGTTAATACGTGCAACCGAATCGTTTCCTGCTCCACTCCAGCAACAAGCCTGCCCCCCAGAGTTGATCGGACTCAGGTTTTCCATGTACCAGCCATTGTTCCCATCACCACTATAGGGCGTGTTATCAATGATCGGATCTCCTGGATCCGATGGACAAACAAGGACGGAGACGGGCTTTCGCATCGCTTCCAGAAGTCGTCGCTGACCTGAACCGCCGTTCGCGATGGAACCATTTGTCATCGCATCAGAGTATTTGATAGGGCCCGGTTGCAGCAGATCATAGAGAGGGGCCTGTTCGATGAACGGAAGGATGTAAGCCGTCCAGCTCCAGGAACCGTCAGCTGTGCCACTTTCGTCATTTGATGCACCAGAATAACCTGTTGCTACCGCCCGAACGTAGACTCCGCCGGGAGGAAGCTGGTTATACGTGTCATGATAATTGTGTATCGCGATTCCAATCTGCTTGAGATTGTTCTTACACGTACTGCGTCGTGCCGCTTCACGCGCCTGCTGGACGGCAGGAAGCAGAATGGCAACAAGAGTCGCGATGATCGCGATAACGACCAATAGCTCGATGAGCGTAAAGCCACGATAGGACCTGGGTGACGCCGACATGTTCTGCTCCTGATAATGGGACATAAGAAGAACCACAAATCCAAACGACTTATGACTTGTTTAATTCTCGAAGAGCCAGATATGTTTGTCTCAGCATCGACCAGTCATCACTGACCACGACACACTTGAGACTCTGCTGACTCTTTGAATAAGTGTGAAACACAAGAAAATCCAATTGGGCTCGAAACTCAATCGGGCGCGACGCTGTCGACCACACCACCGGCGGGGTCGCCGACATCGCATCGCCTGCTGGCATGACCGAGACGAAGATCTGATCGGGACCGTCTTGACGGGACAGAATCTTTCCGACAACTCGGTAGGTCGTCTTCGCCTGAAATTGAAACGCATCCTGTGTCTGCGTCCCGCCGAACCGACTGACAATCCGGTTCTGATGCCCCAGCAGAAGCAGTTCATACAACTGCGATCCTCGAACCTCCGGTTCCGCGACTGAGAACATGCGGAAAAACAGGATGTCACGATCCGTCAGGTCTTTGAACTCAAAGTCAAAAGCGAAATACATCGTGTTGTCGTTGTAGGTATTGATTGGGCGAGCCAGCCGACGTTGAAGAACGGTGTTGTCCGATAAGACAACTTCCTTGCCTTGAAACGTCACAAGACTCTCCGGCAGTTCCTTCTCTTCCAGATCGCGCGAATACCACGACCAGGGACCTCGAAATCCCGCACCATGCTCTTGAGCCAATTCCTTCTTGACGCGTCCAGCGGGATAGTCAAACGACTCAAAAGCAAGATACGGCTTCTTACTGACAGCGCGCGGCTGATCACCACTTCCCATCAGCTGATCATGCGACAAAACCTTTTCCAGACTGACAACCCCCTCACCTGTTCGATACCCCTTCCCCGCCACGACCAGACATGATTCCGTCGACGATGTTAACGACGAACGCCAGACTTCCCCTTCATGCACGCGCAAATCCTCTGACTGCGCGTTCGTGACCAGACTATACATCGTCCCGATATCAAGCAGTTTCGAATGCGGCGTCGAAAGCTCAAAAGCATCACAATGAGGATTGTTCTCAAACAACAGTTCCCCACGATAAATGACAGCGGAATTGGCCGTTAACAGATTCAGCTCCGCAGGCCCATTGATGGTCAGCTCACATCCTCCATCAAAAATCAGCGTGATGCTTCCCTCGGACAAACTCATGGGACCAGCAGGAACCCGAGTATCTTTGAGCAACGGTCGTCCCGATTCCGTCAACTTCGATTCCCGCTGAAACAACACCGTCGCGACGGCGGGCAGATGATCCGTTGAGACGACCTTGACCACGGGTGCCGTTGGTACAGAAACCGCGGCTGCAATACTCAGCAGCAGCGCCAGCATCGTCCCCAGCAAGGCGGGCTTCCATATCCAGGCGTGTCGTCGAGGCCTTGATGGAAATTGTGCATGGCTTTCAGCAGAGATTGGAAAGCTCGGCATCGTCAACGCTTCACACGCATGCTGAAGATGCAGCACGGTGTCGATCTGGGAGAGTCGTCGAAACTCATCGCGGAATTCGCGAGAGTTCAACAGTAATTGCTCCAGGGTGGCCATATCGACATCGCGACCGTTCAGATAGTCATCCAGCAGTTGATGATGTTCGTTGATCACAGGTCACCTCCCTGTGCTGCGATGCGAGCATGCACACAGTCGCTCAGCGTGCGACGCATCCTCGAAACCAGCTGGTACAGCGATGTTGCCGTCTGCCCCGAATGTTCTGCAAACTCACAGACGGACTGCCCAGAAGCATAGATCTGCTCCAGCAATTCGCGTCGACGTGCCGGAAGTTTGCTCAGGCAGTCTTCCATCAGCTGTTGTTTTTCGCGAACTGCTTCCCGGGCAATTTCATCTTCGTCGAGAATCAGCTCGATCAACTGCTCACTGAGGACGTGTCGATCCCGGGCTCGCTTGCGTCGGAACGAAAGAATCTCGTAGCGGGCAATCAGCGTGAGCCATTGAGCAAAGCGGACATGATCATCCAACGTCCCAAATTTCCGCCAGGCAGCAATACTGATCTCTTGCATGATGTCGTCAACATCATCCCAGCTGCGAACCGCATTGCGAATGTAGGCACGCGTCGCCGTCTCATGCTGAGTGAACAGCCGCACGAAAGCTTCGTATTGTCGATCGACGGACTCGGACACAGACTTGCCCCCGATGTGATGTAGATTTCAAACGCCACCTATTCACATCCGAAGCCGCAGAATCCTGACATAAAAAAATATGAATATGTTGGTGCAATCCAAAAAACTTGACATCTCCCTCACAATCGACCGCATTCAGCACGTAAACCCACCGATGAATCTCAAATCACTCGGCAATGAATCTCATTTCAAATTGATCACCAGCAAACCAGCCACGACCAGCAGAGTACCGAAGACACGCTTCGCATCGACGGCTGAGACTGGGATTCCCATCAAACCATAGTGGTCAATAATAAGCGCGAATACAATTTGCCCACAAATCCCAGCAATCGCCACCCGCGCCGTGCCTACCTTCGGGATAAACATCAGCACGCACGTAATGTAAACCACCCCCAGCGTTCCTCCGATGAAAAGGAGCTTCGGCACCTTCACCAGTTGAGCAATTCTGGGAAAATTGATCCCGCTGATCGCCAACAATATAGCGAGCACCAACGTCCCGCTCAGAAATGACACAAACGTCGCATGCAGCGGATGACTGAGCATACGGGCGAGCGCCGTATTGACCGCCCCTTGAAACGCGATGAGAAACCCGACAAAAAACATCACAACAACGATGACCAGCGATTCCATGACACCCTTCCAGAGATGGGAAACTTCGCGCCGACCATAACGTCCCAACAAAAAAGCGACAAGACAAAGGATGACTCCCCTGCCCTGCCGCTTGATCTTATCCGTTCTCCCTTGAGGGGAGCGGTTTTATGTCCCTTCTCCCCCGGGGAGAAGGTGGCCGAGTCTTCGAGGTCGGATGAGGGAATGCGATAAGCATTCACAGACTTTCGCCGCGCTATCGACTTCAGCGTGCAGTCTCTCCCCTACCCCTTCAAATTCTTCTTAAAAAACGCAATCGTTCGATCCCACGACAGCTTCGCCGCCGCTTCGTCGTAACGAGGCGTCGTGTCATTATGAAATCCGTGATTGACCTTGGGATACATGTACTCTTCGTAAGGGACATCGTTGGCCTTCAACGCCTCCTCATACTTCGGCCAGCCTGCATTGATTCGCTGATCCAGTTCGGCATAGTGAATCAGCAAAGGAGCATCGATCTTCGAAACATCGTCCGGATCTGGCTGTCGACCATAGTAAGGCACTGCAGCATCAATCACCTCTGGAATCCGCACAGCCAGCGTGTTCGCCATTCCGCCACCAAAGCAGAACCCGACCACACCCACTTTGCCCGTCGACAGCTTATGACTATCAAGAACCTTCGCAGCGGCGATGAAGTCTTCGGTGATCTTACCGCCGTCCAGCTTGGCCTGCATGTTGCGTCCCTCTTCATCGTTGCCGGGATATCCTCCCAGTGAGGTCAACGCATCCGGCCCAAACGCCAGGAAACCCTCGACAGCCAGTCGACGCACCACGTCTTCAATATACGGATTCAACCCGCGGTTCTCATGCACGACGAGCACCGCAGGAAACGGCCCCGCCGGCTCAGCCGGATACGCCAGCAACCCGGACATCTTCCCAGTCCCCTGTGGCGACTCATACGCGAGTGTCTCCGTCTTGATCCGCTTGTCATCTTTGGCGACTTGATCAGCCAGCGCATAGTTCGGAGCCAGCGACTCGAGCATCACCTCAGCCGTCATTCCAGAGACTGCAAACAAAGATGCTTTCGTCAGAAAGTCACGCCGCGCGATGCGCCCGTGCACAAGGTCGTCATACAGGTTGAGAACTTCCTGTGGAAAGTCCTTGGCCGTCATGCGGGTCGAAGCGCGAGCACTGACAGAGGCAACAGTTTCCGTGGCGGGCGTCATCCAACTACTCCTGATGTTTACGAACGCGATGAAGAGACCAGCGTTTACTCTAACGCGACACCCCACCTCAAACAACAAGCCTCTCTGATCCTTCTCCCCCGGGGAGAAGGTGGCCGAGTCTTCGAGGTCGGATGAGGGATCTCTGCGAATTGAATAAAGGCCTCATCCATGTCCCTTCTCCCTTGAGGGGAGAAGGTGGCGGCGCTTCGCCGACGGATGAGGGTGAGCTATAGGCATTAACAGACTGCCAATACTTAACTTATCAAACTTCAGGCAACGCTTTTTCCACAGATTCAACAAGCAACTCAAACCACCATCTCCACATTTCAACTGCTGACAGACCTCCTCCCATTCATTACGATACACCGCCGCTTAACTTCATACTGACCACACAGGATTGACCTCATGGCCGCCGGTTCCAAGTCCGCTATCTACGCCGCGATCGCCGCCAACTTCGGCATCGCCGTGACGAAGTTCACCGCCTGCTTTTTTACAGGCAGTTCCGCCATGCTCACCGAAGGGATTCACTCCCTTGTCGATACCGGAAACGCAGGTCTCCTCCTCGTCGGTATCTCACGCTCCAAACGTCCTCCGGACAAAAAACACCCCTTCGGCTACGGCATGGAGCTTTACTTCTGGACCCTGATCGTCGCGGTCCTGATCTTTGGTCTCGGCGGCGGTATCTCCATCTATGAAGGCATCCAGCATATCCTTCATCCGCATGAGTTGACGAACCCGATGATCAATTACATCGTCCTGAGCATCGCCATCGTTCTTGAAGCATTCTCCTGTTACGTGGCTCTCATGGGCTTCATGCATGAAAAAGGCGAAAAATCGTTCTACCACGCCATTCGTCACAGCAAAGACCCGACCACCTTCACCGTCCTCTTTGAAGACCTCGCCGCGATGGCTGGTCTGGTCGTCGCCTTCATCGGAATCGCAGTCGGCCATGCTCTTCACATGCCCGTCCTCGACGGCGTCGCGTCTGTGGTCATCGGCGTTATTCTCTGCGTCGTCGCCCTCGTCCTCATCTACGAAACGCACAGCCTCCTCATAGGTGAATCAGCCGACGAACGCATTGTCCTGGGCGTCCACCAGATTGCCGACGACGAACCACTCGTCGACCACATCCAACGTCCTCTCACCCTCCACTTCGGCCCAAAGCACGTCCTCCTGGCGATGGACATCGAGTTCAAGGAACACCTCCAGTCCAACCAGATCGAAGAAACGATCAGCCGCCTCGAAACGAGCATCCGCACCAAGTACCCCGAAATCAAACAGATCTACATCGAAGCCGCATCCATCTCAACTGCGACCAAGCCTCAACCCAAACCATAAAAAAAGCGGGCACCAAGTTAACTCGGTACCCGCTTCGATTTCGTCCCTTCTCCCCCGGGGAGAAGGTGGCCGAGTCTTCGAGGTCGGATGAGGGACTTCTGCGAATTAAATAAAGGCTCTCATCAACGTCCCTTCTCCCTTGAGGGGAGAAGGTGCCCGAAGGGCGGATGAGGGTGAGCGCTAGGCAACAGCAGATTTTCCAATGCCTATCACACACGAGGCGATTCTCTTCCGTTTCTCACTCCCCACGAACCCGTCGCCCGCGCAGCGCCTGCAATTCCTTCGACTGCCCCCACAGGTAGAACACGAAGCCAACCAGCGCCCCGACCCCAGCCGAGGACAACACAGCCGCTGGGCTTTGCGTAAATGTCGAATTCTGAGCCGCGGCTTGAGTCGTCAGGACAAGTCCCACCAGGCTGAGCAGCAGCCCTTGAGCATCCATCAGAATCTCCGCCAGGTCGAATCCCGCCCGCGTCAGAACCACCAGTTTCCCGAGCACCAGTTGCAATGCATAACTGACAACCCCGCTGACCATCAAGCCAAACGCGAGCCAGTGAAACCAGGAAAAGGCCATCGTTTCCGCAAGCTTGTAAATCGGCTGCAGGATCCCCGCTGAGATCTCTTTGGCTTCCTGGCTGGTATTCACCTTGTTGTAAGTCTCTTCGGCGCTCTTCTGGACGGATTCGAGCGTGTCATTGGCCTGCTCAGTCATCGTCTTATTCGCAGGTTCGACTTGGACAGGAGCAGGAGTCGTCTCGGTCGACGTCTCCTGAGCAGACACGTTTCCCGCCATCAGACAGGCGATCGCCATCGCAAAGGTCGCTGACAAAACAAATTTCGACATCAGATTCATTCGTAATCTCCAATTTGAGCGCGTCACAGAAAGTTATACCGGCCCACGGAGTCTAACGTGGCTGTCGAGCAGATTGATCAGGGAAAAGGAGAACGCACAGAAAAAACTGAATTCGCAGCCGCAGGCTTGTCCCCCAAAAAAGAAACCCCGCTGAAACCAGTTCAGCGGGGCTTTCAAGAGCGTTCAATTCCGATTGGGGGATATCCCCCAAGTCTTATTTTTTACCCAGTCTCACAAACAGAATATAGGCACTGGCCAGATCGATCGTCAGTTCTCCATCTGATTTCCACTGAGAAGGAACGTGATACGCGGCAATGTTGGGATCTACATTCAGCTTATCCAGCGTCTCGGTGACGTGCGGATAACGTGTGCTGATCGATGCCAGGAGCAGCGGAGAGATGACTTGTTTGTCATCAACCACATACCCGGTCGGCCCATCAGTCGCCGTCACGCCAGCATAGCCGTAAGTTTTGGTTTGGTACTCGATCGCCTGGTCCAGGAGCTCGAAGTAGTTGTCTTCATTGAAGAACAGCAGCGGGTAACAGTAGACGAACAGCGGATAGTCGACGCGTGAAACCTTGGGGCTGAATGGCTTATCGAACAATCGATACAGGATGACCCCTTCTGAGGTATCACTCCAGGTAAACTTGATCATGTCCGGCTTGCCGGTTTTTTGATCCCAGTAGAAGCCGTGCGAAAAGTAACCATCGATCATCACAAAATCGGTGTCGATCTTTTTCAGCTCAGCTTCGATCTTTTGCCTAAGCTCAGTGAGCTTCAGGACTTCCGCCGCTTGCAGCATGCCTGCGTAAAACAGGGCGGTATCAATCGTCGAGATTTCACTGTAAGACTTGGGCTGTCCACTCACATCAGTAAAGTGTGGCAACCAGCCTCGATTCTTGGGCGAATTGGCAGCAATCGTAAACTCAAAGCCTTGAGTAATGTTGCGAACAGCAAAGTCTCGTTCGCACCACCCACGATCTGCAGCCACCGCAAGGGCCAGATTTCCTAATCCTGTCGCCGCCACGCTGACAGTATTTGGATCTGACGACCGGTCCAGAAACTGACCATGCATCGTTTCCGTGTTGGTCAGATTCGTCAGGCGGGTGACTAAAACAGCTTCATTTGGGATCGTCAAAGCGACCGCAAGTAGTGTGTAGATAATCATTTCGAACTCCTCTTCGAATTGTCAGGCCGACATCATCATCAGCCTTATCATGGTTGCCCCGGGTTGTCGTCATGACATATATCGGCATCCACTTATATGATTACCCATTTATACTGCCGGTCAATCTGTTGCAGGCTCGTATCAACGAATAAATGGGACGGGCAGTATTGGATACCACGAATAATTAGACAAGAGGATTTGGGGCGAATTTGAGGTTTGTAATCCTTGCAAAGGTCCATAGCGGTAAGTCTGCGATCTTGTTACGCAACTTACAGGAAAAGCCCTAAATCGACCGTAGAAAAGCACCTACGACGACGCCTCAGCGCACGACCGTGAACGTAAGTCGTTGAGCAACTGGCGAGGCTTTAACGATAAAATATCTTGGGATGGAAGCGCAAGATGGCCGTTATGGGAAGCATGGGCAGAAATGGCGTACTTACCGAAGATAGCCTGCAAGCTGAGCCAGCAACAATGCAAAACCAACAGTCCAGTATGCAAAACGCCGTTACGGAGTCAGCTCAAACGTACCCATCACCGGGAAATGGTCACTGTACCCGAGCCGATCCTTGTAATCATCCAGCGGCAATTCAAAGTGTTTTCCTTTGATGACCCGGTCATTGAGCATGATTCTCGGACGCTCAACCTTGGAGACCTTCCATTTCATCCCCGAACTCGACGACGCCAGCTTATTCACAAACAAATGATCGTAACCCAAAAGCTCCATCTCGCCAGAATCATTGTTGTAGTAACCATGAGTGTAGCGCCCCATCGGCCCCAGTGATTCCAGCGTATTGACCAGCCCTCCGGCCTGCAGGGCTTTGATCGAATCGCTCCCATGATCATCGTTGAGATCACCCCCCACAATGATCGGGACGTCTTTCCCTTCATACGCCGGGATCTCTTTCGAGACGATATTGAGCAGCGTCGTCGCAGACGCAACCCGCACATCATCTCCTCCGTCCCGCTGACTCTTCCAGTGATTGATCAACACATAAAACGGCTGCCCCTGATGCGTAAACCGGGCGGACATGATCCCGCGCGGAAAGTTGGGGATCGCGTAACTCCGGGCCAGAAACGGCTTCTTGCTGATAATCCCGACATCGATTCCCCGAGTATCCTTCCCTTCCAGGACGAGAAAGTAGTGATACCCCTTCGAAAACAGATGCTTGCTGACGAAGTCTCGCAGGATCTGATGATTCTCAATCTCCATCAGCCCAATAATGTCCGGCTCCAGCGCAAGAATCACCTTGGCATCATTGGCCATCTTCTGCTCGACCTGCTGGCGGGTCAGAATGTCCTCAGCATCCAGGCGCGGGTCGTCGAACTCGTCGAACATATTCTCGACATTCCAGAAACAGACCTTCATCTGCTCCCCTGCCCTGACTGTCTGACACAGCGCACCAACCAGACACAGCACAACAGCCAACACCTTCACACGCGACATAACATCCACCATTCATCTATGAAATCGGCGTAGGGTGCTGGTGAGCCTTCGAACCGCACCAAATGTGCTCTCAATCGCTATTCGACCCTCGAACGCACAATTGGTGCGGTTCGCAAAGCCTCACCAGCACCCCACAAGGGAAATGGCCACCTCTGATTTACTGCCCACGAACGCAATACAGAATATCCCCCGTCCGAATCAGCAGCGAACCATCGACGACGGCAACTCCATACTGCGTCCGTCCGCCAAACATCGCAGCACTTCGCTTGCGCTCTTCCGATTCTTCCGCAGCGGCGGCCGCGGGATCAGCTTTCCCTTCGTCCGGATTCCATAACTGGTTCTCCGAGACAATCGAAAACTCGGGCCCGGCTTTAATGACCGTCGTCACGCCATCTTTCCCGAAGAAATAGATGTGGTTTCCCAGCCCAACTGGCGTCGCCCAGCTCGATTGCGCCACGCGCTTGGTGTAATGCTCCTTGCCAAGTCCCAGGTCGTAGCAATAGACAACACCACTGCGGTTAATCCAATACGCACAGTCTTTGTAGATGATCGACGACGCAAACGACGGACTGGCATCCTTCGTCCGCCACATCACCTCAGGGTTCCAGGTTCCATCCGCACTGCTGAAGACTCGCATCGCGAAGTTCGAATTCTTCGCATTCTCCGTATTCCCTTCACGTCCAGCCGAAGCCGCGACGAGGAAAATCCCATCCTGATTCGGAACGGGGGTCGCAGCCGTATTTCCGCCCAGCCCATCGATCGTCCACAACTGCTTGCCATGCATCGGGTCGTAACCGTCGACGGACCCGGCTGAACTGAGAATGACTTGCGTTCCATGTTGCGTATGCAGCAGGTAAGGTGAACTCCAGCTCGTTCGGCTGGTCCGGCTCGTCTTCCACTTCTCCTGACCATCCTGCTTATCGAGTGCCACCAGATAGGATGGGCCAGCAAAATCGACCGCGATAATAATCCGATCCTTTAACTGTACCGGCGACGCGGCGATCCCAAACTCACTTTCAATCTTCCCATAGTCTTTCCCCAGCGACTGAGTCCAGAGTTGCTTTCCATGATGATCATAGGCAATGACATCTCCCGATTCGAAAAACGCATAGACCCCGTTCTCATCGACACAAGGCGTCGGTGCCGCCCGACTGACGTACACACTGTTCTTGACCGGCATGCTGCTCTCGGTCGTCTTTCGCCACAGCTCCGAACCATCCTTCAGCGACAGGCACAGGACATGGTTCTGCTCTTTGTTCGGACCTTCAATCGCTGTCACGAAAACCTTGTCCCCCCAGATCACCGGCGAAGACTGTCCATGCCCCGGCAGCGACGCTTTCCAGGCAATATTCTTCTCGGGAGACCACTCAGTCGGAATCGAATCCGGACTGACATGAGACGTCTCCGCCCCTAGGAAACCGGTCCATTTGGCATCCGCAGCCAGCGCGATCACACAGAAATACAGTTCAAGCATGGAAATTCAACCTTCAAGAGAGACGAGAGTGGGCAGCCTCGCGTGCATTGTAACCGTCGCGACCCCTTTCGAGAATCGCATCAACCAGAAGTCGCCACAAAGAACAATCTCGGAAACGCCAGCAACGACGAACCATCCTCCGCAGCCGGATAAGCCAATGTCACCGCAGCCAGATACCGCCTCAGAAACTCAGCCTGTTCATTCTCATCCAACGGCTGCAAAAATGGTCTCAACCCCGTCGATTTGAACCACTCCACGACGTCCGACGGTCCCCCTTTCAACGGGTGATAATACGTCGTCCGCCAGACATCGACCTGCTCTGCCTGCTGCTGCAACAGTCGAAGATACCACCCCGCCTCCCGTCGAAACGCAAGATCCCGCGGCTGTTTCGACAGCTTCCCCGCCCACCGTGGATCCGCAGCCACTTCCCGCATCAGCACATGACTCGGCTCTTCCAAATTATCCGGCACTTGCACTGCCAGCGAGCCGCCCGGCGTTAACATCCTGATCAGCCGAGGCAACAAAACCTCATGCCCGGGAACCCACTGAAACGACGCATTCGCAAAGATCAGGTCATAAGGCCGACCATCATCCCAGTTCGCGATATCCCCCACCTCAAACCGAACTCCCGGCAATCTCGCCCGAGCCGCCTCGACCATCTCCGGGGAACTGTCAATCCCGATCACCTCCGCGTCCGGAAACCGATGCCTCAGCAACTCCGTCGAATTCCCCGGCCCACACCCCAGATCGATAATCCTCCTCGGCTCCGGCGGGACTCGCGCCAGCAAATCAAAAATCGGCCGATTCCGCTGCTGCTCAAACAACGTGTACTGCAAAGGAGACCAGGTCATGACAGCTCACCATTCAGGCACGAAGAAGACGAAGTGCTATGGTCATCATAACCGACTTCTTCCTCTTCGCACCCTGGCGTTGAAATTCAATCACTCGCAACACATACACAAATCCGGCACGAACAACGTCAGCGTCGCGGTGTACTTCGTCGCGTCGTACCCGTCTCCCTTTTCGTTCAACACGACATGCGACACAAACAAGTACCGATTCCCCTCCTTCGGCGTGAAGGTGATGATTCCCTCTTCGTCGGTCATGAATTCATACTCCGCATCAAACCCCTCCTGGAGCTCGTGGCCCTGCGGAATACAGGAGACCTTCTCATTGGCCACTGGTTTTCCCTTCATCACCAGCTGCACCTGAAACTTCTTCCCCGCCGCCATCGGCAGGACCGGATTGACAATCGGGACGAGCTCCATCGCTTGCCCCAGCACCTTGCCCACGACCCGGTCATCCGGCATTGGCTTATCCAGTGACTCGGTGATTTGAAAGAACGTCTTGGCAGACTTAAGCGACCGCTGAGCCTGCCCGTGATTGACGATCGTATCACTCGTCGCCGCCGCAGTGTAAACCCCTGGCTTGAACGCGGAAAACTTCCCCGTCCAATACCCTTCCTTCGGGGTGTAACCCTGATCGAGCATGTTCGAAGTCAGGTCAAACTTCTTCCCATCAGGGTCAACGACCTCCACTTTGACCTTCTCAATTTGAACCTTCCCCGCCTGCTTGAAGTCCCGATGATCATTCCCATGATTCCCGAGCTTCAAATCCACATAGATCGAATCCCCCGACCTCAACAGATTCGTATTCGTCTCCACCCAGGCATCATGTGCCAAGGCGGAAGTACTCATCATCGCCAACATAGCAATAGTCAAAACAATACGTTTCATAAATATCTCTCCTGGTATTAAGGCGAGCGGGGGGTGTGAACCCCCTGTCTCCTGTGCTTTCAAAAATAATGACCAGTGTGAGTACGCCACACGCGCCACCTCACACACTCCAAACTGGGGTCAGCTAACAATCCTGACCCCAGCCACCCCGTTACTGACTCAAAACGCCCCCACCACATTCCCATCATTCCGACTATGCAGATCCTGCTGCGTCTGCGTGTTCACACTGTCAGAGAGAAAGTGCACCGACCCATCCCCGAACAGGACATTCGCTCCCCCCTTATGCCAGCTGCGCGGCCCAAAATATCCCGACCAGTGATGCACGACATCCGGCACGCGACTATTTGGCGTGTTGTACCCGTTCGTCATCGTCGCCATCGCGCCGGTGAAGGCCCACGACATGCCCCGTCCTCGCAACGCAGCACTGTTCCCGCCACGCCAGGTGATCGTTCCAGTGAAGCCCCCATTCATCGCCGCTGTGAGATCAGGATTCTGAATCACCCCACCCTGCGTAAAGTTCGTCCATGGTGCTCCGGTCGCCACAAATCCCTGATGCGGGTCGGCCGCTGAGCTCACACCAGACGAACCATTGAACGTGTACTGGTACGGAAACGTCGGCGTCTGCCCGGCCGGAAGCGTGATGTCATCGCCAACGCTTCTGACGGCTTCGCTCATGAAGACCGTATTCGAAACCCCATCTGTCACATCCCGAAACCCGACATTCGAGTTCAGATAAACCAGCCCGTCGGTTCGGCGAGAAAAGTCCGTATTGCGATCCCTCCCGCTCCCATAGCTGACCATGTAATTGTTGCTGCCATAGGTGTAACCATTGGCGACGACCTGCGAAGGTGCAGGATCACTCGGACACAAAAAGATCGTCAGTGGGTTGGCGAAAGCGTCTGCAAATCGCGTCCCAACCGCCGCATCGGTGTAAGGAGTCTTCGAGCTGAATCCCCCTGCAAAGGCGGGCTTGGAGTAATCGAGCATATCCGCCAGATTCGACTGCTCCAGAAACGGCAGCAACCGCGACTGCACCGAGAAATCAATATCCGTCCTCCCGAACATCGGGAACATGGAATAGGTCGCTTCATAGTTATGCAGCGCCAATCCCAGCTGCTTCAGATTGTTCTTACAAGACGATCGACGAGCCGCCTCCCGCGCCTGCTGAACGGCCGGTAACAAAAGAGCCACCAGAGTCGCGATGATCGCAATCACCACGAGAAGTTCGATCAAGGTAAATCCCGATCGCGAAGTACGTGAAATAGCCATAGAAATATCCTGATGATGTATTGATGTAAGTAGAGAAGGAAGATGCCCCCGGGTGCAGACAATCCTGTCCGTGCATACATTCGTAGGGTGCTGGTGAGGCTCCGCGAACCGCACCAAATGGACCCACGAAGTTAAGTAGCAACAGTGAACGCAATTGGTGCGGTTCGAAGACTCACCAGCACCCTACGTTTAAGACAGATAGCCCATGCCACAGCACACAAAGCAATCACTTACCCCAACTCAGGCGGGTCCAGCGCAGACTCCAAAGACGCCGCGCTCACAACATCATCCACCATCATCAGCACAGTATTCAGACCACCATCCAACGCCACGAGACAGGGTTCTTCGAGGACCGTCGGCATACGCAAAACAACCATCGTGCCGACTTCATCCGCGCACTGACACGTTCCCCCAATGATTTCCCCACAGGGATTGGTCGACGACGATTCACGCACATCTTCAGTAGGTACGTTCGAGACGCTGCAACAACACTTCCCCGCCAGTTTCTTAGCCAGCGAGCAATGACACCCCGGCTTACTAGTCACGCGGGTCTTCGCCTTGACGACAACCCGTGAACCCGACGCACAGACCGAGTCATCCCGAATCACCTGCCCCAGCCCGTTCACAACCCGAACTCTCGGAGCAGCCTTTTCTTCGTTCGCCGGTTCATCCACCGTCTCATGAGGAGAGGCGGGCTTTTCGACCGAACTTGGTTCCGCAGCCTGACAACAAGACGTATCGATCCCCGTCTGACTGATCAACAGCCAGCAACACATCAGGACTCGAAGGATCGAACTTGCCACAACTCGCCTGTCAAATTCCGCCGTGAATCTCACGGCCTGTCTCAAACCTCACATTTACGATCGTCACCCACTCGCGTAAAGTGACACCACATAAATAGCCATCCTGTCAAATCAGTAAGAACCTCACCGAAATGCCCTCCCCCACGTCCGCAAAAAGCGAGACTCCCCAGAATCCCACCAGCGTCAGCCAGGACGACAACTTTCCGGTTCCGGTCACCGATCAACTTATCGACACCCATGTTAACGATCCCACCGAGCCGTTGGCAACCGGCCAAATTGACGCACAGTTCGATTCCCGCTCCGAACGCGTAAACATGCTGTCTCTAGCCGGCTACAACTCCAGCATGCGGGTTTCCTGGATCTTCAAGACCGAAACCGTCATCATGCCCGCCTTTCTCGACGCGATCGCAGGTCCGGGCTGGATTCGAGGCTTTCTTCCGATCCTCAACCGCTTCGGACAAAGCATCCCTCCCCTGCTCTACGCCGACCACCTCAAGGAGATGCCCCAGAAATCTCGCAGCCTGATCGCTTCCACGATGGCGATGGCGATGATTTTCCTGGGACTCGCTTTCAGCTGGTACCTCGTCGTCGACGCCCCGCCACGCTGGTTCCCATTCGCCTTCCTGGTCCTCTACGGGCTCTTCTTCATCGCCACCGGCGTCAACCAGCTCACCTTTAATACCGTCCAGGGAAAACTGATCCGCGCCACCTCCCGTGGCAAACTCCTGCGCGAATCCGGCATCGTCGGTTCACTGGTCTCGGTCGCGCTCGCCTGGTGGCTTCTCCCCGGCTGGATCGCCATGCCCGGCGCCACCGGTTACGTCTACATCTTCGCCGCCAGCGGGATCGGTTTCGTGCTCGCGGGCCTGATCCTCATGCTGGTCCGCGAACCCAAAGACGAACGCACACCTGGCGAACTCCCCCACACCAGCCCCTTCAGCATCCGCAAAAAATTCCACAACGTCTGGCTGGCCTTCACAGGCGACAAACACCTCCGAGCCGCCTGCTACGTCGGCATGCTCTGGATGACGTCGTTGCTGCTCTTCCCCCACTACCAATGGATCGGCCGCGAACAAATCGGCTGCAGCGACTACCAGCTCATGATCTGGGTCATCGCCCAGAACGCAGGCGTCGGCTTCTTCAGCTCCATGGGCGGTAGAGTCGCTGACATCCACGGCAACCGCCGCATCCTCTACCTCTTCAGCTTCGCCTCCGCGATCACCCCTCTTTTAGCCATCGTCATGACGATGCTCCCCCTCGACTTCGCCCGTACCTGGTACTGGACGACCTATTTCATCCTCGGCCTCAACCCCGTCATCATGAAGCTCTTCATGAACTACGTCCTCGAACTCACCCCCCGCGCCAACCATACCCGCTACCTCTCCGCCATGTCCGTCGCCATGGGCGTCTCCTTCCTCTTCTCCCCCCTAGTCGGCCACGCCATCGACCTCTGGTTCGAAGCCGTCTTCTTCCTCATCTCCCTCTCCGCCCTCCTCGCCGGCTACCTGGCCATGAAATTAATCGAACCCCGCGACCATCCCCACCTACAAAAGTAACTCGTCATGTCCCTTCCCCCCTCCTCGTCCCTTCTCCCCCGGGGAGAAGGTGGCGGCGCTTCGCCGACGGATGAGGGCCCTCTGCGAATTGAATAACGCCCACAACCCCGTCCCGACTCCCTCGAACCAAGCCTTATTAATCCCTTCTCCCTTGAGGTGGAAGCAAGGAGTTCACTCTCGCCGATCAGGCGAGAGTGAACGACGCGGTAGTCTTCTCAGGAATGGTGCCCGAAGGGCGGATGAGGGTGGGCGATAGGCACTCATTCGCCTCCATGTCCCCATCGACTCCCAGCGAAAAGTAGGGTGCTGGTGAACCTTCAAACCGCACCAAATCCGCTCACATTCTCTCAATCCATTTCACGTCAAGCCTCTCATCACACCGGCACGAGCTCCTGCCACAGTGCATCAAGCTCCTGCTTCGATTTCATAATTTGTCTCAGCGACAGGATATGATTGATGGCGTCAATATCTTCACGGCGCGAACCATCATCCAGAGAGACCGCTTCCACGGTCAGTCCGCACTTCTCCACTTGATTAATTGTCGTTGTGACCGACTGGCGAAATTTCTCGCTGGCCCATGCCGCCACGAATGATCGTCCCGAGCGAACGACTGGCATCGCATCAGAGTCTGTGGCCATGATGACGTCGTTCATCTGTGATTCCGACAGCTCGTCTCCAGCGAGAACGAGTGTGAAGGGAACTCGATTCATCTCATTGCTCCAGGCCGTGTTGGCAGTCATCAACTTCTTTTCGAATACGGTTTGCCAAGTCCTCAGGGACCCGAGGCGTGCAGGCAACTCCGAGTCGATGTCCCTCACGTGTTCCCGCAGGACAGTAGAGTGTCCTGTCGATATGCCCACGTGATTTGGCCGATTCTTACCGCCATCCTTTGGAAATCGCGTATTCGATGGCTTTGTTGATCTCTTTATTATGGTGATGCTTAGCCACGGATGAAAGCCTCAAATTGGGCAGGCCATTTTTGACTCTTCAAACCACACCAATCCGCCTCCACCAACCCATCAAAACACCAACCCCGCTCTCGCCACAAACGTCGACTTCGGATTGTAATCCCCAATCCCCGACTCATATTCGACGTCTCGATTAAAGACGACGCCGACTTCATAAAACATCACATCCATGTTCTTCGGGTCAGTTCCATTCTTGAACTCCAGCCCCATCAGAAACTTCAGATCCCCAATCGTCACGACATCCATATCACCGGTGATCCGCTCGATCGCATACGTCCCCCCGCCAATCTCGCCGCCAATGTAACACCAGTTCTCCCCCGACGACGTTTGCTCATAACGATACGCAAACCGCGGCTTCGGAAACATCAAATCGAGCTTGATATCCGGCGTCGGCGTATAAACAAGTCCTGCCACCGGCAGCACAGGTAAGTCATCCCGCGCCAGATAGACAACTCCAATCGCCCATTTCCATTCTTCACTCGCCTGATAAAACGCCAGCGCCCGCCCCATGATACGAATCATCGCCGCATCGGTCGTATCGAAGTCAGCCGCCACGCCGGGCGTCACCGCGACCTGTAAAATCCACTGTTCCGAGAGTGGCTGAAACCACGAGATATCCAACCCTGCCCGATACAGCGTCTCCGGCAAATCCGTCTGTTGCGGTCCTGAAAGAAACGACATCTGGTAAGACGGTGTCAACGACAACAACGGAAGACTTTTCAACTGAAAACTGCTGCTGACCGTAAAATCGCCAATCCCCAGCTTGTTGTCGTCACCCGCGATATACGTCCCCGCGATCGAGGTCGCTTTTCGATTGAACCAGGACTTCTCCGCTAGCAGACTCGGGTCATACCACGCCAGTGCATCAGCAGTACACTCGTCCGTGCATGACTCATAGTCAAGAGGCACTTTCGACCTATTCACGGAATCAGAGTGAGGCAGCTGATAGCCATCCGTCTCCCCAATCAGCAGAATCGGCGATCGTCGTTTACTGACTTCGTCTTCGTCTTTTTCAAACAA
This sequence comes from Lacunimicrobium album, assembly GCF_052161635.1. GTDB lineage: Bacteria > Planctomycetota > Planctomycetia > Planctomycetales > Planctomycetaceae > SXPC01. The sequence goes on from NZ_CP197413.1 coordinate 2,960,802, forward strand.
TGTTGGCGTCAGCCAGTCCGCCCAACTCTCCTCAGCCCGACATTCGCATGCCGACGCGAAAGTAATCGCCACCGCGACCACAACACTCAAGATTCGTCTCAAATCTTTCACGCGTGACTGACCTCAAAACGTAGGCAAATTTCACGACATCGCCACCAACGCCAAAAACATCTCTCAGCGCGCAGCATGTCTGCCAGATCATTTCGGCGCGAAACCTACCACGTGTTCCACCGCATCGTCAAAGCGTTTCTTCACACCAGCGAACAGTTTGCAATTCCGACATTCCCGTCTTCGTTCCTTCTCCCTTAAGGGGAGCCGTATTCCGTCCCTTCTCCCTTGAGGGGAGAAGGTGGCGGCGCTTCGCCGACGGATGAGGGTGGGCGATAGGCATCAACAGACAACCAATGCTCATCAAAACGACAGGCAAAGTCCAAAACGCATACCGCGTCTATCGGCAACCAACCAAACCTCGAACTCCGCCCGTCCACACTCAACGTCAAACGCCTACTTCTCCGTTACCACATGCGACCGTTCCAGCCGCGAATCATTCGACTTCATCACCGAGATCAACTGATCAATCGCCACCGAGTACGCCTGCAGCACCTTATCGTACTTATGCTTTTCGATCTTACGATTGGCTTCCGTATACAGTGCCTGCTGATGCTGCCAGTCGAACTTCCAACCACGCTTATTGGCCAGATCTTCCAACTCCTTGGTCACCCGGCTGATCTCATCCAATAGTTCATGCGAAAAGGAAGCGGACGCCGTCCGATAAGGACGCCAGAAAATCGTCTCTTCGGGATCATTCAATTCCTGCTTCGGAACCACCTTCTGACTGTTCTGAATCAGCGACACAACCAGCCACGCGACTGCCAGCCCAGCTATTCCAGTCACCACAATCCCCGGAACCGTGTATCCACCAACTAGAAGCAAAATCCCCATCGCCAGCATGAACGCCGAGATCACCAACCCGATGTTGAGACCTGTGACATCGTTCGTCGGCGCCTGTTCAATCGTCGGAGGCTCTGGCAGAAAGACCCCGCTGTCTTCTGCAGCATTCACATGCGCAATCACCACCGTGATGTTGTCCGCTCCACCACGCAGATTCGCGAGGTTGACCATCATCCGACACGCCTCACTCGGCTGCATCAGCGCGGCAATCATCCCGATCTCAGAGTCATTCAGATAATTCGTCAGCCCGTCCGAACACAGAATATAGATGTCACCCGGCAGGACCGGAAACGGTCCCTCGACATCAATCGGCATCTCTTTTTCAGGCCCTAAAGATCGCGTCAAAACGTTCTTCGGCTCCGTCTTCTGAATCTCTTTCAACGTCTTCTTCGTCTTGCGTGCCAGTTCCCACTGCAGCGAATGATCGAACGTCATCTGATCAATCCGCGTCCCGCGCACCCGATACGTCCTCGAATCCCCCACATGCCCCACCCACGCTCCTTGGTGATTGAGCACCAGCGTTGTGCAGGTCGTTCCCATGCGATGGAATTCCTGATTCAGGCTCCCTCGACGATTAATTTCCTGATTGGCAGCCCGGTAGGCACTCTCGAGCAGTTCTTTCGTCGATTGGTTATTGATCTTCTGAAACGTGTGCTGCAGTTCCTCAACAGCAATCTTCGACGCCAGATCGCCCACCGCATGCCCGCCCATCCCATCGGCTACGATGAAAATGTGCCCCTGTTCTCGCCAGTAGTCATGATTGGTGCACAACGCCGCAAAAGCCCGGTCCTGGTTCCCGGCCCGTTTCATCCCGGTATCAGTCTTGATCGCATACTGAACGACCTGATCCCAACGCATGTATCACCCAACTCCACTCATTTCCACGTTAATCCGTTCTCGCACAACACTATATAACAAACTGAACATCCCCGCATATTGCAAGTTTCTTCTGATACGATTTCTCTGACTTGCCCCATTCTCGTCCCTTCTCCCTTGAGGGGAGAAGGTGGCGTCGCTTCGACGACGGATGAGGGTGGGCGCTAGGCATAAACCGACTCTCAATTCGAAACTGACTTTAGGCATTTCCTCCTCCGCCTCCCCTCTCAAAAAATGCTCTTTCCCCCCTCGCCAACTCCTGATAAATTCCGCGCCATTCACGCACCTTCGTTTTTACTCACAAGTCAAGACGCACGATTCCATGTTCACGTTCCGTCCATTTTTGCTGATCGCCCTGCTGCTCCTGAGCACAGGCTGCATGAGCGTCAATCGACGGATGACCATCCGCACCGACCCACCCGGCGCCATGGTTCGTCTTGATGGCAAAGACATCGGCTTCACCCCGGTCGCTGTCGACTTCACTCACTACGGCACGCGTGAAATCACGCTTATCAAAGATGGCTACGAAACATTAACCACCCTGCAGACCGTCCGCCCGCCGTGGTATCAGGTCTTCCCTCTCGATTTCGTCTCGGACAACTTCCTGCCCTTCCGGGTCCAGAACCGTCACGAATTCGATTACAGCATGCAGCCCAAGCTGATCGCCCCCGCCGAGGAAATCCTCAACCGCGCCAACGGCCTCCGCTCCGAATCGCTCATTCAAAAACCATAGCAATAACAATCCCAAGTCGACTCATACCGCTTTTTTCTCAAAGTGCCATGCTTGCGGCTTTGAGCAAGCATGTTGTGGACGTTCGAATTTCAAACGCTCCCCAAAGCTGGAGCATAGCACGACTTTTGAGACCGCACTGAGTCGTAACCTTCTTCCGACCGCGCATAAAAAAAGCCAGGCATACGCCTGGCTTTCCCCGTTTTGTCCTCGTTACGGAACGTCAGGAGACGCCCGTCGCGGACTTCAGAGCTCTCGCTCTGCCCTTTCTGCCTGACCCCTCAGACAGAAGTGGTCGAAATTATCTCAGTCTTCCATACGCAAATCAGAAATCGTCAGATCGCGTTCCTGGAATCGGCTTTCCTGAGTCACTGCAAATTCCCAGTCCGCATTATATCCATGGTCCGCATGGCTGGATTCTTCCTGCACACGTTGACACTCAACTGACAATCGAGTGAAAGGCAACGCCTCCAGCCGGGCAATCGGAATGCTTTTGCCAGACATTTCGCAGATGCCATAGCGACCGTCACGAAACTTGTTCAAAGCCAACTCAATCTGGCGGAGCTCATCACTTTCCATCGAAGCCAAACGCGTGTTCAGGTCACTGCTGGCGTTATAAGTTGCTGCGTCTCCTTCATCGCCCTGCTGATTGGGATCGGTACTGCCGAGGTCACCGGTAATTTTGACTCGGAGTTCCTTTCGTCGATCAAGAAGCTTTGTTTTGAGTTTATCAAGTCGCTCTGTACGAGTCATAGACAACGATCTTTCACAGCTAAGGTGTCGATCTGAGTAGTCAGATTGCTAAACCCATTTGGACGTTCGTTTATACGTCCGGTCCGGGTCGGGTTGAGATTCGCTTCAGCAACCCATTTCATTCTACGCAGTAGCATGAGGAAATGGTGGGTCGCGATGCAAATCTTTAATCAATTTGATCTCATTAAACCAAAATCTTTCCCTTTTGGATCAAATAACATTCTGAAAATGAGTCGCTCAAGCCCAAGTCGTTCCCCGGAAACGGATTGGGCAGATTGGGAGGGCTGACGATAACTCTAAGCCCTGTTTGCTGTAAACTTCTTTAAGGAAAGGCTTTACGAGATCAGTCAATTCGCTGCTGAAATGTTTCTGCAGATTTTTGCTGTCTTGCCGACTTGGACAATGCCGATAGAGATGTTGACAATTGTCCATACCTTCGTCAAGTTAGTGTGTATGAGTGTGAACTGGCTATTCGTCGACATGAACTCCTACTTTGCGTCCGTCGAGCAACACGACGACCCGCAGTTACGTGGACGCCCCGTCGCTGTCGCTCCTGTCATGGCCGACAACACTTCCTGCCTCGCCGCCAGCTACGAAGCCAAGCGCTTCGGCATCAAAACCGGCACCAGACTCTGGGAAGCCCGCCAGCTTTGCCCGGAAATCCGCATCGTCCTCGCTCGAGTCAAACGCTACGTCCAGGTCCACCACCAGATCGTCGCGGCTGTCCATTCCATTGTCCCGGTCGACAAGACGCATTCCATTGACGAAATGTCCTGCCGCTTGACGACCTACCAGCGCGAGATCGACGTCGCCACCCGCCTGGGCCACGAAATCAAAGCCGCCATCGCGACACAAGTCGGCCCCTTCCTGAAATGCTCCATCGGCATCGCGCCTAACCGCTACCTCGCCAAGGTCGCCACCGACCTCCAGAAACCCGATGGCTTCACCCTGCTCACTGCCGAAGACATCCCCCACCGCCTCCTCGACCTCCAACTCCGCGACTTCCCCGGCATCGGTGCCCGCATGGAACTCCGACTCCATCGTGCCGGCATCTTCACCGTCCAGCAGATGTATCACTGCAGCGAATCCCAGCTCGAACGGGTCTGGGGCGGCATCGAAGGACGACGCTGGTACTGGAAGATCCGCGGCCACCACATCGCCGAGCCAGACACCCACCGTGGCTCTTTCGGCCAGTCTCACGTCCTCCCACCCGACCTCCGCCATGACCTCGGCTGCAAGGGTATTCTCATCAAACTGATCGCCAAAGCCGCCCGTCGCCTTCGCATGGACAACTTCTGGGCCAAGTCCCTCTCCATCAAGGTCAACGGCTTAGCTGGCCCGCGCTGGGAAAAGACGGTCCATCTTCCTCCGACTCAGGAAACCTCGACC